>JBAXSK010000110.1:0-12936 GCA_037130765.1 Pseudanabaena sp. ELA607
ATCTCGCACTCCTTGTCGCTTAAGTCACTTGTGTAGCACATTTCTTAACCCTTTTTAGGCTATTATAAGATATCAAATCGGTTCTATACTAACGAAAGAATCAACCTAACGTAACGGGTCGAAAGTGATGATTACAGTTCCTCCAGAATATCACCACCTCCCCACTGCGGAAGATTTGCCTGACTCCGACGAAACCCCTGTGGACAACGAACTGCAAAACGATATTCCCAATATGCTGCTGAACTTACTGCGGTCAATTTGGGGCAATCGCCAAGATTGGTTTTGGGGCGTGGATATGGGAATTTATTATGAGCCAAATATTGAGGATCCAGAAAAATCAAAGGTAATTGTTCCCGATGGCTTTTTGGCTTTAGGAGTGCCGCGCCGCATAGATGAGAACGGGCGATTAAGTTATGTCCTATGGCAGGAGAAGGTATTACCAATCTTAGTATTAGAAGTTATCTCCAAAAAATATAACGGCGAATACGATCGCAAGCTGGAACAGTATCAAGACTTAGGAATTCTTTACTATGGGATTTACAATACCTCAAGCGGTCGCAGAGGACTTTACCAAAAACACGAATCTTTGGAAGTCTATAAATTAGTGGATGGTAAATACCAATTGATGCCATCGTTGACGCTGTTACAAGAAGGTGGCAAGGTGATATGGATGCCAGAAATCAGCTTGGGGCTTGGCAGCGAGCGCAGTATTAGTGCTGATTGGGATCGGGAATGGCTCTATTGGTATGATCGCGATTGTGTCAGGTATTTGACTGCGGAAGAACGCGCGGAACAAGAATCTATGGCTAGGCAAAAAGCGGAGGTGATCGCTAAGCAACAACTTTTGCTTGCCAATCAAGAACGTCAACAAAAAGAAAAATTGGCGAATTATTTGAGATCGATAGGGATCGATCCTGATGCAATTTAGATACAAAAAAGCCCCTACTCCGTTAAAAAGTAGAGGCTTTATATCTAAGTGTACCCTCAGCAGAGTCTCTGTAGTAGAGCCAAATATGTCCAAGTTAAATTCTCAAGACATAGATAGGCTTTATTTACCCATACCCAACTGTTGCGCTTTTTGATAAACCTTGCCTTCAGTCAGCAATGATGGTGCAATCACCACTTCTACCTGCTGCATTTCCCGTAAAGTCTGTGCGCCAAGGGTTCCCATACTGGTTTTGATCGCGCCCAAGAAGTTATGCGTCCCATCATCCAAACCCGCTGGGCCCCGCAAAATTTGCTCAATGGAACCCGTTGTGCCTACCCGAATCCGCGTGCCACGGGGTAGTACTGGACTAGGGGTAGCCATACCCCAGTGATAGCCCCGCCCTGGAGCTTCAGCAGCACGGGCAAAAGGTGAGCCAATCATCACCGCATCCGCACCGCAGGCAATAGATTTACAAATATCACCGCCGGTAATTAAGCCACCATCGGCAATGACGGGAATATATTTACCAGTGGCTTTAGCGAAATCATCTCTGGCAGCAGCACAGTCAGCCACAGCCGTAGCTTGGGGAATACCCACCCCCAAAACCCCGCGAGAAGTACAAGCCGCTCCGGGCCCAATCCCAACCAAAATACCAGCCGCTCCGGCTTTCATCAATTCGATGGTGACATCATAGGTGACGCAGTTACCCATGATCACGGGAATCGGCATCTTGGCACAGAAAGCCGCCAAATCAAGGGCAAAAATTCCTTCGGGGGTAATGTGGGTCGTCGAAACCACCGTCGATTGCAGGAAAAATAAATCACAACCAGCTTCTGCGGCAATCAAACCATATTTTTCCGCATTAACAGGAATACTACTGGCGCAGGCAATACCACCTTTTTCTTTAATCTCTTGAATGCGGCGTTTAATCAGTTCTGGTTTAACTGGCTCAGCATAGAGTTGTTGCATCAACGAGACAAATTCCGTCACGCCCACCGCAGCAATCTTGTCCAAAATAGGCGTAGGGTCTTCATAACGGGTTTGAATCCCATCGAGGTTAATCACCCCCAGTGCCCCTAATTGACTCATGCGCACTGCCATACCCACATCAATTACGCCATCCATCGCGCTGCCAATGATGGGGATTTCGCGCTTAATACCACCGATTTCCCAGGTAGTATCAGTCGCATTTGGGTCAACGGTACGAGAACCCGGTACTAGGGCAATCTCATCAATACCATAGGCGCGGCGGGCAGTTTTCCCACGACCAATTTGAATGTCCACGTTCGCTTGCTCTCTATATGATTTTGGTAGGGGTTGACAATAGGTGAAAAAAATAGACAAACAACTCAGCTTAACTTGATGGAATAAGGTGCTAAATCCAGATCCGATCTAAGTAGCTATCTAAACAATTAGCTAATTGTTTGTAAGTTTGCTAACCCATAAGGTAATTGCTAAAAGACTCTATAGCAGTAATTTAAACCACAGGTGCAGTCATGGCTATGACACCGCTATGACTACATCTTATGACTATACTTTGTGGCTCGATCATTTGCAGCGTCACCACAACTGTAATGATTTTAGCAATTTCAACTATCTTAACAATCTCTTTATGATTTGCCTATTTTTTGCGCGATTGATTAGTGAAAGAGATTGTCTAGGTTTAGGCTTTTGGTGTTGATTTAGGGATAGTCTAAGCTGATGGCGCAAAATCCTGTCCCATCAGGGATTGATCCGTTTATTTGCCATACACTACTTCACTCTAGCACCGCTACGCCTATGGTTGGAAGTGGCTCTATCAGGTAACTTTATCGAGATAAGCCAACTATTTCAGCCCTATTTATGAGCCTATTCAACGGTCACGGGCCATCGTCATTCCGAAGCATCTCCCCATATATCAAATTACCATGACAGATTTTTTTAACACCTACGGTTTTTTGTTTGTGTCAATGCTGTTTGGCGCAACCTTGGGTATTTCGGTATATTTACCGCTCATGGCAGGGCAACTATCTTTAGCCACCCCCGGATTTTATGCTTTGGGCGGTTACATTGCGGCGATCTTGTCTACCAAGGTACTGCCCCCCACCCCAGAATTTCCTTGGTATTGGCTGATCTTAGAAATGCTAATTGCTGGCTTGGTGTCTGGGGTGTTAGCGGTGGCCTTGGGGATTCCCGTTTTACGTCTGCGGGGCATTTATCTGGCGATCGCCACCATTGCTTTTGTGGAAATCCTGCGCATCTTGGCATTAAATTTAGAAATCACCGGCGGCGCAGTGGGCATTTTTGGCATTCCCCAGCCGTTTAACACGCCTCTTGCCTATACATGGGTGGCATTGCCGCTGCTATTAATCAGTATGGCTTTTGTCTATCGCCTCGAAAAAATTCGCGTTGGGCGGGCATTACTCGCCATTCGAGAAGATGAGTTAGCCGCTGACTCGATGGGCATTTCACCCACCTACTATAAAGTTTTTGCTTTTACTTTGGGGGGGATTTTAGCAGGCATCGTCGGAGCCGCTAGCGCCCATTTTCTGAATACATGGAATGCCCGCCAAGGTACATTTGACGCAAGTATTACCTATCTCGCTTTTGTGTTAATTGGCGGCTCGCGTACTCTGTGGGGACCCGTGGCAGGGGGGATGTTTTTAACGGCTTTACCGGAAGTATTGCGGGGTTTGTCTGGGGTGCAAGGATTACCCGTGGGTTTAGCTAAATTATTCGGAGATGCCAGTATTCGCTTAATTTTGCTAGGAGCCTTGATTGTATTGGGCAGTATTTTTTATCCCCAGGGTCTGATTACACCTAGTCTGCTGCAAAAAATTCAGCGCCTCTGGCAAAAGCTGTGGAGTTCTGACCGAAAAGAAGCTTGACAAACCACAATGGATTATGTTAAGTTATCTAACTGTGAAATGGCGAGCGTAGCCAAGTGGTTAAGGCAGCGGATTGTGGTTCCGCCACTCGGGGGTTCAAGTCCCCTCGTTCGCCCTCAAATTTAACTTTGGAAGTTCTTCAGTTTTTTAATTAAGAAGCTGGAGAACTTTTTGCTAGGACAGTATTTTTAGGTTAACGTTGAACTAAATATTTTATAAATTATATTTTAGAAATTCTAGATTATTATCTGGATTTGATATTTCCTGAATTTTTTTGGTTTAAGTAACAGCGATATTTAGTTCTAAATCTTCAAAGTAATTCCATTACAATCAAGAATAAATCTGCTGATCAATTCAACTGTTCCTAAATCTGCTCATCAATTATGACTGCTCCCACTGCAACTAGCCCTGATCAACCGAATGTTAGAGTTATGATGCCTCAAGGTGATTCGTTGGCTGGTGGCGCAGTTAGCAAGCCAATCAACTGGCGAAAACTCACCCAAGAATTGATTGCTATTGTCGGTGAGCGGTATGTGGTACGCACTCCCGAAGAATTGTTTGCCTATGAGTGTGATGGTTTGGTCAGTTATCGCCAAACCCCAGCCCTAGTGCTTTTGCCCCGCACTACCGAGCAAGTGGCGGCAATTGTGACCTGTTGTCATCGAGCGGGCGTAGCGTTTGTGGCACGAGGTTCTGGTACAGGTTTATCTGGTGGGGCATTACCCCTCAAAGATTCCGTGCTGATCGTCACGGCGTTGATGAAACAAATTTTAGAAGTGGATCTAGATAATCAGCGAGTGGTGGTGCAGCCGGGGGTAATTAACAACTGGGTGACCCAAGCCGTTAGCGGAGCCGGATTTTATTATGCTCCCGATCCGTCGAGTCAGATTATTTGCTCTGTGGGGGGCAATGTAGCCGAAAATTCCGGCGGTGTGCATTGCTTGAAATATGGGGTAACCACTAATCACGTTTTAGGGATGACCGTGGTTTTACCCGATGGCACCATTAGCAAATTTGGTGGCAAAATCGCCGAAATGCCTGGCTATGACTTAACCGGTTTGTTTGTTGGTTCCGAAGGTACTTTAGGCATCGCCACGGAAATTACCCTAAAAATCCTCAAAAGTGCCGAATCGATCTGTGTTTTGCTGGCAGATTTTACCTCCATCGAAGCGGCTGGAGCTACGGTTTCCGACATTATTGGTGCGGGGATTATTCCGGGGGGCATGGAAATCATGGATAACCTGAGCATCAATGCCGTGGAAGATACCGTCGCCACCAACTGTTATCCCCGGGATGCCGCCGCCATTTTATTAGTGGAAGTTGACGGCACAACCCTAGAAGTCGCAGAAATCTCGGCGCAGGTGCAGCAAATCTGTTACCGCAACGGGGCGCGTCAGGTCACCAGTGCCACAGAGCCAGAAGCCCGCCTCACCCTCTGGAAAGGACGTAAAGCGGCATTTGCGGCTATGGGACGGCTCAGTCCTGCCTACTATGTGCAAGATGGGGTAATTCCCCGCACCAAATTACCCTATGTATTAGCGGAAATCGAGCGACTCAGTGCCAAACATGGCTATCGAGTCGCCAATGTCTTCCATGCCGGAGATGGGAATCTGCATCCGCTGGTTTTATACGACAATGCCAATCCCCATGCCCTCGAAGCCGTCGAAGCCCTTGGCAGTGAAATATTGAAATTATGTGTTGCCGTCGGTGGCAGTATTTCCGGTGAACATGGGATTGGCATAGACAAGCGGTGTTACATGGGTTTGATGTTTAGCGACACCGACCTTGAAACTATGGCATGGGTCAGAGATACCTTTGATCCCACGGGCATTGCTAATCCGGAAAAGCTATTACCATCACCGCGCACCTGTGGCGAATCAGCCCGCTCTGGCTTGGATCTTACCCTAAATACACCAATATTTTAGCAATCTGAAGCATTACCTAATGATCTGCTCCGGTTGTGCCATGATACCCCGTAGTTAACTAGTCCACGATCACCTCAACCTATAGCCGACAAATCCATCTAATGTTTAGTTGACAGGATTTTGGCTAAGAAATTATACTCATTGCTTAGCCGTTAACTATTAGCTTTATCGATTAAAATTATTAACTAAGTACTGCATAAACTTTTCATATTGCCAACAAATTAGCTTCTATGAAGCAACTAGGGCTAGCCATTCAAGCTCATTCAGTTATTGAATATAAGACTGTAAATTTCAAGTTTTGTATTCAATAATAGTTCCTAAAACTTTGAATTGCAATGTGATTGCAGTCGGCATGGTTTTGGCATCGACTCCGCCCCGCCTGATATTCCACTTCATTCCCCACCCTACCATGACCAACGCTGAAACCAATCCCCATCCAGCTAATAAATCAATCCCTCCTCATGATGCCAGTCATGCTTCACAAAATGGCTCGGCTAATCTTTCTGACCGAGAGCTACAGGTAATTGAGCTTGTCGCCGGTGGTTTGACCAATCAAGACATTGCTGAAGCCCTCGCCATCAGTAAGCGAACAGTAGATAATCATATTAGTAATATTTTAACTAAGACCCAAACCGATAACCGAGTTGCTTTGGTGCGCTGGGCATTGCAATGGGGCAAGGTTTGTATTGATGAGGTGAACTGTTGCATAATTCCCCCCGCACCCCGTCCTAGTGCCAAAATAGCGGATAGTGTTCGTAATGCTGCGATGGTAGAAAATTCTGAAATCAAAGCTGAGATGAAAAATTCAGAGCATAGCAGTAGTGCTACACCTTTGAGTTATAACCTGCCTGAAGAAAAAATGCAGCGGGTTTCCTGATGAAGGTTATTGATCAAGTGGATTAAGGAAAGTTAAATCAGAATGTATATGTAATAGGTCTATAACCCCTAATCCGATGCCATGAGTCAGTCAGACACCGCAACCTCTAACCTGATGGTGAGCCAATATCACATCACCTATCAACCGGAAATCTCTTTGGCGATGTACCGTGAATTAGCTGCCCATCTCGAACAAATGCCAGGTGTTAATGCTACTTTAATCAGCCAAAAGAGTGAGGTATTTTCATATTTAGGCAGTCAGGTGGCGGGTTTAGCGCTATCGTTGCCGACAAATCTATCTAGTTCTAATCAAGGAATTATGCGAGGCATTTTAGGTCATTATGGAATGTGGTATGCTGAGCCGCCATTGTTTTCCCATTCATCGTAACGAAGACTAATCAAATGGCACTAAGAGCTTGATTTTGGGTTGATCTAGCCACGGTTCCATGTATCGCTATATTGTCGGGCTAACACGCCATTTAGGTAATTAGGCGGAAACTTGAGATTCAGTCTATATCGACTATAGTTCTATTAGGCAGAAATTTTCCGTGTAGTGCATAGTTATAGTCAATCAAAGTAAGAATGGCACGACTTGAAAACAATAAATAACACCACTCCGTCAGCCAAAGCCTGCTATCCTTTGGAAGAGTAAGCCGCAGGTTGGTCAAGTACTTTTGATGTGCCAAAATAATTTTAAATGACTTAGAGAAATAAAATTGATTTCCTTAGCTTATGAAAAGCAAGATTACCTCTATATCTAAACACAGAATAAAGTATGGTGATGATGGTGTCGCACCTCAACTCATTTGTTTGATTATCGGTGTTATAAGTGGATTTTCTTTTTATTACTCAGCTATTCAGATTCTGCCTATAATTACTAATCCTCTGGCGCTTGCACTCGTGTCTCTTTTGGGGTTAGTTTCATGTGTCTATATTCTTCTTGGGCATATGCTAGTCACAATCTTTGATAAAAAGAAATATAGAATTGTTCAGAGAATTGCAGGATATTTGAGCATCAAGCGATATCTCTGTAAACCTAAAATTTGGAGCCTAGATGAACTTAGTTCTGTAATTATTGAGGAGCTTGATGATGGAGAAACACTTTTTTACTCTCTTTCTCTGCGCACAGGTTCGGGAGAAATTATTCGTCTGTCAAATGCAACATATGGTAGCTATGATGCGAAAAAAGACGCTGAAAAGATTTTATCTTTTGTTGGGCTTTCAATTGACATTATTCAAGAAGAAAAAAGAAAGTTATTTTACAAAAAATTGAATTAACTATTAGGACTTACGCAAGAACCATAGGGATAGAAGGATGCTTAAGTTGAGATCTTAAATAATCAGACAAAAACCGAGATTTAAGTTGGTAGATAGTCTTACCAGCTTGAAAATCTAAACGTTTAAGATGATGCCAAACCAACATGGCACAGGCAATATGATTACGCTGAATTCTAGACTTGCGGCATTGACAAGACTGAATACCAGTCAATTGTTTGAGTTCACGATGAAATTCCTCAATATTCCACCTGAGGTCGCAAATAGCATTTACTTCAGGGGTGTAGTCTTGAGTTAAGTCGTTAGTGAGTATATGTCTAGGTCAAAAGTCAAGCATACGCTCAAAACTTTGGGAGCACAAACTTATCAAGCCTTAAGTGAGGCAATCGAAAGTGCCTTTGCTGAGGTGTCTGAAACCAATAAAGGACTAGTCAATTATTTTGTTTGATTTGGCTGCTGTCCGGGAATAATGAAACGTACTCGATCATTACTACTTTATAATCACCCGCCGTCATGTCCTCTCCATCCAACCGTCCAACTGGTCACTCTGAAAAGATGGCATCAGGTTCAAGCTCTTCTATTTCCGCCAGTACTGTGCGGTTTTCGCGTAACTTGGTGACCCGTCTCATTGTTGGTGGGACAGCGTTGGTGGTTGGGGTGGCAGCCTATTTCAGCTATCAGGTTGTGCGAAACTCCACCTTGGAAAATCTGAAACAAAACGCTTTACTGAGGGTACATACTGGGGCGTATACCATCGATCAATGGGTTGCCTTGAGAAAATCTGAGACGGAGGCAATCGCCAATGTGCCCATCACTCGAACAATGGATTGGGCATTAATGGCTCCCTATTTTGCATCAGAACAGCAGCGCCTCAAAACCTTTGAGCCATTCCTAGGAATTATTGATCCCCAAGGCCGATTTTTCAATGTTCTCACAGGGCGAACCAATCTTAACTTCAGTGATCGCCCCCACTTTAAACGAGGCATGGCTGGGCAATCCACTGTACTCGATCCGATCATTTCGCGGTTCTCTGGAAAACCGATCATTGTGTTTGCGGCTCCCATTTGGTCGGGTACAGTTCAAGATCCGGCGAGAAAACCGATTGGTGTCGTCAATGCTCCCATTGGTATTGAAAAAGTTACCGATGTGGTTCGGGGTCTAGAATATGGCAGTAACAGTTATGCATTTGCACTCAATTCTCAAGGTGCTGCCATTACCCATCCTGATTCAACCCTCATGGCCACCTTGGAAAAGCCAGCACCCAGTCTGGTTGAATCGCAGGATCGAGATTTAGCGGTGATCGCCCAGAAAATGGTAAATCGGTACCAGGGGATTGAATTGGTCACCATTGCCGGGGTTCAAAGATATGTAGCCTTTCTGCCCCTGAAAGAAGCCAACTGGTCAGTGGTGCTGGTGATTCCCCGTGAGAATATCGAATCCCAGTTGCGACTTTTGGATGGTATCGCGTTTGTAGTTTTAGCCCTCGTAGGCACGCTGATTGGAGTACTGGTCTATGTGCAATCCACTGAACAATCCCTACTGAAACAATCAAAACTGGCTGCCGATTCTGCCAATCAGGCAAAAAGCGATTTTTTAGCGAATATGAGTCATGAACTCCGCACTCCCCTCAACGGCATCTTAGGCTATGCTCAAATCCTTGGACGCTCCAAAGCTTTGCCCGACAAAGAACGTCATGGGGTCAATATCATCCATCAGTGCGGTTCCCATTTGCTTAATCTGATCAACGATGTGCTAGATATCTCCAAAATCGAAGCCCGCAAGTTGGAACTGGCTCCCCAAGCGCTGCATTTTCCTTCCCTGCTCCAAGGGGTCGTTGAAATTTGCCAGATCCGCGCTGAGCAGAAAGGAATTGACTTCCACTACGAACCTGATGAGACATTGCCCGCCGGGATTGCCGCCGATGAAAAACGGTTACGCCAAGTTCTGATTAACCTATTGGGCAATGCCATTAAATTTACAGATAAGGGTAGTGTGACATTGCGAGTTGAGCAATTATCTTTGGAGACTCAGACTACCCACATCCGTTTTTTGGTCGCCGATACTGGCGTGGGTATTGCGCCAGAGGATGTCAACAAACTATTCCAAGCCTTTGAGCAAGTGGGTGATAAAACTCGTCAAGCAGAAGGGACAGGACTGGGGTTGGCGATTAGCCAGCAGATCGTTCAGTTGATGGGTGGGCAGATTCAAGTGAAGAGCCAACTAGGGGTTGGCAGTGTTTTCTTCTTTGATGTCGAGCTACCGTTGGCACTCGATTGGAATCAGCAACAGACAACCGTAGCCGACAACATCATCGGCTACGAAGGGGTACGCCGTCACCTGCTAGTGGTGGACGATCGCTGGGAAAATCGTGCGGTGCTGATCAACTTGCTTGAACCGTTGGGATTTGTGCTGAGCGAAGCTGAAAATGGACAAGAGGGGCTAGAAAAAATGCACCAGATCCAGCCAGATCTCGTGATTACAGACATTGCAATGCCCGTCATGGATGGCTTTGAACTACTCAAGCAGGTGCGTCAAGCGGAGGATCTCAAAAACCAGAAGGTGATCGTCTCTTCTGCCTCTGTGTCTCAAGCCGATCAGCAAATGACTTTGAAGGCTGGAGGGGATGATTTTCTGGCGAAGCCTGTGGACGCTAATGAATTATTCAACGTATTGACTACTCATTTAAATCTGGAGTGGATCTATGGTGATGGTGTTCCTCGCAACCACCCCCAAGCAGAAACACAGTCCGAACTCATCTTACCTACAACCAAAGAATTGCAGGTCTTGCTAAACCTTGTTCAAGAGGATAATTTAAAAGCACTGCGTGAACAACTCGAGTCCTTGGCACGGTCAGACAGGCGTTACAGCAGATTTTCCACTTCATTGCTGAAACTAGCTAAGCAATTCAAAGCGGAAGAGATCGAAGAATTATTGAAACACTATCTGGCGGCGGAGAAGATTAATGTTGAGTAACGGACGAATTCTTGTGGTCGATGATATGCCCGCTAATTTAGAAGTGGCGGGTGAAACTCTCATAGAAGCAGGCTATACGGTCGCCACCGTGATCAATGGTGAACGTGCATTCAAACAGATGCAATCTTACCTACCAGATTTAATTTTGCTCGACGTGCAAATGCCAGGGATCGACGGTTTTGAAATCTGTAAACGACTGAAATCCAATCCCGTTACGGCTAACATTCCAATCATTTTTATGACGGCATTGAGCGATACCGACAGCAAAATGAAAGGATTTTCCCTCGGTGCAGTCGATTACATTACTAAACCCTTCCATACAGAAGAACTTCTAGCACGGGTTAACACTCATCTGCAACTGAGCACCCTCACCAAGCAACTTGAACAACGTGTATTAGAGCGCACAGCAGCCTTACAAACGGCACTTGATCAGCTATCCCACTCCCAACTCCAACTCATCCAGCATGAAAAGATGGCATCCTTAGGGAATCTGGTGGCTGGGGTTGCCCACGAGATCAACAACCCCATTGGTTTTCTCAATGGTAGTATCGGCAATGCGAAAGATTATGTGCAAGATCTATTAGGACATGTGGCACTTTATCAACAACATTTTCCTAATAGCACACCTGCCATTCAGGAAAACGCTGAAGCCATTGACTTGGAATTTCTCAGCGAGGACTTACTGAAGTTGCTGAACTCGATGAAAGGGGCAACCGATCGCATCAAAGGTATCAGTAAAAGCCTCCGTACCTTTTCCCGTGCCGATACTGATCACAAAGTCAGTGTCAACTTGAATGAAGGCATTGATAGCACCCTGCTGATTCTTAAATATCGGCTCAAAGCCAATGAGCATCGCCCTGAGATTCAAGTCATTCAGAACTATGATAAATTGCCGCCGATCGAGTGCTTCCCTGGACAGTTAAACCAGGTGTTTATGAACATTCTGGCGAATGCAATTGATATGTTTGATGAAATCGCTCAAGAATCCTCCCTGGCTGAACTCCAAGCCAAACCGCAGCAAATCACAATTCAAACCACCATGCTGATAGAACAAAATGCGGTAGAGATTCGCATTATCGACAACGGTAAAGGCATGACCCAAGAGGTGAAAGCCAGAATCTTTGATCACTTGTTTACCACTAAAGGCGTGGGTAAAGGGACTGGGTTGGGATTGGCGATCGCCTGTCAAATTGTGGTCGAGAAGCATGGTGGGAGATTGGAAGTCGATTCAGAGTTAGGACAGGGCACTGAGTTTTGCATTCGACTACCGATTGCGGATTGAGTCGCTAATTTTGGATGAAAGCTAGCAGCTAGACATCGGTGGCGGCGCAGCGCAACAACCGCAATGCAATTGCCAACTCTCCATCACCCCTAACCATCCTCGAAAATGGCGATAGACTAAATTGAGATGAATTTGAGCGGCGTTATACAGCATCCAATATCAAAAAAGCAGAACTCATCGAAGGCATCGTACACGTCCCATCTTCCCTACGCTTTACCCCACATGGTAAACCCCATAGCAACATCATCACTTGGCTGGGTACATATCAAGCAGCGGTCGCAGGGTTAGAAGTTGGTATTGAACCAACAGTCCGCCTTGATGATGACAACGAACCCCAATATGTCAGCAGTTCTCAAAACATTACAGACTGGTCTATCAAATCAGTAATAACAGGATTGTATTTAGGAATCAAGCTTGGGAGAAAGGTAATCGCAAGGGATAACGATAACTTGCTTACCTCTCTTGGCACAGATAGCCAAGATCGCAAAACATCTCTAAATCTTGAATCACTCAGTCCCCATCACCATTGTCAGCCTGCAGGGCGGTTTCATTTTTGGAGAGGGTTAGTAGGTAAAGACTAGAGAAAACAGGAAGATAAAAATCGCAAAAGTAAAGGTAAGCGTCATCCACTGTGGCTAGTAATGTGCCTAACCTTGCTGGGAGTATTGTCTGGCTATCATGGATATCGCCCATTAGCCGACTTTTGTGAGAAACATTGGCAAACGCTACAAACAATGCTAGAACTACCAACCGAGAGCCGAATCCCATCATATTCGACCTTTCGCCGTGTCATTCAAGGGGTAGAAATTG
>JBAXSK010000111.1:0-12831 GCA_037130765.1 Pseudanabaena sp. ELA607
GCTCATCTGTGTTTCTTGCTAGCTCTCTTGATATTGTACTTTTATGCCGATTCAACTGACGACTGATCTCCGTTATCGATAACTGCTCAATTACTCGCAAAGCTCATGAGGATATCCTGATTGCTGTTGTTATCTTCAGATTATCCTTTTGACTCCCTTTTCCCCAAGATCTCTAGGTGTTGCATTTCATCCTTGAATTGGCGCTTTTTCAGCAATATCGATTGAGATGCGGCACAATTCATCATCTGGATCGCTCTCATCTGTGGTGTCGCCCATAGGATATTTTGAAGGTAAATATATGGCATTTAGTAAGTCACATTCATCATCCGAAATATTCACTATAATCTTCTTTCTTTGTAATAAATATTTCAACTCAAGAATATCATGCGTTCGTTTGAGATGGATGCCATACTCCACAATAATAGCTTTGAGGGCTTTTTCAACTGATTGCTGTGTATTTTGGAGGGAAGGATTATAGAGTTTATTGTCAAGTAGGATTTTCGATGATTTTAGATTTTCTTCCGCATAATCCAACCATATTTTAGTTTCACTTTTCATAGATCACTTCACCACACTTAATTTCGTTTATAAAACTACCTTGAGCATCTAAGCGAAGTGGGATTACATCAATTGGGAAAAAAGAATATAAAGGTCTTAAGAGTTTTCGATATTTTAAGGCAAGGGTCAGGTAAGTTTGACAACTATTTTGGAAGATAGCAATATCAATGTCATTAGGTGCATTTGATTTTAAAAAAGAACCAAAGATAATAATTTTCTCTACTTCTGGCTCCTGAGAGAGTTGTTCTGTAATATATATTTTAAAATATATATTTTTAGATTTGCTTTAGTAAGCTCTTTTGACGAAATAGAATCAACTTGCTGTAGATTCATGAGATTGATCTTAAAGCCCATAAGTCTTATTAACTTAGCATATTGTTCGTCGCTATGAATTCTTGAAATAAATAGGCTAGCGCCTGTGCTTGTGTAAAAGCGTATGAGTTCAACAGCGTGAAAGCCATGACCAACAAAGTAATAGACCTAGATCAGAGCCGAATCTGGCTATGCATTGAAATCTTACCTAAAACCGAACAATCACCAGAAAGGCTAGTGATTATTTCCATTTGTTGAGATTTGGGAAGACTGCTAATCCGCACGATCACCTTATCAGCGCTTACGCCGATCCCATAGCAACTAGTGATGCGTCGGATAAAGAGATTTAAAATTATTACCTAAAAAGGATTGTGTAGGCAATATGCTATTAGCCGTCACTTAGGCTAGGTAAGTATCCTTAAAAAAACTCCCTTCAAACCAAAAGATGCTTATTTCAGGATAAAATCACAAACAAAATTTATCAGTCACTCACCTTGCTTCACGCTAACCTATAACTCATTGAAATTATTGCCCCATTGCCCTGTAATGGAATCATCACCTGCTCTATCTCCTATGTTGCCTAATTCAACCAGTACCACGATCAAAATTTTCCTCAATGGCACAGAAAAAGATTGTCCCGCTAATTTGGTCATGACAGCTTTCCTTGAAGCGATGGGACTCAATCCTAGACTCCTTGCGGTGGAATATAACGGCGAAATCCTCCATCGGCAGTTTTGGTCAGAAATAATTGTGCAAGATGGGGATCATCTAGAAATTGTCACCATAGTCGGCGGCGGCTAATCATGGCTAATTATTAGATTTTAGCGAGTGTCACCATAGTAATGCTGCACGGTAACGGGACAAACCCTGCTAAACTAGCTAGAACACCCTTAGTTACCAAATTATTGAAGTAGCGATCAATGCCACAAGATACCGTTGCACCAGTTGCCAGTACTGAGCTAAACATCACCGCCGATGAAGCATTAATCCTGTACGAGGATATGGTGCTAGGACGTTATTTTGAAGACAAATGTGCTGAGATGTACTATCGCGGCAAAATGTTTGGCTTCGTCCACCTCTACAACGGACAAGAAGCCGTCTCCACGGGCGTAATCAAAGCGATGCGCCGCGATGACTACGTGTGCAGCACCTACCGCGATCACGTCCATGCTCTCAGTTCTGGGGTAACTGCTAATGAAGTGATGGCAGAGTTATTTGGCAAAGAAACGGGCTGTAGCAAAGGTCGCGGCGGTTCGATGCATATGTTCTCCGCCAAAAATAATTTCCTGGGCGGTTATGCGTTTGTTTCCGAAGGTATTCCTGTGGCTTCTGGGGCAGCGTTTCAGTCTAAATATCGCCGCGAAGTCATGGGCGACCCCAATGCTGATCAAGTAACCGCTTGTTTCTTTGGCGATGGTGCTAGTAACAACGGCCAATTTTTTGAAACCCTGAATATGGCATCCCTATGGAAATTGCCTATTATTTTCGTGATTGAGAATAATAACTGGGCGATCGGGATGCTCCATGAGCGGGCTACCTCTGATGTGCGGATTCACCGTAAAGCTGAAGCTTTTGGGATGCCAGGCTATGAAGTGGATGGGATGGATGTTTTAGCAGTACGGCAACGGGCCCAAGAAGCGGTTGCTAGAGGTCGTGCTGGAGAAGGCCCCACCGTTTTGGAGTGTATGACCTATCGCTTCCGTGGTCACTCCTTGGCAGATCCTGATGAATTGCGTCCTCGGGAAGAAAAAGACAAGTGGTTTGGTCGCGATCCCATTAAAATTTTGGCGGATCGGATTTTAACCGCAGGTTTAGTTACTGAAGCGCAACTCAAGGAGATCCGTCAACGGATTCAAGCCACGGTTGAAGAATCGGTCCGGTTTGCCGAAGCTTCCCCCGAGCCAGATCCTAAAGATCTCTATCGCTATCAGTTTGCTGAAGACGAGTAGCTATTGCCCGACCTTAACCCATCAACCACAATTAAATTAATCTAGTCAAGATTCTCCTTCTGTGTATGCTTTGGTAGCATGGGGGGAGAATCAATATTTTTTCCATAAAATACCGCGATCATTCCCGTGCCATAGTCTGGGGCATTTTATACTTGATGGATGAACTGCGTTTGCAATATGGTTCATCGCGGCAAAATTTGACCGCCGATTTGTGCATAAACATACCCCTTGGCTGACACCATTGCCAGTAAGCTGAATTCAGACAAGACGCAAATACTAACACCCCACAGAATTAGCCAATTAAATCACAACTTTAAATCACAACTTTTGAGCCAAGTTTTTTATCAGTCAACTTTTAAACCCAGTTCTATGCCATGAGTCAGCCGCCAGCCACTGCTAAGCTTTATCGTCCTAATGTCGGTTTGATTGTGTTTAACCGTCAGGGCGAAGTTTTAATGGGAGAGCGTCTCAATGTACCGAATTCGTGGCAATTTCCTCAAGGGGGGATTGATGAAGGCGAAGCACCCCAAGTCGCCGCCTGTCGCGAATTGTATGAAGAAGTGGGGATTAGGGTTGGGGATGGGGCAGGGGACGCAAAATTAGTTTATGGCCATGAGCCTTGGCTGTATTATGAATTTCCTGATGGGCTGAATCTTTCGGGGAAATGGGCTAAATATCGCGGTCAAAAACAGCAATGGTTTGCTTTTTATTGGGATCAGCCAGCCACAGTTTGCAATCTTGACACCCACCAGCGCGAATTTACTAAGGTACAGTATCTCTCCCTAGCCAATTGTGCTGATACTATCGTGCCGTTTAAAAAACCAATTTACCAAGAATTAATTGTGGTATTTACCCCAGTCATCAATGGTTATTTAGCTGACTTGTAAAGGTTTTACATCATAATTTGAGTTACTTAATTTAGGTGATGAGGGTACGTGAAACTAGATTTTACCTTGGCTCAAAACAGCTAAAAATCACAATTGACCCTGTTACTAGATCCAATTGCCTGTATGGTTGGACATAATTTAATGTTTTCTTTGCTAGTGGTTTGCTTGTCATAGCTTACAGTTGAACCCATAGGGATTGTTAGGAACGTCTTTTGGAGGGAACCGCATTTGATGTGTTCCTTCTTTTGCTATTTACGAATGATTTGTGATTATTATGGGTATAATCCCATTAACAAAGTCGTTCCTTGATCCCTTTACATTAAATTAACAGGTACATCAAGTTCGGGTATGGCGATCACTGTTAACAGTCATAGAATTGGGGCGAATTTACTGGTATTAATGTATGTGTTGTTATATGGTTTGGCGCTATGACTACTGAGCCAATTAAGCCTACGGAAACTGTTAATCAAACCGAAGTAATGATTCAAGCGCAAAATGTCCATAAATGGTATGGCAGTTTTCATGTGCTTAAAGGGGTGAGCCTGTCGGTCTATCGCGGTGAAGTAATTGCCATTATGGGGGCTTCGGGGTCTGGCAAATCAACTTTTGTGCGGACTTTCAATGGTCTAGAAACCTATCGCGAAGGGCGGGTGGTGGTTGATGGCATTGAATTACACAGCAGCAAGTCCTTAGAAGAAATTCGCCGCGAAGTGGGCATGGTATTTCAGCAATTTAATTTATTTCCCCATCTTACGGTATTGCAGAATATCACCCTTGCGCCTTTGTGGGTGCGGCAACAGCGCAAACCCCAAGCAGAGTCTACAGCCATGCAATTACTCGAACGAGTGGGAATTGCTGCCCAAGCCCACAAGTACCCCAATCAGCTTTCCGGTGGGCAACAGCAGCGGGTGGCCATTGCGCGGGCTTTGGCGATGCAGCCCAAGATCATGTTATTTGATGAGCCAACTTCGGCTTTAGATCCAGAGATGGTGCGAGAGGTTTTGGATGTGATGCGCAATCTAGCACGGGAGGGCATGACTATGGTGGTGGTGACCCATGAGGTGGGATTTGCGCGGGAGGTGGCGGATCGGATTGTGTTTATGGATGGGGGCACAATTGTGGAAGAAGCACCGCCGGATCAATTTTTTACTAATCCGAAGGAAGAACGGACGCAAAAGTTTTTAGCCCAAATTTTGTAGGATTTTTTAAGGAAAGTTGAGTCTTGTTCTGTAATTCCCCTCCCTTGGAGGGGTACGCCGCAGGCGAGGGGTGGTCAAGTGCTTTTAATGTGCCAAAATAATTTTAAATGACTATATTAAGTAAGTGCTAGAGAATTTACCGATTCTCGATTAATCATCAAGTTTTTGAATCACATTTGAGAATCGATAAATTCTGGATTTGCTGCCGTCTATTCAATCATATCTAGGGGCGCAAAACCTTGCCGTTGCGTATTTTCGGTCACCACACGCGGCTCCAAAAATTGCAGTAAATAGTCTTTACCGCCAGCTTTAGAACCAACACCGCTCAGTTTAAAACCACCGAAAGGATGGCGATCCACCAATGCTCCAGTGATACCGCGATTAATGTACAAATTCCCTACTTCAAATTCCGCATAGGCTTGTTGAATATGGGAAGGAGTACGCGAAAATAAACCGCCTGTTAGGGCAAATTGAGTACTATTAGCAATTTCTAAAGCATGAGAGAAACTGTCGGCTTTAATCACCGCTAAAACAGGACCAAAGATTTCTTCCTGAGCAATGGGAGCGTCAGGTGCGACATCACGGAAAATAGTTGCACCCACATAATAGCCATCTTCAGGGGCAGGCATTTGTAAAGCTAAACTAGCTGTGGTCTTAGCCGCTTCGATATAACCCAAAGTTTTTGCCTGCGCTGCCCCATCAATCACGGGACCGAATTTTGTATCTGGTAAATGAGCCGCCTGTACAGTTAAGGAACGGGTCGCCGCCACAAGACGTTCCATAAAGGTTTCGTAAATTGGAGCTAAAACAATGGCACGGGAACAAGCCGAGCATTTCTGACCCGCAAAACCGAAAGCAGAATTCATCACACCGACTACAGCTTGGTCAAGATCGGCACTTTCATCAACGATAATGGCATTTTTACCGCCCATTTCCGCAATCACGCGCTTGAGATGTTTCTGCCCAGGGCGTAATATCGCGGCTTCGCTGTAAATTTGGCAGCCCACCTGTTGCGAACCAGTGAAAGCAATCAGATGCACATCGGGATGTTTCACTAAATAAGCGCCAACTTCGCTACCAATACCAGGTAAGAAATTGAAAACCCCAGCGGGTAAGCCAGCCTGTTGCAGCACTTCCATAATTTTCGCGCCAATGATCGAAGATTGTTCAGCGGGTTTGAGAATTACGGTATTGCCTGCCGCCAGAGCCGCCACACTCATACCCATCGCAATGGCTAAAGGAAAGTTCCACGGCGCAATTACCACCGTGATGCCTTTGGGTTGATAGATATAAGTGTTATCTTCCCCTGGAACATGGCGCTGGGTTCCGGCTTCAATGCGTTCCATTTCTTTAGCATAATAACGACAGAAATCAATGGCTTCAGAAACTTCTCCATCAGCTTCCCGTAAGGGTTTACCCACTTCCCACACAATCCATGCGATCAATTCTTCGCGCTGGGCTTCCATGATGTCAGCGGCTTGACGCAGATAATTCCCCCGGGCAGTAGCAGATAATTTCTTCCAGGCGGAAAATGCTTGTTTCGCAGCAACTACGGCGGCTTCAGCTTGGGTAACCGATGCTAAACCAACTTTACCCACCACCTCAGTAAAACACGAAGGATTAACGGAATTGAGAAATTCAATAGTTTGCACTGATTGATTATTAATTACGGGTAAATAGGTTTTGCCGAATTGTGCTTTTACCTGAGCCAATGCCGCCTGTGAACTTTGACGATACTCTGGTTTAGCATAGTCTAAATCTGCCGCATTAGTGAATTGCTCAAACGTCATCGCCACTGGCTGCCCATGATATTGCTGATCCTTGGCTGTAATCACCGGCGCAGCAATCAATTCCTGAATATCTTTCTCTTCGCTAATACTTTGGCGCAAAAACGAACTATTTGCCGTATTCTCTAAAAGACGACGAATCAAATAAGACATTCCGGGAATCAAATCGCCAAAAGGACAATAAATCCTAGCGCGATAACCCATGTCCGTAATCGCTTTGACAAACTTCTCTCCCATGCCATAGAGGGCTTGCACTTCAAACGCACGACGGGGGACATTCAAGGTTTGCGCCACTGCAATAGCTTTAGCGAGGGAACGCACATTATGGCTCCCAATGGCGGCATAGAGATATTGATGATTTTCTAGGAGAATCTCAATTAGACGCTCATAATTGGCATCGGTGGAAACTTTATCGCTAAAAACTGGCTGCGACCAAGATTTTTGATAGGCTTTAATGGTTTCTTGATCCCAATATGCCCCTTTAACCAAACGCACCGTAATGGGATATTGCCGCATTTTTGCCCAAGCAATCAAATCCCGCAAGTCCTGCTCGCTGTCTCGCAAATAGCCTTGCAAGGTAATGCCAATGTCACTGCGTTGCCGGAATTCTGCTTCCATCAGCACTTCTTTCAGGATTTGCAACGTCAAAGACTTATAGGCATACTGTTCCATATCAAAATGAACGGCGCAACCTAATTCTTGAGCCTTACGCAACAGAATTCGCACGGGTTCACTGACTTTTTGTTTAGTCGTGATCGGATCGAGGGGATCAAACTGAGAATAGAATGCACTCAGTTTAACCGAAACCTGCACCCGCCGTAAATCCTGACCATCGGCTCGATCAATCGCTTCAATTAAGCCCCAAGATTTGGCTTTATTAGTTAGACTGGTCATCATGTCCAGATAGCGCTGGAGGTATTGCTCAGCTTCTGGTTCACTAATCACCGCTTCGCCTAATAAATCCATCGTGAAGCAGAACTGCTCGCGACGCAATTTTTCGATGCTTTTAGTGGCATCAGCTAAATTCGCACCACAGATATACTTTTTAGCCAGAGATTCCACCGCAGTACTAAAAACTGTGGCGGCAGTGGTGGCAGTAAAAGAATTAGGATCATCGGTACTAAAACCTAAAATTGACTTCAGGGCAGGCAAATTGACTGCATCATTGGCTAGGTATTCTTGCATATGACGGGCGATTTCGGCTTTGCTGTGCAAGGCAGGCAGACAGTCAATCAACCGAAACAACTGCACCCGCAAACCTTCATTGCCCATGGACCAAGCCATGATTTTATCTTCAAGGTTGATATTTTCCTTCAGTTTTGCCCAAAAAGAGCCTTTATTGTCAGTATTTTGGAGAATACGGCGGGCAATTTCTTGGGTTTTAGATTCGTAGATCTCTACTGATGACAAAGTTTGGGCAAAGTTACTCATAAGTGGACTGATGACAAGACATCGCTGGAATTACTAATCTATTGTGCCATCACAATGCGTATTAATCACAGTCGGTATTTACGTCAGTATGTACTCCCCAAGATATACTCTATGTCGAAACAGTAGAAGATTTGACAATCCCAGTAAAATCTTGAGCCATATTACACAGGCTAACCCATTTTGTTTTAACTTGACTGGCGATGACTATTGATTGCGATCTCCTACATCCCAATCAATAGCCAAATTGAAGTTTAAGAAATGGCGCATTCATCGAAGCATTTCAGTTTAGCTAAACATAAACATAGCAGATCTGCCACACAAGGATTAGGATTTCCACAAATAATTACTTGAATTTGACGCATGGTAGCGGTACGCATGGCATAAATTAAGACTCCTAATCCCCTTGAATCCATCACTTGAACATTACTAACATCAAATAGAATGATTTTGGGAGAGTGGGTTGAGAAGAAATTCATCAAAAAATCTCTGAGGCAGTCAAAATTCTGATAGTCCATGATATCAGGCAAAGTCATGACCACAGAATGTTGAATAGTCTGCCTAGTCAGTTTGTCTTGGTACTTGAGTGCGCCTAAAGTACCCATTGGCATCAAATATTCTTCCATCGGCATAATCACCATGAGTTTAACCTCCAGAAGTTAACAAGAGATAGAATGACAAACATTAAAGCCAAACGTATGTGATCATAATCAATTGACCTAAAGAAATATTTTTTACAATGACATACAAATAGCATTTACATTTCTAAAGTACTAGTATCTAATGACACAAATTTACAATGTAATAGTTAAGAAAATGTGTAAGAGATTAGGAGAATATTTGACAATTAATCATTAATGTATGAACATATTGACAATTATTTGATAAGATAAAAATGACTTGAAATGCATTTGGAGTAAGCAATTTAAAAGATAAAGTAGAAAAAAAATAACTCCTTGGGTCAAGAAAATTAATAGATTAAATGATTCGGAAAATGTACTAGGAAGCAATCATTAACTTTGTTGTTTTGTCATTTAAATAGATAAAGCAAATAAATTTAATCTATTAATTTGAAGATTATTGTAGATGATCTAAATATTTTGAACTATCTACATGAAGTATGATTACGAGTAAACTTAATTAAGTTTTATCTAGTAATTTCAAGTAACAATAACATAATGCTGAATATCCGATGTTTCATGATTAAAATATGATAAAGCTTCTCTAATTACTGTCTTAAACACATTCCAATCAGTTCAATTAGTTCCATAAGTTTATGGTTCTAAGACTGCGATCATTGAGCTAAAATCATCTAGTCCAAATTATCAGCTAGAATAGTGCAAGTAATGCCACACGACTAAATATTTGCTGTAATGGGTTCTTCTTCGCGTTGGTTTTCCTTGCCCCTTGACCGCTGGGCCACGGCAATTTCATGTATCCTTGCCATTGTGATGGTTATTTTGTTGTGGATTGGTGACCGTACCGCCCCCCAAGTGCGGGAGTTTAGCTGGCAAAATCAAACCATTGACGCTGGAGATAAAGCATTTTTGCTCACTTTCAGCCGTCCCATGAATCAAACTAGCGTAGAAGAAAATCTCAAAATAGAACCACCTTTACCAGGTAAAACTAGTTGGTCAGGACGACGCATGGCCTATACCCTGATTGAACCAGTGGTTTATGGCACTCGCTATACTGTTTCCCTAGAAAATGCCTTTGATCGCTTTACCAAAGAAGTTGGACAAAAAGCACCCATTGCGCCATTTCGTAGTACTTTTCAAACTCCTCTGCCTCGCTTTGCTTATATTGGAGCCACCGATGCTGAGAAGGGACGCTTGGTTTTATATGATGTCGCTACCAAAACCCATCATTTAATTACACCTCCCGAATTAACTGTATTAGATTTCCGCATCTATCCTGATCGGCGCAAGATTCTTTTTAGTGCCATCACAGGGGAAGAAAACCGCCTCAATCAAAAACTCTACACCGTTAATATTGGCATTGATGCCCAAGAACAAATTACCGATAACCCTTCCGCTCCCCAAGTAATCTTAGATAGTAATGATTATCAGAATTTCAAATTTGATTTATCCGCCGATGGCAAAATCATTTTAGTGCAAAGGCTAAGTCGTTCTCAAGCAGGGCGCTATGGTTTATGGATTATCCGCGAAAATACTTCCGCTCAACCTTTAGATAACCCTCCCGGTGGCGACTTCATGATTACCCCTGACAGCGCTAGTGTGGCAATTAGCCAAGGCGAAGGCGTAGCAATTTTACCCTTAGAAAAGAATGCCAAGCCGTTAGATTTTCTGCCCCGCTTTGGTGCTGTGATGGATTTCAGCCCTAGTGGTAGCCAAGCCGCTATGGTTAAATTCAGCAAAGATTATACTCGTTCCCTCTATTTAGTGAATAATCAAGGTGTCCAAAAAGAATTAATCAAAACTAACGGCTCCATTTTGAGCGTGCAATTCTCACCCAATGAAACTATGCTCTATGCCCTTCTAACTGACCTTGACCCCACATTATTTCGAGAAAAACCATACATTGCCGCCATTGACCTCAAAACTAATACCAGCAAAAGACTGATTGAACTGTCAGGACAAAGAGACATCAACCTAGCAATTTCCCCCGATGGCAAATTTTTGGTCTTCAATTCTACGGCTACTAATAATCCTGTTCCAAATTCTGGTGCAGATAATAACCCAAATTCCACAACAGATCGAGAATCTTATACCGCTGGTGATGCTGAAGCCGCCCGTCGCCGCACCAGTCGCACCAATAATACACCACCCACTATGGTAATCTTGCCCTTAACGGAACAGCCCACGCCTGAGGTTTTATCAATCAGAGGCAGTAATCCCCGTTGGTTATTTTAAGAGAACTTCGCTAAGTTTAATTAGAGCCATTTTCAATTTGATGTAGCACAGATTTTAACCATAAAATCTGCGTGGGGCAGTCATATTGGCTGCTTATAGTGTACTACATACAAATTCCAATAAGGCTGTAACTCTAATTGTCATCTTTTTTTAACTGCTGCAATAACAAATCACGATTTTTTTGATAAGCCTTATGCTCTGGAGCTAAATTAATCGCCTGTTGGTAACTCAAAATCGCCTCATCAAATCGCTCTTGACGGCGTAAAACAATAGCGCGATTATTCCATGCCTCATGATAATTAGGCTCAATCGTCAAAGCCCGATTATAGGCAATTAGAGCCTCATCATACCGCTCCAAATCCTTAAATACATTTCCTAAGTTATACCAAGCCTTAATATATTCCGGCTCCAGATTCAAAACAATATCATAATGAGTCAGTGCTTCGTTATATCGCTTCAATCGCGCCATCACATTGCCTGCTTCGTACCATGCCTCCATATTTTGGGGATCAGCAGTAGTTACCTTCTGATATTCCACCAAAGCCGCTTCATACTCCCCAGCCGCTTTGAGGTTATGGGCATAGACGAGTATTTCATTAACAGACTGATTCTGCAATACATCAATTTGATCAGTAGCTTCGGGACTAGCCTCAGGCAAACTTAAATCCCTAGCACCCTCATCCATATCCTGAGCTAGCAAATCATTAGCAGATTTAGATGCTAATTCTTCTGGCACAGATTGATTATTAGGCTCTTCTACCTGAGATATTTCCTGATTTTCTTGATCTAATAACTCTAAACGAACCTGCTCCAGAGCCTCTAACCATTGAGTCAAACCAGGTCGTTCCTCTGGATTATAAGCAAGAGCCGGAGCTAAAACAGACCACAAAGCCGGAGCCATACCTGTAGTAATCGCATTATATTCCTGAAGATTCTCATTGGATTTAGGAATAGGAAACTCTATACCTGTAATCAGCCAATATAGTAAGGCTCCTAAACCATACACATCACTTGCTGTAGTGCAGATGCCACTATATTGTTCAGGAGCCGCAAATCCGTCAATCAAACTAGGTTTATTAATCGGCAAAGCATAACTAGCTAAAAGCAGTGGCTTTTGGGGATTGACTTCCGATAACCAAATATAATCTGGTGCGACAAAACCATGTATTAATGGTGATTTCAGTGTATGTAACTTATGAATTGTCTCGCCAATATATTGAATATAATTAATCACATCTCTAACAGATAGAGACGATGATGCAACATCATTCACAAAATCAAGAAGAAATTGTCCCGATGGTAATGCAGTTCCCCAAAACCATTGCTTTCGCTTATTAAACCAGCCCCCCTCCTGTTCGCAACTAATTTCTATAATTGGAGCCATGAGATCCGCCCATTCAGAAGGATTGATATTTTGCATCTTTTGCCATACTCTCACCCTGTCACACAAACGTTCTTGAGTCGCAAAAAGAACACTATCGTTAAATGTTTGTATTAATACTTTAGCCCCAGCAGCACCTTCTATAGATCCCCAATAAGAAATCAGCCCCATTCCTATATTAGAAGCATAGCTATTTGCATCATTGACAAAATCAGTAATAGTATATTTACCCTTACAAAGCCTTTTACCAATTTTCCAAGACATAATTTAAACTACCAAAAAACTATGTTTGAGATTATGTGTTGAGAGTGAGTTCAAACCATAAGAATAATCTATCAAATTATACAACTAAAGCCCATAACATGAGTTTAAGTCACATTATGGGCTTCAGTATTAAGATTAAGCTTGGCATGGAGATATTTTTCCAGGGAGCTACCCCCCAAGTATCGTGTCCGAG
>JBAXSK010000112.1:0-12736 GCA_037130765.1 Pseudanabaena sp. ELA607
CCCGTCACTCAACGGAGTACCGTTAGACTGCGGGGCTTTCGCTTGGTAGCTAAAACTGGCATGGTCTCAACTAGTCTATGCCAGTCATTGCTAGAGTTGTGACCGCTTTTTTGGTATTTTGTTTGCTAATGGTTTATTATGGCTTCTTGTAATTTTCGCCTTGTCATCACATCAGACTTTTATTTATTAAATATTCGTTAAGTTGCCAAATCTGTGACTACGAAATCCCCTCTGGATCAACCATCAGCAGCCCAGCCTCATTCTGTGACCCCACCACTAACCGAACCATCGTCCGTTGAGTATGTCATCTTAGTTGATCACCATGACGAACCCATCGGAGTGGCGGAAAAACTGCAAGCCCATCGTCAGGGTCTATTACATCGGGCATTTTCGATTTTTGTCGTTAATGGTCAAGGGCAATTATTGTTACAAAAAAGAGCTTTAGCTAAATATCATTCGGGAGGGCTATGGACTAATACCTGTTGTAGTCATCCGCGCCCCCAAGAAACCATTGCCCAAGCTGCTACTCGTCGCCTAGATGAAGAGATGGGGATCGCTTGCGATTTAACGGAGCTATTCAGTTTTATTTATCAGGCCGATTTAGATCATGGCTTGGTTGAATATGAATTTGATCATGTTTTATTAGGTTATTTTGACGGTGAGCCTAAACCTAATCCGGCGGAGGCTGAAGCATGGCAATGGATTGATTTAGATAATTTGCAGCGGCTGATCTATAACAATCCCGATGATTACACCTACTGGTTGCGGATGTGTTTAAATCAGTTCCGCGCCGCTTTGTTAACTAAGGAACGTTGCCTTAATTAGCCACATAATTTCGCCATAGAATTTAGCCAGATATTAGCCGCATAATTAAATACTTAAACTCACCATAATTACTGTTTTGTCACTTTTTAAATTGAGTCTCAGCAGTTAAAAATTAGGTAGTCATCTAGGGTTTGAGCCGCATAATCAGGATGCATCTAAGCACAAACTTTGAATTGAAAATGAATTGAAAATACTGGCAATCATTTATAATCTATGCGAGAAATTGCTTCAAGGTTTATTTAGTAATAGCTAAATAAACTTCTAAATACAGGCTTTCTTTTCCACCATCACCCCAATCCTATCATGAGAAAATATCTTGCTCTAGTTGCTACTAGTTTAGCTTTGGCCCTGAGTGCTTGTAATACCCCAGCGTCTAATAGTAATAACCCAACGACACCCAGCACCACTGCTGCTAGTCCGACTACCGCCGCCAAAACCAATAGCCCTAGCCCTAGTCCAGATAGTACCCCAGAGTCCAATGCCGTACCCTCTTGGCAAGAATACAAATCGGAGGTAGGCAAATTTAGCGTACAAATGCCTAATAAACCCCAAGAGCAAACCCAAAATCAGAAGGATGTCAAGCTGAATATTGTTGCTGCCGAAGTTGGCCCATCAGCCTATTTTGTGGGTTATGCGGATTTTCCGAATAAAGTGCAAGAGTCAGAAATTCAAACGGGTTTAATTCAGTCGGTCAAGGGGGCGATGACCAATTTACAGGGAGAGATTAAAACCGATAAAGAGACGAAGTTAGATGGTTATCCCTGTCGCGATTTTGATGGTGTCGGCAAAATTGACAAGGTAGAAATTAATATCAAAGGACGGTTTTGTTTTGTCGAAAATCGCTTATATCAAGTGTTTGCCCTGGGCGACAAAACCAAGATTTCCGCTGCTGATGTGGACAAATTCATTGAATCTTTCAAATTGCTGAAAAATTAAAATATACTAACCACACCCCAAGCATTCAGTCAGTAACAGCAAAATTACGGTTAAGTTTGCAATACCGGTTTTAGGATGTAATTAGGTTTTTAATTAAGAGAACTTTAATTAAGGTTTAATTAATTTCTATTGGTTAAAGCAATCAAATAACCTAATTAAATTTCCGCATTAGTGATCATTGATGGCATCATTGTGGGGTCAGGAGCATTTGATTTTGGTTTATCGCGAAACAAAGGTAGAACCTCTTGGCAAAATGCTTCAGTTGCCTTAGACCGATAGCGATTAGGATTACGAATCTGCGAGAGGCTACGGCGGATCACCACCCCATCAATGTGCACCTGCTGCAAAATACCCATTTGCAATTCCTTCTCGATGGCTGTTACTGACAAGAATGCCGCTCCTAGTCCAGCTTGCACCGCATTTTTGATTGCTTCAATGGAGTTTAGCTCCATCTCGGTTTTGAGTTGGCGCGGATCAACGCCGCAGCGTAACAGCACTTGATCAATCACTTTGCGGATTGTGGACTGGGAGTCTAGGGTGATAAATTGCAACTTGTACAATTCTTCTACAGGTAGCAAACCCACCTGAGCTAGGGGGTGAAATGTGGGTAACACCAAAGCCAACTCGTCTTCGGCATAGGTGGTAATTTCTAAAGATTCTTGTAATTCCACAGGAATCTCGCCACCAATGATTGCCAAATCAATCTGACCATTAGCCACGCTCCAGGCCGTTCGCCGAGTAGAATGGACATGAAGCTGTACTGCAACTTCAGGATATTTCTTACGAAACAAACCAATCATCCGAGGCATCAGGTAAGTTCCTGTAGTTTGGCTAGCACCAATAATCAGTGTCCCACCATTGAGATTTTGCAGATCCTCAATAGCACGACAGGTTTCTTGGCACAAACTTAAAATCCGATCACCATAGGAAAGCAATAATTGTCCTGCTTCGGTAAGCTGGGCCCGCCTGCCACCTCGGTCAAACAAAGGTACATCTAGTTGACGTTCCAAATGTTGTACTTGCAAACTCACCGCAGGCTGGGAAACATATAAACTATCCGCAGCTCGTTTGAAACTACCCTCAGCAGCAATTGCCTTGAGAATGCGTAATTGGTCTAGGGTAAACGGGATATCTATCATAAAAAAACATAAAAGAAGCGTAAAGAAATGAGTCGGGAGGTTATTCAAGATTTTCTGAATTTGACTGGGGTAGTTGGTATTGCCCTAGCAAATCGGCGAATGCGTCCATATTTTTATGGTTTCGATTCAGTCATGGAGCGGACTAAGGAGGTCTTAGGACAAGGGATTCTCCAAGTGATGGAAAATGTTCCCGATGGGTTTGAATCGTTCGAGTTTCATTTTGCCAAGAGCCTGGTATTTGTTTATAAGTTGAGTCATGGTTTGGTACTTTTGGTTATGGCAGATCGCCACCTTAATCTAGTAGAGTACCGTCATGGCATTAAGGGGATCAAGCATTTAGTCGAAACTGACACATATAACACAGTAGCAACATTCAAGCTGTTACTTGGCTCAATGACGCAACACTCGCTGCCTAGTATTGACAGCACGGGGGCCAATATTTTTGCGTCTAATGGCTCTAAGTCTGCGGCTTCTAATCCGGCTGACCTCCAAGCAAGGCGCACAGATTCTAGCCAAAGTCGGTCTAATTCTTATCAAAATATTCAGACAAATAATGCTCAGGGGGGAATTTCAGGTAATCAGCCCAAACCATCAGCGAGCGGTGGCAATCAAGTTGTACCCCAGTCATCAATCCCCCAGCGTTCGCCGCAACGCACCACCAGCACTCAGACCAACAGTAACCAAAATACTGTGGCACAGAGTACGGCTCAGAACACTCAAACTGGTGCGGCTTATCAACGGGTTCCTGCGGCATCTGAGCGACCACCTGTGCCTGTGGCCCCTGCGGTTCCCGTTGCTCATGCTAGTACAGTGGCTTTAGGGGAAATCATTCAAGCAATGAACCAGTTAAGTCAATTTACCACTCAATATTTAGGCAAAGTGGTGGTGGCGAATTATTGGAAATCGACGCGCCCTGATCATGAGTGGCTCAGTAAAATTGAGGTAGATCGTAATGCAGCTTTGTATCACCCGCAACAAGGGGTGGTGCAGTGCAATCCTCAACAACAAGAACTAATTCATCAGTGGCTCATGGCGTATATCAAGCGATGTAAGCAGGTAATTCGTAATTTTGACACGATGATTTGCCAAGACTGCCTTAATGAAGCGCAACAAAAGTTATTGATGTTGTAACTATAGGACTTACGCAAAACCCAAATCGCCCTCATCCCCCAACCCCTTATCCCAAGTTGGGAGAAGGGGAGTTAAGATTAATTTCTTTTTCCCCTCTCCCAAAATGGGCGAGGGGCTAGGGTTGAGGATCTTAACAAGATCTGAATTTGTCTCCTAAGCCTGACTGCCCAAATAGGTATAGCCATTGAGACTATGCTCAAAATTTTGTAAAAATAGCCGCGCTTCGGGGAGGGTGATTTGTTTATTTTGTAAGGCTTGTTCGGTTTCTTGGCGGACGGTTTCGAGCATGGCATCGCGGTTATATTGCACATAGGCTAAAACCTCAGTCATGGAGTCGCCTTTGATGACGTGTTCCACCCGATAGCCGCTTTGGGTGAGTTGAATATGTACAGCATCGGTATCACCAAAGAGATTATGCAGATCGCCGAGAATTTCCTGATAAGCCCCGCCAAGGAATAAGCCTAAATAGTAGGATTCACCGGCTACATAGGGATGTAATTCTAAAACTGATTTCACGTCGCGCAGGTCAATAAAGCGATCAATTTTGCCGTCGCTGTCACAGGTGAGATCGGCTAAAGTGCCCCGCTCAGTGGGTTCTTCATTGAGGCGGTGGATTGGCATAATCGGAAAAAGCTGATCGATGGCCCAACTGTCGGGAGCCGACTGAAATACTGAAAAATTACAGTAATATTTCTCTGCCATCATGCGGGTGAGATCTTCGAGATCGTCGGGCACATAATTTAAGCGCCGAGTCACTTGATAAATGCGCTCACAACAGCCCCAGAAGAGTCGTTCTACCCGTGCCCGTTGCCGCAAATTTAAATAACCGAAAGCAAATAAACTCACCGCTTCCTGCTTGAATTGCTCGGCATCGTGGTAAAGCTCTTGGTAGTTTTGCTCGTTGACGCTTTCATAGACCTCAAACAGGTTGCGGATGATGGCGTGTTCATCGGGTTGTAGTGGCTCAATGTCATGGCGGGGGGAGCCACTCGTACCAACTACATCAAAAATTAATACCGACTGATGGGCACTGATAGCGCGACCGCTTTCGCTGACAATGGTGGGCACGGTGACATTGCGAGCCGTACAAGCGTCTTTAATCGCAGCTACTACGTCATAGGCATAGTTTTGCATACTGTAGTTTTTCGAGGCATAGAAATTGGTTTTCGAGCCGTCATAGTCCACGCCCAAACCGCCGCCCACATCCAAGAAGCCCATTGCTGCCCCCATTTCCGCCAGTTGGGTATAGATTTGGCAGGCTTCCCGCAGGGCATCTTTAATGGTGGTGATGTTGCTGATCTGGGAACCAATATGAAAATGTAGCAGTTGCAAAGAACCAAGCATTTCAGCCGCTTCGAGTTGTTCCACGGCTTCGATGATTTCCCACATACTCAAGCCAAATTTGGCCTGTTCGCCGGTGGAGTCTTCCCAATGCCCTGTGCCTTTGGTGCTGAGTTTGGCGCGAATCCCCACCACAGGTTTGATGCCTAACTTAGTGGCGGATCGAATCACTAGATCAATTTCTTCGACTTGCTCTAAAACGATAATCGTATTTACGCCTAGTTTCCTCGCCAATAGAGCCGTGTCGATATATTCCTGATCCTTGTAGCCATTACAGATCAACAGCGCTTCAGGATTACGCAAAGTGGCAATGGCAATGAGCAACTCTGGCTTTGATCCGGCTTCGAGTCCGAAATGATGGGCGCGGCCATATTTGGCAATTTCTTCCACCAGTTGCCGCTGTTGATTGACCTTAACCGGATAAACCCCACGATAAACTCCGCCATAGTTATAGCGGGCAATGGCGCGGGCAAAATTGGCATTAAGTCGCTCAATGCGATCGGCGAGAATATCCGAAAATCTAATTAATAATGGGGAGCGGAGATTGCGTTGGCGCAGATCATTGACCAACTCATACAAGTCAATGCAACCGCCCCGCTCACCCATAGGCGAAACCGTCACATGACCCGCTTGATTAATGCTGAAGTAAGGATCACCCCAACCTTGAATCCGGTATAGCTCCTCACTATCTTGGATTTTCCAGTCACTTTTCGGTTGCGCGACCATTTGTGACGGAACAGCTTTCTGTGTGATAGCGGCTAATTGTGGCTCTTGTTCCGCTGACTGCACCAATTCTTGCACCATGATTTCCAACTAAGACGTGACGTTAATTGTGATGATACTTTGAGTTGTTCAAAATCGATCTATATCACGCTAACAGATCCTCCTAAACACCAGATCCCCAAAACAAAGATCCCCGACTTCTTCAAGAAGCCGGGGATCTGGTATTTCAACTTACAGTGTTGCTAGTGCCGGAGCTTTCAGCGGCATTTTAGGCTGTAACTCTTGGGGTAATTGCTCATTGCGAGACTGCCCCAAAGGCAAGACATGGGAAATCCGTTTGGTGTCACCGCCCGCATGGTGCGCCAAAGTGGGCACTGAATCGCGCAAGGTACTAACTAACTTCGTAGTGGTTGAGTCATACACTTGGGTTAATAACTTGGGATACAAGCCAATGCCAATAATCGGCACGAGCAAGCAAGCAATGATAAATACTTCGCGGGGTTCAGCATCAATTAGCTGTTCTTTGGCGACGAGGGTTTTATTTTCATTGCCGTAGAAAATTTCCCGCAGCATCGATAGGAGATACACAGGAGTCAAAATCACACCCACCGCAGCCAAGAAAATCGCCACAATTTTAAACGTGCTGCTGTAGGCATCGCTGGTGGCAAAACCCACGAATACCATCACCTCGGCCACAAAACCACTCATCCCCGGCAAGGCTAAAGAAGCCAAGGAGCAAGCGGTAAACATGGCGAAAATTTTCGGCATTTTCTGACCTACGCCCCCCATTTCATCCAAAATCAGGGTATGGGTGCGGTCATAGGTGGCTCCCACCAAGAAAAATAAACTCGCGCCAATTAAGCCGTGGGAAACCATTTGCAGCACTGCGCCACTGGTGCCCAATTCGGTAAACGAAGCAATGCCGATCAGCACAAACCCCATGTGAGAAATGGACGAATAGGCGATCTTGCGTTTCAAACTGCGCTGGGCAAAGGAAGTCAACGCGGCATAGATGATATTTACCACGCCCAGAATCACCAACAACGGCGCAAAATAAGCATGGGCATCGGGCAACATTCCCGCATTCATGCGCAATAGGGCATAACCACCCATTTTGAGTAAAATCCCTGCCAAGAGCATATGCACCGGAGCCGTCGCTTCACCGTGGGCATCGGGTAACCAAGTATGCAAGGGGAAAATCGGTAACTTCACCCCATAGGCAATCAAGAAACCGCCATAGGCCAAAAGCTGAAACAACAGGGGATAATCCTTACCGGCTAGGGCTTGCATATCAAAGGTGACCGTATCGCCAAAGAAGGCCATCGCCAACGCTGCCACTAAAATAAACAACGATCCACCAGCGGTATACAAGATAAACTTGGTTGCCGCATACTGGCGCTTGTAGCCGCCCCAGATCGACAGCAGCAGATACACCGGAATTAGCTCTAACTCCCAAGTCAGGAAAAATAGCAGCATATCCTGCACGGCAAACACGGCGATCTGCCCGCCATACATTGCCAGCAGCAAGAAATAAAACAAGCGTGGCTTCAACGACACCGGCCAAGAAGCCAACACCGCCAAAGTGGTAATAAAGGCAGTCAGCAACACCAAGGGCATGGAAATACCATCCACCCCCACTGACCAGTTCAAGCCGAGGGCAGGCACCCACGCATAGCGCTCCACCATCTGTAAACCAGATTGAGCAAAATCATACTGAGTACAGAACGAATAAACTACCACCAAAAAATCAATTAACCCCACCACCAACGCAAACCAGCGCAGGGTTTTACCATCGCCTTTATCTGGCACAAAGGGAACCAATAGTGCCATGACAATGGGGAAGAGGATTTCAAAGGTGAGCCAAGGAAAGTTATTTAAACTAAGCATAATTCAGAAGTAATCTTGCGATTATCCACCCAACCCATTTTCCCCGTCATTGTACCGAGCAGTTTCTGGATTGGCATGAAGTGTTTAGAGTTACTTAACTTAGGTCATGGTAATGCTTGGGAAGATCACCCTTGATCCCCGCCGCTAAAACCTTAGCTAGCATAGGTTTTACGCCTTATTCCCCAAGACAAATAAATATTGCGGCAATATTACAAATTCATGAACAAATTTACATTTCTTGAAGGTTTTGCTTGGACTAAAACATCAGATCCAGCTTGAGTTTTTTCAGTTCGAGTAAATACAGCTTATTTTGTTGCTCTTGACTGACTGCCACAGCTAGCTGACTTTTGCCCACACCGCCTAATGCTGTCACAGTACCGTCAACGATGACATGGCTCAAACCTTGCCCCTGTAAATCCATCAAAATCAAGATAGCCTGCCGAGGATTATAACGTCCGGCCACCACATACCCCCAATGGGTCGGTAACACCGTGGTAATGGGATATTGCATCAATAATCGCGTCAACCGATAGGGACGAAAATCAATCAACAGCAAGGAATTATGATGCTGCTCTTCTAGGGCGATCACTCTGCCTTTGGTGTGGGTAGACATAATTGCCCGCAGTTTAGCTGGTAAGAGCAAGCGATGCATCAAATTACCGCGTCGCGAAATCACCATCAGGCGGCAAGAATCCGGCTTCATCATGGTATTACCACCGGTTTTCGTCGCTGCATTGATGAAGTAATTATCTAGAGTGGTATGGTGCGCCATGCTTTCAGGGTTCGACTGGGCATAACGATGGGAGAGCGGCTCCGCTGGTTTGGCGCTACTAGAACCATTACTAAAACTATTGCCTCTGGTTATCGTCGCTGCTTGGCGGGGATCGGCAATTGGCGCTAAAACTTGCGCTGATAGTTCTTTAGTTGCGGGGTCAAACTGCCGACTAGCCGCTACCACCAGATGATGACGATCCAGCGCCGCAATACCAAACAAATCACGGTTGGCAAACTCTAACCGGGTGACCTTGGACCGCGTGACCTTAGACCTTAGATAACGTAGATCTAAAACTTGATGACTAATCACCGCCAACCAATCCCCCGCTGGCGACAAAATCCAATCATCGCATTCCCCTACCATTATTTCGGGAGGCGCAGATACTGAGGCGAAATTTTGGGATGAACTTTGCGGCGGCAGCCCACTGGTGACAGCATGATCAATGGAGGCAAAAGTATTATTAGCCGTTGTGTTGCCAGCACTGCGGGTGGCTAATATAGCTTGTTCGTCCGTTGAATCATGATATTTTTGAGGGTGATTTGCCACCTGATATAGTAATTGCCCCCGATAGCTGCCCCCTTGTCGCACTAAACGGTAAATACACCGTGCCGTACTAAAAAATACCTGATTTTGCCAAGTGTGTAACCCCGTAATTTTCTCGTCAACCTTAATCAAGTCATGAATGCAGCGATGTTGCAGATCATAAACCTGTAATTCATGCTGGGTTTTGCTGTACAAAAATGGCACCTGATCCGTAGTCATCCCCCCTACCAAACCCAGACAAGACTCCGGCATCTGCTGCCAAAAGAAAAATGGTTCTTTTTCGGCTAGATTCATCATCGGCAAGGGTTTCCCATCATAAACGGGATACATCGATTCGAGGCTATGTTGCGCCAAAATCTCTTCTAGGACTAAACGCATCTCCGTGGCATTGGCAAAGCGGCGCTTGGGTAACTTTTCCAGGGATTTCAGGATTACTTCCTGCAAAGCCAAGGGCACAGATTCCGGCAACGTGACCCGCTGATTGAGATGAGCATTCATCAAATCCGCTGGCATCCCCGAAAACGGGCGCTTACCCACCAAAAACTCATAGAGCATCACCCCCACCGCATAGAGATCCGACATCACCGAAAACTGCCCATAAAACCGCTCTGGAGCCATATAACCCGGGGAGCCGGTATTGGTGGTGTCCGTGGCAATCTCTTGGCTCACCTTAGCGATCCCAAAATCAGAAATCTTGGCTAACCAGCCTGCCTCCGTCACATGGAGCAAAATATTTTCCGGCTTGATGTCGCAGTGAATAATCTCCTGAGCATGGGCGTGTTCCAAACCTCGCAATACATCCAACATCAACCGCACAATCTGCCCCACACTCAAGGGCACGCGATTATTCATCAAATCCCGTAAAGTCCCCCCCTCGCAATAGTCCATCACCAAATAACGATAGGAATTATGGTGAATCAATGACTCACAGCGCACAATATTTTCATGCTGCAAACTCAATAAAAACCGCAATTCCCGCAATAACTTACTAGTGGGAAACCGTTGCGGCTCCAACTCTTTGAGCGCCACTAATCTGCCCGTATCCCGATGTCGCGCACATAGCACCTTACCGAACTGCCCCCGGCCGACCAGCCCTAAAATGCGATATTTTTCTAACTGGGAGTGCTTGCGCTGCATATATCCTTTGCCCTAGGGAAATATCACCTAAATTATCAGCTTCACCAATATCGTCATCAGAAGTGCCATAGAAGAGCAATTGGTAAATATTCGGGTAATAACCCCAATCGCCAAGCTATCTGGAGCTAGCAAATTGTCAATATTGCCCTGAAATTTGCTAACAGCGATAGCCAAATCGTTGGTATCTTTAGCAAGATACGCTGTTAAGAGTTGTGATGTACCGGATTTTTGCAAAATGTTGCAAACTCTGACTTTGCCTAACGCTCACGTCCCACGCCATGATCTACAATCTGCCATCTTAAGCCGCCAAAATTTGTTGCTCAAGAAATTTTTGGCTCAAGATTGTGATTCAAGAAGTTGCAAAAGAAATCGTAATATTTCATGCAATATCGATATGATGGTAAGACAGCCAGATACAAAATGTAATATTTTTTCTAATTCACCTCTAGTTCATTTCTAGTTGATTTTTCCTATGAGTCAAACCGCTACGTCTAGCGATGTGCCCAGCATGGGTCGTCGCCAATTTATGAACGCCCTATTAGGTGGTTCGGTCGGTGTGTCTGTGTTAGGGGGTTTGTACCCTGTAGCCATGTATTTTGTCCCTCCTTCTAAAGGGGGCGGCGGCGGTGGAGTCATCGCCAAAGATGCTCAAGGTAATGATGTTATTGCCTCAGCATTTTTAGCCACTCACCAAGCGGGGGAACGCGCCTTAGCTGAAGGTTTAAAGGGTGATCCTACTTACATTGTGGTGACTGACAACAAAGAAATTGCTTCCTTTGGTTTGAATGCCATCTGCACCCATTTGGGTTGCGTTGTGCCTTGGAACGTGGCGGAAAATAAATTTATTTGTCCCTGCCACGGTTCGCAATATAACAACGAAGGTAAGGTAGTCCGGGGCCCTGCACCACTTTCTTTAGCTTTGGCCCATGCCACCGTTAATGATGATCGGGTGGAGTTTACCCCTTGGACTGAAACTGACTTCCGTACCAACGAAGCGCCTTGGTGGGCTTAGTTGAGATATTTGTTAGTGAAAGAGTTTTTGATTAGGGTGTAGGTTTAGTTTTAAACCCCATTTTGATCAAAATTTCGTCTCAACAACCTCAGAAAAAACTTTTATCAGTAACTTTTTGTCAGCTTGGTTAGCGTTTTATTTTTGTCTATTAATCTGACGATGGAGACGATTTGATCGCCACCCGTGTCTTAACTGCAACTTTTGGTTTAAACAAAAATTTAAGTGCAAATTTGAATCAAAATTTAAACAAAGGCAGTAAGAGATTTACTGTGTTTTTTGCTGTGTGTCTCGGCTCCATGAAACGGTTACATTCCGGTTACATTCCTGAATCTGACTTAGCGCAGATCTGATGATTCCATCAAGGAATTACAGCCCCATTTTCCCGACAGTGAATAGGTTAATTCTATAAAAGTTCATGAAAAAAGCATTTTTTAATCCCAGCCGGATGGTTTTGGGTTTGGGCTTAGTCGTGTTGACTACCCTAGTAACATTATTTGGTGGCTGGGGCGTGGCTCCGGTGCAGGCTTATCCCTACTATGCCCAAGAAGCTTATAAGACTCCTCGGGAAGCCACAGGACGCATTGTCTGCGCTAACTGCCATTTAGCCAAGAAGCCCATTGAGTTGGAACTGCCTCACGCCGTCAAGCCCGATAGCGTCTTTGAAGCCGTAGTCAAGTTGCCCTATGACCACACCCAAGAACAACCCACCGCTGACGGGACTAAGGGTGGTCTCAATGTCGGTGCGGTATTAGTTTTACCGGAAGGTTTTACCATCGCCCCAGAAGAGCGGCTGTCTGAGGAATTGAAGGAAAAAACCAAGGATATTTACTATCAACCCTACAGCGACGATCAGCCTAATATCATCTTAGTCGGGCCGATCTCTGGGGACGAAAATCCTGAGATTGTTTTCCCCGTGTTGTCTCCTGATCCTGCAACCGATAAAAACATCCATTTCCTGAAATATTCTGTTCATGCCGGTGGTAACCGTGGCCGTGGTCAACTTTACCCTACAGGCGAAAAGAGCAATAATAATCAATTCACATCTTCTGTTTCTGGTTTAGTGACCAAGGTTACGGCAATTCCGGCTAATGAAGATGAAGGAACCTATGGCGGTTATGAGATTACGATCCAAACCACTGAAGGTAAGACCGTGGTCGAAAACGTACCTGTAGGCCCTGATTTGGTGGTATCGGTGGGTGATGAAGTCAAACCCGGTGCGCCTTTAACCAGCAATCCTAATGTGGGTGGCTTTGGTCAACATGATGGCGAAATTGTGTTGCAAGATCC
>JBAXSK010000113.1:0-12703 GCA_037130765.1 Pseudanabaena sp. ELA607
CTAATGTGAGTGGGAAGTCCCGCACTCTATCCGTTTACAGGATGAGTGAGGGGATACTTCGACAGGCTCAGTAACAGAAAACGAACCAGAAAACAAATTGAGCGATTAGCGAATCAATGATAAAATAGCACTAAGCGGGGTTATAAAGAGTAAGTCGTGGTGAGCTAACTTTCCGTTGTATAAAAACTATCATCACCTATTAGTTTTTCGCTGATAGCCCCAATATCCCACTAAACCGTCAAAGAGTTTATGGATGGGTGAAGTAAATAATTCTACTCCTTGGGACACAGGGAGTCTGCCTCGAAGATAGGAAACTATCTTGCCAGTTAGTACCACTACGAAGTGAGTAAAACCTGCGGAGGGAGGATAAGTCCAGCTTAGAGATGGCTCTAACAAGGCTCTCCCAGTGAAAGAGGAAGCCCGTACTCTATTTTTTGTTTACAAAAAAATGAGTGTCGGGTATGTCACCGACGTAAAATGATCATTTCGTCGCCAGTCACAGAAGTACGGGCTACAATTTGCTGGGTCGCGTCAGCCACAAACAATTTTTGGAATTTCAATTGGCTAGCACGGGTTTGCAAATCTTCAATCAATTGCGATTGCTTATCAGCGGGCAATTGATACCAAGCATCGGTCAAAGCTACTACCAAACGACCCCGCTGGAAATTGGTTTCCACAGAGCTAAACAGAGCCTCACCATACTTAGATAAAACCTCAGAGACTTTGGTTTGAATCTCAGTGACGACGATTTTATCAGGATCTACCGGCTTATCTCCCTTTTCAGGAGCTTGAAGATCGGTGACGGGAATTGGCTCGACAGTTTCGCTAGGTGCTCTAGTGATCGGTGGGGCAACCTTAACTGGTTTAGCCAGCGGTTTATAGGCAGTTACAGGAGCCGTCACCGGTTGTGGGGCAAATTTAGGGGCAAACACATTGGTGATGGCGTGGGCGGGCTTGAGGATGAAAAACAACGATACTAAGGTAACTAAGGCGATGGTGCCAGCCCGTTTCTCGGCAAATCGATTGAAATTAGCAGGGAAAGGAATTTTTTTCCACAGCACTACTACCGTTGACCAGAGAGAATTAAGCACCGTAAGGGCTTTTTTGCCGATGTCGTTGCCTTGGATTTTCTGCCAGTTGCTGGTTACGGTTTGATTGGTTTGGGCAAAGGTAGAGACTTTTTCCCAAACCGTGGTGGCGATGGGATCAAGTTTCTCGGTAGTCCAAACTAAGCCGTTATAAATGCGGGGTAAGACTTCTTTTTGGGTGAAATTCCAAGCTACGCCCACTTCCTTTTGCACGTTTTCGACTAATTCACTGTCAGCAGCGGGTAAAGCACCAGCGGTCACGTCGGTATTAGCCGGAGGCTGGACTTTGGCGAGCAATGGAATCAGGGCGTTGACGGTGTTGGTGGCCACAGGATGCAGGGTTTTAATCACAGCGTTGGCATCAGCGGCGAGGGGCTGGCTCAGGGTGGCTTGCCATTGTTGCAACACGATTACACTAGAGGCAGCGGTTTTGTACCAGAGTAGTTGCAGTTGGGGGGATAACCTAGCCCAGAGTGCTTTAATTTGCTCTAGGATGGCTGCGGGGTTAGGGTTAGGATTGGCCACAAGTTTCTCCTGTCAGTAATGGCGATGTGTGGTTAATTAGGGGATTTATAGTTTGACTTACTATATTGGAGTCGCTTAGGGTTTGCTAGGCAATTTAGCCCGTGATGACTAAATTTAGGGGATTATGGCTGCTATTTGACTATCACCCAGCGGCATTTGCCCCAAGGTTTTGCCACCCAGGTAACTAAAATCATCACAAAAACCCAATAGTAGGTGTGTATACAATAACCTGTGTTAAGAAATTGATAAATAGTTACTGAATACTTCAGCCATTGGAACTAACGCTAAATTTCCTTAAACCCTCACCCCTAGTCGTTTTCACCCTTGGGCTGAGGGGAACAAAAAAAATTATGCTGACACCTTGTATTTGCTCTAATTGCTGTCACCTACAACTTGAATAATATTTTGATTAATATTTGCCGTAAGTAAAATTTGGGCAAACTGTCTGGGTTGCTCGTAATGGGCGTTATGTCCACAGTTTTCTACATAGACTAAACGAGCATCCGGCAAAATTGCTAACATTTGCTGATTAATATCCCTAAATTTCTGATCCAAATCACCAACTATTAACAAAATCGATACTTTAAGCCTTGCCAATTGATGCCACAAATTCGGCTGCCAACCCACACCTAAACCTCGTAAACTCCATGCTAACTGTTGCGGATTATGCCTAGCGCGGCGAGATTTCAGCGCCGTAAATTTAGAATGGGTCTGTAACGTGGTAAATAATGGCTGAGTGTACCATTGTTCAATAAAATCAGGCAGATCTATTTCAGATAAAGACATTAATTGTGTCACTAAAGCCAAATCTTTTTCCTGTCGTAACTGAATCTGCGATTGTAATCCGGGGGAAGCAGATTCCAAAATCAATTGACTGACATAATTAGGGAACTGACAAGTAAAATATAACGCTAATCTGCCGCCCAAAGAATAACCCACTAAAATAATTTGCTTAATTCCCAATTGCTCCATAAATTGCGCCAAAACCTGAGCTACATCAGGCATGGTATAAGCTGGCGTTAAGGCTATCTGTTCCATAATTTTAGTGACATCATCTGCATAGACTTGGGTCTGACCATGGCCGGGCAAATCTAAGGTAATACAGGCAATTGATGCGGGTAAATCATGGATCACCGCATCGAAATCACTGCCATCACCCAAAAAACCATGAAAAAAAAGCATTACTGAAGCAGATTCCTGCTGTAATAAATGCTCACGATAAATTTGGTAATGGATTTCATAGCGTAATCCCTGATTAATAATTGTTGTATACGCCATGATTCCACTAATCTCTTATACTGAGAATCCCTTATGCCGAGAAATATTTAGCCGCCGGATGATAGGTAATAATCGCCGTAGTAGATTGCTCTGGATAAAGTTGTTCGCTCTCATCCATATACATATTCATGCGTTCTACTTCCAATAAAGCTAATTGCTTCAACTGATCAGGAATATGCGGACAAGCGGGATAACCAAAACTATACCGAGAGCCACGATAGCGCTGGGCTAAGACATCACGCAAAGCGGTCGGTTCTTCGGTACCAAAACCTAATTCGCGGCGAATCCGTGCATGAGTCCATTCCGCTAGAGCTTCAGCCACCTGCACCGCCATGCCATGAAAATACAGATATTCAGTATATTTATTTTCCGCAAAGAGCTTTTGGGCAACTTCTGTGGCAATTTCCCCCGCCGTCACCGCTTGCATCGGAAATACATCGATCATGCCCGACTCTTGGGACGCAAAGAAATCCGCAATACACAGACGTTTGCCAGAACGTTGGCGCGGAAAATCAAAACTAGTTACCGCCGCAAGATCCGTTAGAATAGATGCTGGATTTTGACTCATTTGCCGCCAATCATAGACGGTGAGCGTATTTCCCGCCGCACTACAGGGGAAGTAACCATAGATTACCTGTGGCTGTAAGAGGTTTTCGGTAACTATGCGCTCTTTCCATTCCGCTAAAATAGGATGCACAGTTACTGCTAAAAAAGCATCATATTCTTCCCTAGTCTGCTCTTTAGGTTTGCGGAATTGCCACTGTCCCACAAATAGAGCCTGTAAATCTAAGTAACCGAAAATATCTTCCCAAGGAATTGCCGCACCACTGAGAATTTGTGTGCCCCAAAATGGCGGCTCAGGGCGATTAATCTCCAGCGTAACTGCCTCAGAGCGCTGAGTATCAATTACTTTGACTACTGGAATCGGTTCAATATCAGCAGTCTCCCCGGCATTACTTTCAATTGAAATCTCTACAGGTACAGATTCTATTAAGGCAGTAGTTTCAGTTAAAAAGCCCTGTAAATCATCCCATTCCCCTGCGGCTTTGGCTTGCATGAGATGATCCATAAAATGCAAATCCGAGAAAGCATCTTTACCATAGATTACTTTGCCTTTATAGGCGTTTTGGCAATCTTGATTCACAAATTTAGAAGTTAATGCCGCCCCGCCTAAAATTACCGGCGCAGTAATGCCTCGGCGATTAAATTCTTCTAAATTCTCTTTCATAAATGCCGTAGATTTCACCAATAAGCCGCTCATGGCAATGCAGTCAGCCTTATTTTCTTCATAAGCCTTAATGATATTTTCCACTGGTTGCTTAATGCCAATATTGACTACCTTATAGCCATTATTAGAAAGAATAATATCCACTAAGTTTTTGCCAATATCATGGACATCACCCTTAACCGTCGCAATCAGAAATACCCCCTTATTGGAACCTTCAGCTTTTTCCATATATTGCTCTAGGTAAGCCACTGCTGCTTTCATGGTTTCTGCCGACTGCAACACAAAAGGCAATTGCATCTGTCCTGAGCCAAATAATTCACCGACTACTTTCATGCCATCTAGCAAGAAATTGTTGATAATATCTAAAGGTTGATAATCTTGTAATGCAACTTCTAGAGCCGTTTCTAAGCCGATGCGCTCTCCATCAATGATATGATTCTTTAACCGCTCGTTAATGGGTAAATTAAGATTAGCTTCCTTATCTTTTTTAGTCGTAACTCCTTCAAATAGCTGCGTAAATTCTGTTAAGGGATCATAAATGCAAATGTCGCCTTGGAATTGCCGCTGATCATAAACCAGTTGTCGTGCTACTTCTAATTCTCTCTCACCAATGCGATTGAGAGGCAAGATCTTGCTGGCATGAACAATCGCCGCATCCATCCCCGCCTGCATCGCTTCGTGTAAGAAAACGGAATTTAACACCATCCGTGCGGCTGGACTCAAACCGAAGGAAATATTAGACACGCCTAACATGATATGCACTTCAGGCATGGCGGCTTTAATGCGGCGAATTGATGCGATAGTTTCAGCAGCATTACGGCGATCTTCAGCAATGCCAGTAGAAATCGGTAACGCTAAAGTATCAAAGAAAATTTCGCTGGCTGGAATTTTAAATTCGGTGGTAATTTGGCGATAGGCTCGCTGGGCAATGGCACACTTTTGATCCGCAGTCCGCGCCATGCCATCTTCGTCAATCGTGCCCACCACAATGCCTGCACCATATTGCTTCGCTAGTTCCAATACTTTACAAAACCGTGGCTCGCCGTCTTCGTAATTCGTGGAATTGAGAATGCATTTACCGCCAGCTACTTTCAGACCCGCTTCCATTTTTTCCCATTCCGTCGAATCTAGCATCAAAGGTAAGGTAACGTTAGTGACCAACCGTGACACTAGCTCCTTCATATCTTTCTGCCCGTCTCGCCCCACATAATCCACGTTCACATCAATGATATGGGAACCTTCTTTCACTTGGTTTCGCGCTAGGGCAACTAAACCATCCCAATCTTCGGCATTGAGTAAGTCGCGGGTCTTTTTGGAACCACTGGCATTGAGTCGCTCCCCCACAATCAAAAAGGAATTATCTTGCACATAAGGCTGAGAGCCATAAATTGAAGCCGCAGACGGCACATATTGCGGATGACGTTCCTTAGAACGGAGACTTTGCGCCGCTTCAGCTAAGGCTTTGATATGGGCAGGGGTCGTGCCACAACAACCACCAATAATCTGCACCCCCATTCCTTCCACAAATTGCCGCAGATGACTCTGTAATTCTGGTGGTGTGAGACGATAAAATGCTTTGCCGCCGACATTTTCCGGCAAGCCTGCATTGGGAATACAGGAAATCACAAAAGGCGCATTTTCGCAGAGATAACGAATATGTTCCGTCATCTGATCAGGGCCAGTGGCACAATTTAAGCCTAAAATATCAATATCATAGGGTTCAAGAATCGTTACCACTGCGGCAATATCAGAACCAACTAACATGGTTCCAGTCGCTTCCATTGTGACGGAAACCATTACTGGTAGCCGCATCTCTTTATGACGAAATACCTCTTCTATAGCATTTAGGGCAACTTTGATTTGTAATACATCCTGACAGGTTTCGAGTAATAATAAATCTGCGCCACCATCACATAAGCCTTCAATTTGTTCCACAAATGATTGTTTCATTGTGTCAAAATCAATGTGTAACAAAGTCGGTAGCTTGGTAGTTGGTCCAATGGATCCCGCGACAAAACGGGGTTTCTCAGGGGTGCTAAATTCCGCCGCTACTGACTTCGCTAATTCCGTGGCTTTTTTGCTCAATTCATAAGCCAAATGTCCCAAATCATATTCATTTAGCACAATAGAAGTGCCGCCAAAGGTATCCGTTTCAATCACATCGGCTCCAGCAGCTAGGAAATCTCGATGTACTGTAGCCACGGCTTCGGGTTTAGTCATCACCAGATATTCATTACAGCCTTCATATTCTGCACCACCAAAGTCTGCCGCAGTCAGATTTTGCACTTGCAGATTGGTTCCCATCGCGCCATCAAATACGATAACGGGACGGCTAGGATCATGCAAACGTTGGAGAAAAGCGCTGTTGAGGTGACTGGTCATGGAACTGGTGATTTAAGGGATTTCAGAACTAATGGCAATGAATTGTTTTATTGTAGCAAGAATTGCTGGTATTGGAGTGCAACTATTTGGTGGACTATTTTTGTCAACCTATTTTTGCCAACCTAGTTTTGCCAACCTAGTTTTGCCAACCTAGTTTTGTAAGGAGGCTGCACCAAAAGTGGCGTTAAATTGACGACACCAAATAGCGACGGATTGAAATTCAGTGGGTTTGATATTACTAGGTATCAGATAACGCTGCTGTCCCGTAACTTTCCCTAGGGGGGCAATTAAAATGTAGTCCCCTTCTTTGATGCTGTACTCAGGGGGTTTGCTAGAGCCAATTACATTAGGGTGGCGATGGAGAATCACAAATAAATCTGGCCCCTTGTCGGTGCTAAATTCTTGATCTAATTCCACAAACCATTGTCCATTCTCAATGAAGACCGTAGCACTGCCTTTGGTGGGATGTTCGCCATTCACGAATTTACCGCTGCGGGTGACTCGACTGGTGAGGGCTGGAGCGTTTTTGCTAGGTGAAGCGGTTACGGTGGGCTTACCATTTGCTGGCGCAGTGTTAACCGAATTTTGATTGTTAACTTGGTAAATCCCCACACCAAAAATTACTGCCAAAATTAAGCTGACACCGCTGAATAGAAAATAAGAAGAGGTTACCATCAGTGAAAACTCCATTTGGGTTACGGAAGGGAGCAAGGAAGTAACTGGATCGAGACAAAACTCACGTTCGAGACATTTACATCTGAAAGATTTATACCCTATTTATACCCTAAAAATTAATCCCTTAAACTAATGCCTTTTGCCGCAGATAATGATCACACAACACTAATGCCACCATTGCTTCTACCATCGGCACAGCGCGAGGTAATACGCAAGGATCATGGCGACCTTTACCAGTTAAGGTGGTTTCTGTACCAGCGAGATCCACGGTTTTTTGTTCTTGCAAAATCGTTGCCGTCGGTTTAAATGCCACCCGCATCAGAATATCTTCACCATTGGAAATACCGCCCTGAATGCCGCCGGAATTATTAGTGCGGGTGCGTAAGCGATCACCTTCCATAAAGAATTCATCGTTATGTTCGCGCCCTGTGAGTAAAGTACCGGCAAATCCAGAGCCAATCTCAAAGCCTTTAGTTGCCGGTAATGACATCACAGCTTTGGCTAAATCTGCTTCGAGTTTATCAAAAATTGGTTCGCCTAAACCAATGGGAACTTGTCGTGCCACACATTCCAAAATCCCGCCAACGGAATTACCCTCACGACGCATCATATCAATGTGATGGATCATCTGCTCTGCCATAACTGGATCAGGACAGCGCACGATATTACTTTCCACCTGCTCTAGGGTCACGGTTGCCGGATCAATATTAGTTGCTTCGAGGTGATGCACGCGCTTGACATAGGCAATCACTTCTGTACCTGCCACTTGCCGCAAAATCTTTTTGGCAATTACTCCAGCCGCGACCCGACCAATGGTTTCCCTAGCCGAAGAGCGCCCGCCCCCTTGCCAATTGCGAATGCCATATTTAGCTTGGTAGGTGGCATCAGCATGGGAAGGACGGAATTTTGTGGCCATTTCGTCATAATCTTGGCTACGGGCATCTTTGTTATGCACCATAATCATGATCGGTGTGCCCAAGGTTTTACCCTCAAACACGCCCGAGAGAATTTCAGCGCGGTCTTCCTCTTTGCGCGGTGTCGTAATTTTGCTCTGACCAGGTTTACGCCGATCTAAATCCACCTGAATTTCGGCCACAGTTAGATCAATCCGTGGCGGACAACCATCGATAATTACCCCTACCCCCCCGCCGTGGGATTCGCCAAAGGTTGTGATCCGCAAGAAATGACCAAAAGTACTGCCCATGTGATCTTAAGAAATTATTGTGTAATGTGCTGTGTAATTTACTTTGTAAAGTTTATTATAAAATAAATCTAAAAGATTAAAGCTCAATAATTTAGAGCCAATCAAAATTAAAACTAAGATTAAAGCTAAAATTAAACTCTAAAAATCTCATTAATCAATTAACTGTTAAAAAATTATTCAACAGGGCATCGATTATATCAAGATTAGTGGCGGATCAAATACTTACCGCGCTTTACGTTTCAGTTATAAATACATTTCAGTTATAAATAGGGCAGCGCCAAATAAAATGCCGTAACTGACTTGGCATCGACTAAAGTAGCGACTTGCTGCGAATGAATACAAGCTTCTAATTCCATCCGGCTCATTTCAATAACTTCAATCTCTTCGTCATCATCTTGGGCGGGTGGGTGTTCTAACTTTGTTAAATCCTGAGCTAAATAGGCATAAATAATTTCACTGGAATAACCAGGGCATAAATAAAATGCGCCTAAATCTTGCCATCGGGATGCGCTATAACCAGTTTCTTCTTCTAATTCGCGGCGAATGGTTAAATCTGGTTCTTCATTGGGTTCTAGGGTTCCAGCGGGAAACTCTAACAAATAACGCCCCACGGCAAACCGATATTGCCTGACTAAAATAAATGTCCCTGCCTCGGTGACTGGTACGGCAATGGCGGCTCCCGGATGACGCACATGGGCATACTCGCCGGTTATGCCGTTGGGCAGCTTGATCTGATCCACACGATAGGAAAACTTTTTGCCATGATGAGTTAAGCGGTTATTAATTAGCTCAAATGGGACTGATAGTTCAGATGGGTAAGAATCGCTCATGATGTCACAGGGTGGGCTGTCATGGTTATAGTACCGGAATTGGGCTAATCTGACCTGATCTGTAGGTCATAGTTTTACGATCTCTGTGGCTCTATTGAGTTTAATGCTTTAGAGCCGTTTAGCCAAGATTTGCTACCCTTAACCTATCTCATTAGATTTTTATCATTATTTATGTTGATCTCTTCAAATTGGCAATTGCCCTAAATTCAGCTTAGGTTAGACTAGGCGGCGGTTATGCCGATGCCGTATATGTTAAATATCTCAGCCAAACTACTGACCATATATCTTTAAATGAATTTAGGGGTTAGCATACACATAAGGCAATCTCAAAACCCATTGAAAATCACCTAAAAAAGTCATATTTAGCAGTTAATTTGTGTTGGGTATGGGTAGAATTTAGCTAAAGTATTGAACCAAGGCTGACTTAACCAATACTATTGAGGCATCATGGATTGCTTCGGGATGATCTAGGGTGGTTGAAGCGTGCATATTCTTCACCATGACGTGGCTATAGTTTAGGGTATGAGTTATGGCAACCTTCCGTTGGTGGCAAAAACAAATGGTTCGCTTTGGAGTCGCTTTTTTGGGTGGTCTACTCCTAGCGATTAACTCCAGTTGGGCAATTCCTGTACCAAACAATCATGGGGTAAATGCTGCCCCACCTCATACCATAATCCGCCCTATTGCCCCACCCCATTCGTCAAATCAGATGCTGCCGTTGCCCCCCCACCGCCTCATGCCTCTCAAGGGATCTCGGCTGAAGGTGATCATGGCTCCGTCTGATCCTTTGAGCCAGTCCCACTTAAAAAATGAATCCAAAGCGACAGCTAACGGTTCAATCTATTATCAAACTGGTCGCTATCAAGAAGCTATTGCCATCTGGGAAACTAACCTGCAAAATACCCCAGAGCCAATGGTGCAAATTGCCCTGCATAGCAATCTGGCCTTAGCCTATCGCCAAATTGGGCAAATCAGCCGCGCTATTGAGCAATGGCAAGCCGCCCTCGAAATTTTGCACCAAAATCCGGTCAATCAGGATCATAATTCCTCTGAACGAGATCAACAACAGGCGGCGATGCTGACGGAGCAAGGGCAACTGTATAGCGAAATAGGGCAGCACCAGTCAGCTATTGCCATTCTCGAAAAAGCCCTTGATATTGTCCAAAAGCCGGAATATGCCTCAAAAACTGCATACATTGTGATTGCTGCTGCCGCCCAAGGTAGTTTAGGTAATGCCTACAGTGCCATTGGTAATTTAGCTAAAGCCCAAACTGCCCTAGAAACTTCCTTGGCTTTGAGCAAACAACTGGAAGCCCAAAATCATCCCCAAAGCAAATTATTTCGCATCAGTACCCAAAATCATTTAGGGAATCTATTGTCTAAACGGGCATCAAGCAATGCTGCCCAAGCTAAGAATGCTGGCTCTGAAGGCGATATGGGATTAGCCGAAGAATTAACCCAAAAATTTGAGCGCGATAGTCAAGGGGCGATCGCCATGTATGAAGACAGTGTAACCCTAAGTGCTTCTGTGGGTGGGCTGGTGGAAGTGCAAACCTTGCTCAACTATAGTCGGATTTTGTTTGGCAATTCGCGCCCTTCTTTGGATACCGTAGTCCAAGCCCATCGCTATCACAACAAGATTCAACAAATTTTGAGTACTTTACCACCATCGCGGGACAAGGTTTATAGCTTAATTGCCCTAGCCGAAAATATGAATCTTTGGCGTAACCCATCCCCAGAAGACAAAAACCAGCCTAATCTTGAATCTAGTCTGACCAGTATTAATATTTTAGAATCAGCCATTACCATCGCCCGTCAAATTGGTGATACCCGTGGTGAATCCTTTGCTTGGGGGAGTTTAGGCGCAATTGCTCAGGCAGCAAATAAATATGATTTAGCGATGGAACAGACTCGCCGAGCGATGTTTTTATCCCAAGCCGCCGCATCTCCCGACAGTCTTTATCGTTGGCAATGGCAATTAGGCAAAATCCTGCGGGCGCAGCAAAATTATCCCGCCGCCATCACTGCCTATGAACAGGCTATTAGCTCATTACAAACTATTCGAGGGGATATTATTGCTGCGAATAAAGAAGTGCAATTCAATTTCCGTGACTCCATTGAGCCAGTATATCGCGAGCTAATTGATCTATTTCTGATGCCATTAAATGACCCTAAACTGACGGCAAATGGTAAATCAGATTTTGCTAAAGATATTCCCTCTAAAGTAACTGGGTTATCAGCCCAAGGGATTCCATTACAGAACATTCGCAAAACCCTTGATATTCTGGAATTGCTCAAGTTAGCTGAGTTGCAAAACTTTTTTGGTGATGACTGCGTACAGGTGGAGTCAGATCGCTTTGAAAGCACTAATAATAAAGTCAATAATAAAGCTAATCTGAAATCAGCCCTCAGAGAAGATACAGCCATTGTTTATACAATTTTGTTAGACAACCGCACCGAGATTATTTTACGCCCTGGGTCAGGTAATTTGCGGTTATATCATGTACCGATGGGGGCAGAAGCGATGCAAAAAGAAGTGAATCAATTGCGGAGCCTGTTAGAAAAACGTTCTACGGATGAGTATTTGCCCCAAGTTGAGAAGCTCTATAAATTAATGATTGAGCCAATTCAACCAGATTTGAATGCTATGGGAGCAAAAACCTTAGTATTTGTCAATGATGGTGTATTGCGTAAAATACCGATGGCAGCATTATATGATGGCAAAAAGTTCTTAATTGAGCAATATGCCCTTGCCACTACCCCTAGCTTGAGTTTGACTTCCACCACTGGTTTAGATCGCAGTCGGTTACGGGCGTTAGTTTTAGGTTTAACCAAGGAGCGTCCGCCTTTTCCGGCTTTACAGAATGTGGAGGCTGAAGTTGATGCTGTCACGGAAATTCTCAAGGGTACGAAGTTATTAGATGCTCAATTTACGGTCAATGAATTGGATAAAATCCTCAGAAATGAATCTTATCCCATTGTGCACATGGCGACCCACGGCAGGTTTGGGGTTGATGCGGAAACGACTTTTCTACAAACCTACGAGGGCAGAATGGGTATTGATCAGTTAGATAATCTATTACGTTCGCGACGGGGACAAGAAGCGGTAGATTTATTGACCCTCAGTGCCTGCCAGACCGCCGCCGGAGATAATCGCTCGGCTTTAGGCATTGCTGGGGTGGCGGTACGGGCGGGGGTGCGCAGTGCTTTGGCGAGTTTGTGGTTTATTAATGATCAAGCCACTGTGCCTTTGATTAAATCATTTTATGAAAACCTGAATCGCCCTAATCTGTCTAAGGCTCAGGCGCTCCAGCAGGCACAAATCAAAATGATTGGCGATCCTAATCTGAATCATCCAGCGGTTTGGTCATCATTTGTTTTGATTGGTAATTGGTTGTAGTGGTGAGACTAATAACATGAATTCGACAGACTAAATTTATTTGAGATTCTATTTCTATTTGAGAGAAAGATTAATACTAATCTAAATCAATAC
>JBAXSK010000114.1:0-12575 GCA_037130765.1 Pseudanabaena sp. ELA607
GCATAGTTAGGCTTTGGAGTATTTGTCTAAATTTGGAACTTATTTTTGCCAACAGGAGAACAAAATGTTTATTAGAGAAATGATCCTCAATCCCTATACTCAAGAAGGACGATCCGCCATTTGTTTGACTGGTCGATCGCTTGACGACTTGGCACTTGCTGAAGACGGCAAGATCAGACCAATTCGAGAGATTATACGGCGATACGCGAGAGAGCCTCTCAACATGGTTGTAATTACCTTCAGCTTTGCAAGAGGCTTGGATTGGGGACGGATTGATATTCCAAACTCATCCGATCTGAAGACTATTGAAGCTATTTTGAGAGAATGTAAGCTGCATGATTTACCTACAGATGAGCATGAATTTGCAACTTTTATCCGTGGTATTACTTTGCTATTGGTGCGTAGCTCTTCTGAAGGGATGAAATGGGCGAATGGAAATCCATTGCAGTTTCTGGTGTTAATAGAATTTGCGGAACATAAGTTTCCTTGTTTGCAAAATGGAACTCAAACCCGCGAGCAATTAATGGCGATCGAGTCGCTCAATCTCACGTCACAGAACTTGGCAATGCGAAAAAGTGGCAATCTTTTGATGGTGCATGGTCGCGAAGGCATGATTGATGAGCTATTAATCAGCGGATTACACCATGTGCGTTTACAACAGACAATCAAACAGGAAATCATGGCTGCTTTGCCCGCTTTGCGGCTGGCTTATCCCAAAGCTGACTTTGATGGTGGCTTAGACGATCGCGCGATCGCTAATCTTGTCAGTGGTACGCCTTTGCGTATTCTCGAAGGGGAAATGCGTGCTTCTCAGTACAGTTCCAAGAAAATTACAGCTAAAGAACTAACCGCAGCCAAAGAGCAAAGTATTATTGCTCTCTCCGAAGAGACGCTCTCGATTTTAAATACCGATCGCGTTAAGGGAGTGACACTACAAGGGATCAATATTCAAGTTCCATTTCAAGCTGCTCAAAAGTTCGCTCAGGGATTGAAAGATGCTAATTCATCTATGCCAGCAAATATCATATTTGTAGGTGCACCTGGCACTGCAAAAACTGATCTGTCATTAAAAATTGGTAGCGAAGCTGATGCTCCAGCATTTGAAATGCATAGTCCTAAAGGTTCTTTGGTTGGAGAGACAGAGAGAAAGATGCGCTTGATGAAGCAAATTCTCAGTGGCTTTTCTCCTCATATTATCTTTATTGATGAAATCACAGAAATGTTGCCTTTGCAGCGTTCTGACTTTGATGGCGATTCTGGCGCTAGTAAATCAGTTACGGCTGGATTGTTGAGCATTTTATCAGATGAAAGTAGAAGAGGGCATTCTCTGTTGATCGGGACAACCAACTGTCCATGGCGGATTGGAGCAGCGATGCAAAGTCGTTTTGTGTTTATTCCTGTGCTGCATCCTTTAGAAATTGATTTCCCTGCGATTTTAGTGGAGACGGCTAACCGTGTTGCCAATATTAAATTTGATATGCAAGAGCCTCTAATTCAAAGAGCTGCAAAAGTATTTTTTGCTAAAGGTGCTAATGCTCGCCATATCCGAGGTGCGATCGCTCAAGCATCTTTGCTTATCACTCCACTAACTCCGCAAGCGATACTCTTTGCTGCCGACGACTTCTGTGCATCTTCTGATCGTGCTTCTGCGATCTACGCCGATCTTTGTGCAATTCAAATTTGCTCCTATCGCTCTTTCCTCCCTTGGGCAAACAATCCTGCTAGCTATCCTTTTCCTGACCATCTAAAAATGATTGTTAATCCCTTAACTGGTGATATCAATCATCAAGCTCTTAAAGATGAAATTGAGAAATATAAATCTGATGCAAATGTCTAACATGGCGATCGCGGCAATTCAAAATTATTTACAAGATGCTCAGACTAATTCAGCTTTGCACCAGATTTCTTTATTGGGATCGGGTGCGATCGCTGAGTTAGAAGAGAAGTTGGAAAATCATTATCGGATGGAATATGCTCTGCTAGTTTCTAATGCCACTGTGGGTTTATGGGCGATCGCTATGGCTCTAGAGCTTAGTCACTCTGAATTTGTAACCACACCCTATACCTACGGTGCTTCATTAGCAGGATTTCTCCAACTCGGCTGTAAACCAATATTTGCTGATATAGATCATACTTTGACCCTAGATCCTGACTCTGTAAGGAAATTGCTCACACCAAATACAAAATCTATTTTAGGAGTTGATTTGTTTGGTATCCCTTGCGATGCTTTAACAATGAGAGCGATCGCCGATCAGTATGGACTATTCTATATAGCTGATGCAGCACAGAGCTTCGGGGCATCTCGCAATGATTTACCTGCAAGCGCTCTAGCCGATGCTTTAGTTGTGTCCTTCACTTTTGGTAAGTCACTATTTGCAGGAGAGGGCGCAGCAATCTTGACCAATGATGAAAATCTCTATCACAAACTGATTGGGTGGACACAACACCCAATGCGTCAGAAGATCGAATTAGGCATCGATCTGGACAATGAATTTGCGATTAATGCCAGAATCCATCCTCTAGCGGCTGTATGGGCAAATGCAGTATTTAATGAGTCCTTAGATGCTGTGGCAAAACGGCAAGTTGAATGTTTTGAGATCATTGATGCTCTCAATGAAATTGGATTAACCGAGCGAATCATGTTTCGTGAATGGGAAATCATGCCTAGCTTCTTTCGTCTAGCTTCAACTTGGGAGAATGAAGCTCAGGAAAATGCTTTACTTAAAGCATTAGGCGATCGCGGATTCTCTAATATTTACTTAGAACCACCACCTGCAAGATTGCTCTATCAACAGTCTGCTTTTTTACACTTCTATGGAGATGTAATTTCCTATTCTTGCCCAAATGCGGAGCACTATGTAGAGCGACAGTTTTGTTTACGAAATAAAAGTTCCTAAAAAAGGAAAGGTAGTACTCAGTAATACCTTTCCTTTTTTAGGTAGTGATGGAAAGTAATGTTAAAGCTGTAAGGTAGAATAATCAATCGTTTACAAAGTTTTTATGAACTGCCCAAGATGTGAATTAGAAGAAGTGTTGACAGATAGAAAGAGGGACAAAAAAAGGAGCAAAAAATGTTATTTTACTTCCATAAAACATAAAAATAATTAATTATGATAGATTCATTTTCTAACATCGTCAAGTCAATATTAAAGGAATTACCAACAAATGATTACCCAGTATTGAATAGTCGATTATTTTTTGAAATCTGGTTAAACTTTGTATTAGACAGTAGTTTAACCAGCATGAGAGATTTATTTCATCGAATTATTTTCGGGAAAGAATTATCAGCAGGTTAAGATGAAGTAATGATAATGATCCCTGATAACAGCGTGGCAATAATGGATTTTGGTTATGCTAGCTGGGATTTTATTAATAATATGACTGATGCAAAAATTAAGTTTGTGGTCAGAATAAAGAATAATATGAAGATGAAATTTGATCACAATAAATATCGTGTTATTAGATTTTATGACGATAAAAATACTGAATTTAGATTGGCGACAAATTTAGAAGAATTTAAGGACGAAGAGATTGCTAATATCTATAAACAACGTTGGCAAATAGAATTATTATGGAAGTTTTTAAAAATGCATCTTAAGCTAGACCATTTAATTACTAAAAACTTAAATGGAGTGGTATTGCAAATCTATTCTGTCTTAATTGCCTATTTAATTCTTCAACTAATCGAAATACCAGCATTTTATGGTAATAAATTACTGGAAAAATTACGATTTATTCAGATATTTTTACATAGACACTGCTCTATAATTCATTGGAGCTATGATCTCTTCCGAAGAAATTCTCATTTAACCTTAATATTAAGTTTTGTTTACTCATTCAACACTTCTGGATTTATGCCCGAAACTCTCCAAAGACAACGTAGTGATCATGGACAATTTAAACAGTCATAAGACAGAGATAGTTCAGCAAATGATCGCAGATACAAGTACTAAGCTTTTGTACTTACCCAGATATTCTCCTGATTTTAATCCCGTTGAAATGCTAGGGTCATTTCTCAAAGCTTTTATCAGGCAATTTAAACATCAGATCTTTTTTGCGATTCAACACATATTGCGCATCTTTTCGCTATAGGTACTATTACCAGAATTCTTCTCACTGACGGAGTTTAATTGCTTCTTGCGATTGCTTAACGGATCGGCTGATGTACGGTGACTAACTTTGTGCCATCAGGAAAAGTTGCTTCCACCTGCACTTCAGGAATCATCGTGGCGACTCCATCCATCACATCATTCAGATTCAGCAGGGTTGTGCCGTAGGTCATCAACTCAGCTACGGTGCGCCCTTCTCTGGCTCCTTCCAAAATTGCTGCGGTGATAAAAGCGACAGCTTCAGGATAATTCAGTTTTAAGCCTTTATTCTTCCGTCGTTCGGCTAACAGTGCTGCCGTAAAAATCAGTAGTTTGTCTTTTTCTTGAGGGGATAGTTGCATAATTAGTTGGGGAACCTGTTGGGCAATAATTGAGTAATTGTTTAGCTCAGATACCTAGACTCATTTGCTTAACAAGGGGCCTTAAGCCCCCTGTCTAAAAATCAATTAAATCATGAAATTTCCATTACTTAAACTTCTGTTGTCGCATCCGTAACTACAGCAAATTCCGGCTCATAACGGAAGACTACCACTGCCAATGGTGGCACACACACATCCATCGAATAGGGTTGCTGATGGGTTCCCCATTGATCAGACCAGCGACCGCCCATGTTGCCCATACCGCTGCCGCCATAGTTAGTGGCATCGCTATTGAGCACTTCGCGGTAATAACCATGTTCGGGAACACCAATGCGGAAGTTACCGTGGGGCACAGGGGTAAAGTTACAGACAATCACAGCGGTTTCGCCATCTTTACCCCGACGGATAAAGGAAATTACGGAATTGCGATTATCATTACACTCGATCCACTGGAAGCCAGCTTCGCTAAAGTCTTGGGTATAAAGCGCTGGCTCTGCCCGTAACATGGCATTGAGATCGCCGATAAACCGTTGTAGATTCTTATGGGGCGGGAAGTTTAATAAATCCCATTCTAAATCACCCCACACATTCCACTCGCTCCATTGCCCAATTTCCATGCCCATAAACATGGTCTTTTTGCCCGGATGGGTGAACATATAGCCATACAAACAGCGCAGATTTGCGAACTTCTGCCATTCGTCACCGGGCATTTTGCCAATCATCGGTGATTTGCCATGAACCACTTCATCATGGGACAACGCCAGCATAAAGTTTTCGCTGAAAGCATACCAAATACTGAACGTGACATTATTGTGATTGAACTGACGGAACCACGGGTCTAGCTTGAAATAGTCAAGCATATCGTGCATCCAACCCATGTTCCATTTCAGGTTAAAGCCCAAACCGCCAGCATAGGCAGGCCAGGTAATCATCGGCCAAGAAGTAGACTCTTCGGCGATGGACAACACTCCTGGGTAATAGCTAAACAAAACGCTGTGTAAATGACGGAATAGTTCAATTGCGCCAATGTTTTCGCGGCCACCATATTGGTTGGGCAGCCATTGTCCAGCGGGACGGTTATAGTCGAGGTAAAGCATGGAAGCTACTGCATCGACGCGAATCCCATCAATGTGATACTTATCGAACCAGAACAGCGCATTAGCAATCAGGAAGTTACGCACCTCATTGCGGCTGTAGTTAAAGATTTTTGTACCCCATTCTTTATGCTCACCGAGGCGGGTGTCAGCGTGTTCATACAAGAAAGTGCCATCAAAAAATGACAAACCGTGGCCATCTTTCGGGAAATGCGCCGGAACCCAGTCCACAATCACACCAATATTATTTTGGTGACACTGATCGATGAAATACATCAAGTCATCGGGGGAACCATACCGCGATGTGCCCGCAAAATAACCCGTTACCTGATAGCCCCAAGAACCATCAAAAGGATGCTCGGCAATGGGCATAACTTCAATGTGGGTATAGCCTAAGTCGCGCACATAGGGAACCAATTTATCGGCTAGTTCGCGATAGGTCAAAAATCTTGCCCCTGGCTTGAGATCCGCTGCGGCTACCATCGGATAACCATCGGCGGGAGGATTTTCCATCGCTCCATGCATCCATGATCCCAAATGCACCTCATACACTGAAACGGGTTGAGTCAGGGGATCGGTGGTGCGACGCTTTTCCAACCAAGCACTATCTTGCCACTGATACTTAGTTAGATCGGCGACAATCGAAGCAGTTTGGGGTCTGACTTCCTGATAAAAACCGTATGGATCAGACTTTTCATAAATGTGACCATCAGGGCTTTTCACTTCGTATTTATACTTAGTCCCGACGGTGACCCCAGGGATAAACAACTCCCAAATACCAGTTTCACCTCGCCGCATTTGGTGATGACGACCATCCCAACTATTAAAGTCGCCTAATACCGAGACATTGCGGGCATTGGGGGCCCATACTGCAAAATATACCCCAGCAACATCGTTAATCGTGGTGGGGTGTGCCCCCATCTTTTCGTAAATTTGATAGTGATTACCTTCCGCAAACAAGTGACGATCAAAGTCGGTGATGAGGGGTGAGCGGAAACAGTAGGGATCATAGACTAGCTTCTCGTGGCCACCTTGGCTGATTTTCAACTGATAGCTAAACAGGTGGGCCGAGTCCGTAATGATTACCTCAAAGAAATGGCTATGATGCACCGACTGCATGGGGTATTCTTGGCGCGTATCAGGATTAACCACCGTCACCGCGCTGGCTTCCGGCTGATAGGCACGAATCACCCAAGCTTTTTGGCCATCATGGTCAATTTCGTGGGGACCTAGCACCGCAAAAGGGTCTTGATGCTGGTTTCCAACAATGCGATCAATTTGGTCAGTGGGGATTGTCGGCATCATAGTGATGTTTTTGTTATAGGGGGATAAAAAAGGGCAATGCGGCACAAATCAAGTACAAACAGGCAAAATTTACACGGATTAAAGGAGCGGGATCTAAGATTCAAAATATTTTGAGCATAATTTTGAACATACTTGGCATATAGTCTGTCGAGGCTGCGCCACAGACCACAAATAACTCCACCAAATATCCAATGAAAACGCCTTTTGGCCACGAAATTTGTGATGGATGTCGCCCCAAATTTTGCCAGAATCTTGCTACAAACAGTGCCACAAATCTAACTAGCAGGGTGTTAAATCCAGTACAACATCCATAGCAATACTTTACACGCAACTTTACCCGTATCTGAAATAACTATTTGACCATTGCCACGGTTTTAATCGCTAACCTAATTGCCAAGTGGTCAGGGATCAAGACCAGTCGCTACTAATGCCGCACTCATGCCGCGAAATTACCACCACAGAATTTTTATGGCGGTTTAGTTGGCATTACACTAAAAAAAACAGAAAATAAACAAATTAGTCTCGACTTACTGCCAGATGTAGTCAAAGTCTAGGTTAGTACTCCAGTGGCAACCCGAAAACTCTGCTCGATCCTGATCCCCACTATCTGACTAAACTAGGGCAATGATACCCCACCATCACCGAGTCCCACCCAAGCATCCCTAATCATGGTAATAATTGTGATTAATCCCCTCTAACCAGCCATAATCACCCCAATTAGCCCTAAATCCCCCCAAAAATCCTGTCAAAAAAAACTAGTTATACCCCTAAAAAAATTAGTCAACAAAGAAAATCTCAAAATAGATGTGATTTCGGTGCAACCATCGGTGAGAATGTATGGTTAGGGACAAAAACTCGTCATATTTTGTATCTTTCGTAACTTTATGGTAGCCGCACCCACCAAAACCAATCTTGAACAACTTTGCGTCAACGCGATTCGTTTTCTTTCAGCCGATGCTGTAGAGAAAGCCAAATCTGGTCACCCTGGCTTGCCGATGGGTGCTGCACCTATGGCATTCGTGTTATTTGACCAGTTTTTGAAATTCAACCCCAAAAATCCTTACTGGGCTGATCGGGATCGCTTTGTCTTGTCTGCTGGTCATGGCTGTATGTTGCAGTACTCTTTGCTGCACTTGACCGGCTACGACAGCGTACCGATGGATCAAATCAAGCAATTCCGTCAATGGGGCAGTAAGACCCCTGGTCACCCCGAAAATTTTGAAACCCCCGGCGTAGAAGTCACCACTGGTCCTTTGGGTCAGGGTGTGGGTAATGCCGTTGGTTTGGCTATTGCTGAGGCTCATTTAGCCGCACGGTTTAACAAGCCCGGTCACAATATTGTTGATCACTACACCTACGTCATTTTGGGCGATGGTTGCAACATGGAAGGCATCGCTTCTGAAGCGGCTTCCTTGGGTGGTCACCTGAAGTTGGGCAAGTTGATCATGCTCTATGACAGCAACAGCATTTCCATCGATGGCAGCACTGACTTGGCTTTCACCGAAGATGTGGGCAAGCGTTATGAAGCCTATGGCTGGCACGTCACCAAGGTAGACGATGGCAACACCGACCTTGATGCCATTGCTAAAGCCATTGCTGAAGCTAAGTCCGTCACCGATAAGCCTAGTTTGGTAATTGTTACCACCACCATCGGCTATGGCGCACCGAAAAAAGGCGGCACGGCTGGGGTTCACGGCGCTCCTTTGGGTGGCGACGAAATGGCCGCAACCCGCGCTCAATTGGGCTGGGAATATGCCCCCTTTGAAATTCCCGATGATGTATTAGGCCGGTTCCGTCAAGCTGTAGACAAGGGTGCTACTGCTGAAACTGACTGGGATGCTCGCTTTGCAGCTTATGCAGCGGAATACCCTACCGAAGCTGCGGAATTCAAGCGTATCATGAGCGGTGAATTGCCTGAAGGTTGGGAAAAAGCCCTCGAACCTATCACCAAGTTACAAACTTCCACCCGTTTGCTGTCTGAAGCGGCGCTGAATGCTTTGTCTCCTGTATTGCCTGAATTTTTGGGTGGTTCCGCTGACTTGGCTCATTCCAACATGACCTATGTGAAGGGTTTACCTGATTTCCAACCAGGTGCTTATCACGGCCGTAACTTCCGCTTTGGTGTGCGCGAGCATGGCATGGGCGCGATCATGAACGGCATGGCATTACACGGCGGTACAATTCCTTACGGTGCGACTTTCTTGGTGTTTGCTGACTACATGAAGGCAGCAATTCGCTTGTCGGCATTGTCGGAAGTAGGCGCAATTTACATCATGACCCATGACTCGATCATGTTGGGTGAAGATGGCCCCACCCACCAACCCATTGAAGCCTTGGCCGCTTTACGTTCAATTCCGAATATCTATGTGCAACGTCCTGCTGATGCTAATGAAGTAGCCGCAGCTTATGAAGTTGCCATCAAGAGTCGGAAACGTCCTAGCGTGATGTGTTTCACCCGCCAAGGTGTGAAAAACCTGCCTGGTACTTCCGTTGAAGGTGCAAAGCATGGGGCTTATACCGTAGTGGATGCCGCTAATCCTGAACTGTTGATTTTGGCTACTGGTTCCGAATTGGAATTGGCAGTTAAAGCCGCTGAGATTTTAGCCGCTGAAGGTAAAGCAGTGCGCGTGGTTTCCATGCCTTCTTGGGAACTGTTTGAACAACAGTCTGCGGAATACAAGGAATCGGTATTGCCCAGCAGCGTGAAAAAGCGCGTGGCAGTGGAAGCTCAATCTAGCTTTGGCTGGCACAAGTACATTGGTTTAGAAGGTGCTGCCGTAACCATCGATCATTTTGGTGCTTCGGCTCCTGGTCCTGTGTGTTATGAGAAGTTCGGCTTCACCGTAGACAATGTAGTTGCTAATGCCCGCAAGGTGTTGGGTTAATTGACTCAATCGGATTAATTAGGAAAATGGTCTAATTGCTATTTTCCTAATTATTAAAATAATTAAAATTAGAGAAGCAATCACAGGACAGCAGTTTTGTGGTTGCTTTTTTATGATGGCGATGGCTTTATAGTCATTTAAAATTATTTTGGCACATTAAAAGCACTTGACCACCCCCCGCATGCGGCGTATCCCTCCCTTGGAGGGGAATTACAGAGAAGATTAAAATTCCCCTCCAAGGGAGGGGTGGCAGGCTTTGCCTGACGGGGTGGTGTTATTTATTGCCTTTAAGCCATGCCATTCTTAATTTGTTTAACTATAATTCTCTTCTGGCACAATACAGATTAATGAGCAAACTCTGGTGGGGCAGTCATCTTACCTGTCAGTGTAAAATCATGATAGATTTGTGATATATAACCAATTAAGATCTTGGCTCAATTGTGTATCCCATCACATATAGACCACAGCTAAAACATTAAAGTATTAACGCATCAAACCATAAACCCAATTATCATCCTCATTTCCTCAAAAATATGACCGTTGAGTTTCCCCCATACACAGCAACTTTACTAGCTGCCAAAAAAGCTAAAGGATTGAGTTTCGCTGATCTCGAAGCCCTGCTAGGACAAGATGAAGTTTGGATTGCCTCATTGTTTTATGGTCAGAATAGCGCTTCTGTGGAACAAGCCGAAAAGCTGGCTGCTGCCTTAGATTTAGGTGCAGAAATCGTGACTGCTTTAACCAGTTATCCTTCCAAAGGTTTAGGTCCGGTTGTACCCACCGACCCTCTGATCTATCGCTTCTATGAAATCATGCAAGTCTATGGTTATCCGATGAAAGAAGTGATTCATGAGAAATTTGGTGATGGTATCATGAGCGCCATTGACTTTACTTTAGATATTGAGAAAGTAGAAGACCCCAAAGGTGATCGCGTCAAGGTCACAATGAATGGAAAGTTTTTACCATATAAAAAATGGTAGCTAAAAATGGTAATTAAATGATTAGTGGCTGCATCAATCATTAATTACCAACACTATTACCGCCATTACCAAGTTAATAGGTCCCGAAATATTAATCATAAATTGAGCACACAATCACCGTAGGGCGGGTATCTTGCCCGCTCACCGTTTATGCCATAGGGATGTGATTACCCCTACAAACCCTGTATAAGAAGAAGGTATTTGGTACTATCACAGTGAATAAATGTACGCAACTTCAGGGAAACTAACAGAGTATCATCAAAATATCTCAACAAAATGTCACATCGATAACCCTTAGAATTGTCGTTGTTAGCCACAATGTTGTTTGCGGGCGTAACTTTTCACGCTTTATTCATTTAATTATTAGACTGTATGGCAACCAAGCAACCAGCTATTTTAGTCCTCGCTAACGGTACTTCCTACCAAGGTTATGCTTTTGGCGCATCGGGAACCACTATCGGTGAGGTGGTGTTTAATACCGGTATGACAGGGTATCAGGAGGTTTTGACCGATCCGAGTTATCGGGGGCAAATCGTCACTTTTACCTATCCAGAATTGGGTAATACCGGTGTCACCCCGGAGGATGAAGAGTCGGAAAAACCTCAGGTGCGTGGGGTGATTGCCCGCAATATCACGAGCATTCCCAGTAATTGGCGTTCCCGTCAGTCTTTGCCAGATTATCTCAAAGCTCACAATATCATCGGCATTGCTGGCATTGATACCCGCGCTTTAACCCGTGAGTTGCGTTCTTTAGGGGCGATGAATGGGGCAATTTCTACGGAAGTCCTTGATCCAGTGCAATTATTAGAGCAAGTTAAAGCGGCTCCTTCGATGCAGGGTTTGAATCTGGCTCAAACCGTCACCACGGATCGGATTTATGAATGGCAGGAAGCTACCCCCGCTCTATGGGAATTTGCTGAGAATATACCATCTTTAGAAACCCCTTTAACCGTAGTAGCGATCGATTTTGGTGTAAAACGGAATATCTTGCGCCGCTTAGCCAGCTATGGTTGTCGGATTATCGTAGTTCCTGCGGATACCCCCGCCGAAAAGATTCTGGCATACAATCCCGATGGCATTTTCCTCTCCAATGGCCCAGGGGATCCGGCTGCCGTAACCACAGGTATTGAGACCGCTAAGATTCTTGTCGGAGCGAATAAACCGATGTTTGGCATTTGTTTAGGTCACCAGATTTTAGGCTTGTCTATGGGAGGCGATACGTTTAAATTGAAGTTCGGTCATCGGGGTTTAAATCAGCCTGCCCAGAATCAGTTAGCTACGGCAGATCGGCGCGTGGAAATCACTAGTCAAAATCATGGTTTTGCCCTTGATGGTGACTCTTTAACGGAATCTGTGGCTCAAGTGACTCATTTGAATTTGAATGATCGTACCGTTGCTGGATTGGAACATAAAGAGTTACCAATTTTCTCGGTGCAATATCACCCCGAAGCGAGTCCAGGCCCCCATGATGCCGACTATCTGTTTGAGCGTTTTGTCCAATCGATGATTAATTATCGCAAGGCGCAGGCAGTAGCAGCGGTTTAGGTTGAGTAATGGCATAATTGCAGTGATTAGGGCGTTGTGGATTATTGATATGCTTCAATACCGAATGAGCAACGCCTGACTGGAGCCGGATTTACAGCGCATTGCATCTAAATTTAAGCTTTATTATACAAATATCACGATTACTTTGATTAACTACTCGGTTAAGGTTGACAAAAAGCGATTACACTCCCAAAATACAAAATTAACCGCACTTAAAAAATTTTTGATCCCCTAACGGCGAAGCTACGGTGTACAGACAAGTCGGGAGTGAGGCAAAATCCAACCAAGGAAAATAGCC
>JBAXSK010000115.1:0-12560 GCA_037130765.1 Pseudanabaena sp. ELA607
ATCTTCCTGTTTTCTCTAGTCTTTACCTACTAACCCTCTCCGAATATGAAACCGTTCTGCTCTCCCTTTTTGGCAGAGGGGCTAGGGGTGAGGGTCTTAGAAACTTCTGCGTAACGTGAGATAATAATACAGCCTATTGTTGTGGGTTCTCGAATATGGTTAACACTCTTGTCCAACAGACGACTAGCGAAATGGAACCTGACGGCTGGACTCCACCCATGCCACCCACCGATCTAATCTTTGATGATGGAGAGCCTTTGGAAACCAATCAACATCGCGTAGGGATGAATGTGCTGATTCGTTCCTATCAGCAATATCGCGGCATCGATACGGATTTTTATGTCGGCGGTAATATGTTTATCTACTACAGCACAGCCCAAGTTAAAAATCGTGATTTTCGTGGCCCAGACTTTTTTGTGGTCTTGGATGTGGACGGTCAACGGGATCGCCTTGGCTGGGTAGTCTGGGAAGAAGAAGGACGCTATCCTGACACGATTATTGAACTGATGTCGCCTAGCACGGCTAATGTTGATCTAGGCTTCAAAAAACAGTTATATGATCGGGTGTTCAAAACCCAAGATTACTTTGTTTACAATCCCTTTGAACCTAATTCGTTACAGGGCTGGCATCACCATAATTCTTATCAGCCCATTGTGCCCAACGAGCGCGGTTGGCTCTGGTGCGAGTCCTTGGGTTTATGGTTAGGGACTTGGGCGGGTACAATTGACCGCGAGACTTTGACCTGGTTGCGTTTTTATGATGCATCAGGGGCTTTAGTGTTATTACCCGAAGAAGCAGCCCAACAACACGCCGAGGCAGAAAGACTCAAGGCAGAAGCGGCCATTCAACACGCCGAGGCGGAAACGCTCAAGGCAGAAGCGGCATCCCAACGGGCTGAGGTAGAAAGACTCAGGGCTGAAGCGGCATCTCAACACGCTCTAGCCGAGTCGCAGCGGGCCGAGGCTGAGGCTCAACGGGCTGAAGTGGCAAGACTCAAGGCAGAAAAGCTAGCAGCGCGACTTAGGGAGTTGGGCGAAGATCCTGATCATTTGTGAGTATTTCGGACTTGCTCACAATAGGCGCTGACTGCTTCGGTGATCAGAGGGCCTAAATTAACCATCGGTGGGGCAAAAGAGGGTTGCCACGGCGATAAACCTAGTAAATCATGGGTCACTAAAATCTGGCCATCGCAGGTATTTCCTGCCCCAATGCCGATGGTGGGTACAGGTACGGCGGCAGTAATAGCAGCGGCTAGAGTTTCTGGCATATGCTCTAAAACAATGGCAAAAACGCCAGCACTGACCAGAGCCTGAGCCTCATCCATAATCCGTTCTGCCACAACCGTAGTTTTACCTTGGGAGCGATAACCCAATTGATGCACCGACTGGGGTGTTAGTCCTAAATGTCCCATCACGGGAATTCCGGCTTGGACTAAACGCCCAATAGTTTCCGCCATCAAAGGATAACCACCTTCGAGTTTGACGGCTTGGGCATCGGTTTCTTTGAGGATGCGCCCCGCCGATAGCATGGCTTGCTCTGGACTAGCTTGATAAGTTAAAAATGGCAAATCCACCACTACACAGGCATGATTTACGCCACGACACACCGCCTTGGCATGATGAATCATCTCATCAAGGGTTAGGGGCAAAGTATTGCGATAGCCTAAAGCAACCATCCCCAGAGAATCCCCCACTAAAATCAGGTCTACCCCACTTTGATCTAATAATCGGGCAAAGCCATAGTCTGTGGCAGTTAAAGCGCTGATTTTACGCCCTTGAGCTTTCCATGTTGCCAATTGAGGGATCGTAACTGGGGCAGTATTGACCATAGGGTTAGGTGTGATGAAGTATTGACGACAAAATGCGTGACAACTTCTGATCTTACCGGACGGCGATAATGCTTGGAACCCAGCAAATATATGCTCTCTTCTGGTTCAGCAATTTGTTAGCTTGTGCTTGAATACTTGACCATCAATCAAATGTTTAGAAACAGCGCATAACTTTTAGGCTTGCGCACCAAGTGAAGCATAAGCATCGTTAACTTTTACCATGAGTATCATTGGATCAAGCGGTGAAGCAGTAAAACCATACTGTTCATAAAACTGCTTCGCATCTGCCGAGATGGCGTGTACTAAAATCGCACGTATTCCTGCAATTTCAGCAGCTTGCAAAGTACGAAGAATTGCATCTCGCAGTAGAGCACGCCCGATACCTTGACCTTGCCAACGGCTATCAACCGCTAGTCGTCCAATCACCATAACTGGAATCGGATCGGGCATATTACGCCGCACTCGACCTGTTGCAGTAATCTGTGCCACCGCTCCATTGGCAAGACAGTAGTACGCAATAACTATCTCGCCAGTGCAGAGTACATACGTGCGTGAAGCCCCCTCTAACTCATTTTTCAGGGCACGGTGTTTCAGCCAGTCATCTAGCTGACTGTTCCCTGAGTCAAAGCTCTCAATTCGATGTGACGAATTCAGTTTTTCCGGTGGCTGAAGCTTATTTTGATCTTGACCTAATCCCACGGAGCCTTGGTTGTTAGCAATGTGTGCAACTTCTCATCTTGGGTAGGTGGGGCATCCAGCAACGCGAGAAATTCTTTAAACTTAAGGTCATCTAACCCAAAGAAGCTGCGGTCTAGAAGAACATCTTGAGCTTTTTGGTAGGACGACTCAAGCATAAACTCGGAGCGACTCTTGCCCTGCACTTCAGCCGCACGATCAATTAGATCTCGCTGGTTTTGCTTAGCTCGAATATTGATTGTGATGTCGCGGGTCTGGCTAATCGACCCTTCAAAGGCTGAGGTGTACATAGCGCTTACCTCTTGAATAGAAAGTTGCTCTAATTATAGGAGCTTTGTATGCACAATGTCAATACACACCTGTTTGCTCGACCTTAAGCAAAACTATAACACTCACGATGACTCAGGGGCATGAGGTGGTTGGTGCTGCAAATTTCGCGAATGATTTTCTGAAGCCGATGGAGCAGAGGCAGACTGTCGATTAGCTTTAAATTCGCTCCGGTGGGTATTCAAACATTGATTGAGGGTGGGCACGAGATTGGCAATGGCATCGGGCTGCTCTAGTACTGCGGCAGCCATATACAATAACTCATTAATTCCATCAGCTTCTTCGGATTCTTCAAACCATTCGTGGTGATTGCGTCCATCCACAACCATGATGGGAATTTGGGCGGCTACGGCGCTTAAGATTTCTATGCTCTGTTCTTCGGCTAGGGACAGATAAGATTGATTATGCAGCATCACTAAGACGGCATCCACTGTACCACTGCTGAGATGTTGTGACAATTCTTGATGACTCAGGCACAGCCGCACCTGAAATCCTCCGGCTAAGAGGTAGTGTTGCAAAGAGTGGGACAAAATATCATCGGACTGAAAATGCAACAGCAGAATGATCGGGGCTTGTAAATGGGATAAAGAGCGTTGCAGACTACGTTGAAAAGCTTGGCGCTTGATTTGGCTTTGGGGCAGATTAACTAATTCTGCAACGGACAAGTTAGGGGGCAAATTAATGTCATTGCAAGGGTGAATATCAAGATGGGCAAAGGTCTGGCGTAAGGCTTCCACTTCATCAAAGCCATAGGCATCGACTAATAAAATCGGTAAGTGACTCAGCAAGTCATGGCGGCTAATAGTTTGCAGGATTTCCACTAAATGGGGCACGCGACAAGACAGCAAAAAGCCATCCGGTTGCCAAATTTTAACCAATACTTCGGCTTGCTCGACGTTATCGGCTTCGAGCAGGCGATATTCCCACTGCTGAAATAAACCGGCGAGATTTTCTGGTAAGCCTTGCCGCAAGTAAATCAAGATCAGGCGTTTTTTGGGCTGTACATACTGGGGCAAATAAAAACTCACATCAGCCATCGACAAAGGACGACGTAAAATGCCATCGGCTTGGTGGTGCTCGGGCGGGGTTTCTACGGCATCTAAAACCATTACCATAGCAATGTCTTGGGTGCTGTTATCACACTTGAGTAATGACAACACATCCCACCCCGACAACATCGGTAAACTGGGATTAATCATAATCAAACAGGGCTTGAGACGGCGGGCTTTTTCAATGGCTTCTGTGCCGGAGCGAGCTACTACCACCCGATAGCCCCATGCCGATAAACTACTAACAAACCATTCCACCTGTTGCGCCGAACTTTCCACCACTAGTACCAGCCGAGAGTGGGCCACGGCCACCTGAAACGCCATCAAATTATTGCTCGGCGGTGCGGGGGGCAACAAAATTGTAAACTGGCTGCCGACATTTTCTTGAGACACAAAAGTCACATCCCCGCCATGCAACCGCGCTAAATGCCGTGTCAACACTAAACCCAAGCCTGTACCATCAAACCGCCGTGTCATGACGTGTTCTAATTGCTGAAACTTCTGAAATACTAAATGCTGTTTTTCCTCAGGAATGCCAATGCCTTGATCCCACACCGTAAATGCCAGCCAGCCTTCCCAGTGGCGCACCGATAAGCCCACAATTGGCTTGGGGATTGGTTTATCGCCAATTAGCTCCGCTGGTAAGGTACTAAACTTGCAAGCATTGGAGAGCAAGTGCAAGAGCATTTGTTGTAATCGCGTACCATCGGCCACAATAGTTTGCGCCACCGGATCAATCTCTAAGCGCACTTCAATTTCGATTTCGGGGCTATCGTCTCCCACGGTGCGATGAATCAAAGCATCTTGCTGCATTAACTTTTGTACTTGATGGATGCTCTTCTGGCAAATCGTCATCACATTAAATAGTTCTGGTTCTAGCTCTAACTGCCCTGATTCTGCTTTAGCTAGATCCACGATATTGTCAATAATGTTGACCAAATGCCGCCCACTCTGATGAATCATATTGACATAGCGGCGCTGGCGGGGGGTCAATTCCCCTAGGGTATTCGTGGTTAATAAGCTAGCAATGCCAATCACCGAGGTCAATGGCGTTTTCAGTTCATGGTTGATGCAGGCTAAAAACTCATCCTTTAAGCGACTTAGCCCCGATAGTTCTTGTACCAAACTGCGTTGGGCAGTAATGTCATGGGCAATAGTCATCTCTAAGCCATTTAATTCCCCATGCAATGCCACATCAGTGACCTGCCAAGTGTGATTTGCCGTCGTCACGCAAAACTGTTGTACTTCGGGAATGGTATGCGCCGACACCACCAAAGACCTTTGGGGCAAAGCAGTCCCCGACAGATACAGATCATCGCGCCACCGTTGATTCATACCCACAATGGTACCGTCCGTTTGCCGTAGCAGTACCGGCATCGGAATCTGATCCACCAATGGCAACAGATAGGTTAAACAATCTTTGCCCAAGTCTGCCGTCAGATTATTGATAGGTAAATCAGTATCTTGGTTGTCCGCCGTGGGCGCTATTAACTGCGCGGCTAAAATTTTTAGTACGTCAGCGGCATTAATTACCCCTACATAAATGCCCTGTTCATTGACTAAAGCCCATGTATCGGTGACGCGGTGATGATGGGAAATGCGTCCTAGTAAATCTGCTATGGATGTATGACGGGCCACAGTAGGCAAAGGATGTAAACTTAACTGCTCTACCGTTGCCGAAGACACATCAGCAATTCCTGCCGTCTCCTCCTTACCAGAGAGCAAATCTAACCACAGCGGCAAGCAGCAGTCCAAAGTCAACAGACCACGGGGAACATAGCGTTGATCCAATACCACCACATACCCCCAACCTTCAGCAAAAAATGGCAGTACCTCCGCGACTTGGCTCGCCAAATAGCATACTGGGCTTTGCGTTTGGATCAGCGCCTCTAAAGCCAGATTCATAACAGGCAAATTTGTGACCGGAGCAACCATAACACCAAACACTGACATCCAAAATAATGTCATTGATTGTTTAACTATTTGTTTGACGTAAGACTAACAGGCTATACACTGAGTCATATTTTCGAGGGCATACCCTAGAGCGCATCACCTCAGGGCTAAACTAATGGTTGAAATATCAAGATGTGATGCCCCAAGTGCAAAATTATCTCTAGGTTGACAGGCAAAGTTGATGTTAGCCAGCTATTAAAAGATGCTAATCGCCTTACCTTTGATGCCAAGACATAGCCAAATGACGATCACAGCTAAGGTAAGTAGTTTGTTGTTGGTTAGTTTAGGCTGACTGATGTCTGATGTCATACCTACGCCACACCAAAGAAGAGAGATATGAATAATTTCACACGGTTTGACGGATGTATCGTAGAAATAAAGATTAAGATAGATGCTGAGGTATAAATACTCATGTCTATTGACCAACTAAACCCTTGAGCGATCGCGCCGTGGCTGCATCTTCAAAGTTACAAATTTGCTGCGTTTTTGCAGAAAACCAGAGCAACGCCCTAGCCGTTTCGATCAGTTCAATTCTGCCTACAGAACGCTACCACTTGGCGATGGTGTCCAGTCTCGATGAACTTAGCTTTTTGCTGAGCAACAAAGACACTGTGCAGGACTGCCTTGTACTTTGGTATGAGCGCCGGGATATGATTCAGCGACTGACTGAGCTAGAAATTTTTCTACCCATTGTGTTGCTTTTACCTGATAGTTCAATTTTGCGTCCTTCAGAGCAAAACTTACACACTGATCCGGAGGGCGGATTTGATATTACCAGTGTCATAGTACCGCTCCCCCTAGAAAAGTTGGAGGAACTGCCTGAAACCATCGATAAAGCAATTCAAAGTTTTTTAGAAATTTCACCTCAGGTGCGTTCTTTTGTCATGCCAGATATGGCCCACCCGCCCATTGCCATGTCCCTTGTGTTACAACAAAAGCGCTTATCCGAAAAGCTCAATGAACGTCTCGGTTACTTAGGGGTATATTACAAACGCGATCCACGACAATTCCTACGCCATATGTCCACCGATGACAAACTGGCTTACCTTGAGCATCTTAAACAAATCTATCGAGTCATAGTTTTAGAATATTTTCAAGATCATTCTGAATTTCTAAACCAAAAGATTGATGAGTTTGTTAATCTAGCATTTTTTGCCGATGTCTCTGTATCTCAGGTCTTGGAAATTCACATGATTTTAATGGATGAGTTCTCCCAGCAACTCAAAATTGAGGGGCGCAATGAGGATATTCTGCTTGATTATCGGATTACCCTTATTGATGTGATTGCTCACCTGTGCGAAATGTATCGTCGCTCAATTCCCCGTGAATCCTAATTCGCGATTTTCAGCCGATTTTCAGCTAATTCTAAAATGATGATGAGTGAGATTGCCACCGCCTTAATAGTTTGACCATCCTGGCTCATGCTGATTCAACAATCGATTTTTGCGATTAATGCGATTAAATTTTTATAATTATTTTTTGTGATTAATTATGCTGCATGATTGTTCCTAAGAAACTATGACTTAAACTCAACCATAGAAAACCCCAATTTTGCCAATATATTTGCCCGAAATATTTGCCAAAATGTCTGCTGCAATATTGTAAATTATCATTTCTATGATGCATCACTCTGAATCAATACGTTCACAACAACCCTGCTAAAGATTCCGATCTAAATTCCTATTTGACCTTGCATAAGCCCTGTCATCAGCCTAAGTGTAGTGCACCAAATTCATGATTCGTAAAACCTACGTCCTTAAACTCTACGTTGCCGGTAACACACCCAATTCAGTGCGTGCATTGAAAACGCTCAATGATATTCTGGAAAAGGAATTTCAAGGGGTCTATACACTCAAAGTAATTGATGTGTTAAAGAACCCTCAATTAGCAGAAGAAGATAAAATCTTAGCTACACCCACCTTGGCCAAAATATTACCGCCACCAGTGCGTAAAATTATTGGCGATTTATCTGATCGCGAAAAAGTTTTAGTTGGTTTAGACTTACTCTATGAAGAGTTATCTGAAGATGGTTAATTAAAGTTTAGATATAGCTGAAATTCGCCATCATTTTGCGTCCCTCGTTTTGTCCCTAACTCAATCATAAATCCCTTTAAAATCCTAACAATCCTAACAATATGAGTGCTATCCCCGACGGTGATAACGTCAATGCCATCAACCCGGAAAAAGGTGTGCATAAGCTGCGCACGATGATCGAAGGTATGGATGATATTACCCACGGTGGTTTACCTAAGGGTCGTTCTACTTTGGTCAGTGGTACTTCGGGTACAGGTAAAACCTTGCTATCGTTACAGTTTTTGTATAACGGTATTACGGGTTTAAATGAACATGGGGTCTTTGTCACGTTTGAAGAATCCCCCGCCGACATTATCAAAAATGCCCATAGTTTTAACTGGGATTTACAAAGGCTGATTGACGAGGGCAGGTTATTCATTTTAGATGCATCACCTGATCCTGATGGTCAAGATGTAGTTGGTGACTTTGACCTGTCTGCTTTGATTGAAAGAATTCAGTATGCGATCATTAAATATAAAGCAAGACGAATTTCTATTGACTCAATCACGGCAATTTTCCAGCAATATGATTCTTTAGGCTTGGTGCGGCGGGAGATTTTTCGGTTAGTGGCAAGGCTCAAATCCTTGGGAGTCACCACAATCATGACCACAGAACGGGAGTCTGAATATGGCCCCGTAGCCAGATTTGGCGTAGAGGAATTTGTGTCAGATAATGTGATTATTTTGCGTAACGTTCTCGAAGGGGAGCGCCGCCACCGCACGGCGGAAATCCTTAAATTACGGGGCACAACCCACATGAAGGGGGAATTTCCCTTCACCATGACCGAAAACGGCATTAATATTTTCCCCTTGGGGGCAATGCGCCTCACCCAAAAATCATCTAATACTCGTGTTTCATCGGGGATCAAAACCTTAGATGAGATGTGTGGCGGTGGTTACTTCAAAGATTCCATCATTCTGATTACTGGGGCGACGGGCACTGGTAAAACCTTAATGGTGAGTAAATTCCTCGAAAATGGCTGTGAAAATGGCGAGCGGACGATCCTATTTGCCTATGAAGAGTCACGGCAGCAATTGATGCGTAATGCTTCCTCGTGGGGCACTGACTTTGAGCGGTGGGAAAGTTCCGGCTTGCTAAAAATCATCTGTGTATATCCCGAATCTTCAGGCTTAGAAGATCATTTACAGGTGATCAAATCCGAGATTGCCACCTTCAAGCCGTCCCGCATTGCCATTGACTCTCTGTCTGCCCTAGCGCGAGGGGTCAGCAATAATAATTTCCGTCAGTTTGTGATCGGCTTAACCGGCTTTGTCAAACAGGAAGAAATCACCGGTTTATTTACCAATACTACGGATCAGTTTATGGGATCGCACTCGATCACCGAGTCCCATATTTCCACGATCACCGACACGATTATTTTGCTGCAATATGTGGAAATTCGCGGGCAAATGTCTCGGGTCGTCAATGTATTTAAGATGCGCGGCTCCCGCCATGACAACCGGATTCGTGAATATATCATCACCGACGAAGGGGCGCAGATCAAAGACTCCTTCCAAGGCTTCGAGCGGATCTTGAGTGGTTCGCCCACCCGCATTGCCATCGATGAAAAGAGTGAATTATCGCGGATTATGCGTGGGGTATCCGAGTAACTAACCACTAGTTGCACCATCTTGCTTGCCGCCCTATTTGAGTTCGGTAAACCACACTATAGACAGGGTAACCATTTCAGCTACATTAGCACTCAGGTGATGAGAGTGCTAATGCCACTGGTGATAACCAGCCGAGTTAGTCCCTAGCATCCCTAGGTCCCGCAAGACCTGACCAAAGGCAAACCAAACTCCTTTGGTGCAATAAATTTCTAGGTAACTGATAGATAACTAATCTAGGTAACTGAACTTATGGCAACCATGTCATTGAATGTTTCTACCGTAACCCCTTTGGCGGATCGGGTATTCGTCAAGATCAATGCTCGCGAAGAAAAGACCGCAGGCGGCATCTACTTGCCTGATACCGCTAAGGAAAAGCCCCAGGTGGGCGAAATTGCAGCGGTAGGCCCTGGCAAGCTTGATGATAAGGGCGCACGGATTCCCCTAGAGGTAAAGGTGGGGGATAAAGTGTTGTACTCCAAGTATGCTGGCACAGAAATCAAAGTCGGCGACGAAGAATATATCTTGCTGACCGAAAAAGACATTTTGGCCATTGTGGTTGATTAATAATTCAACCCAGTTGTAGCCATGCCTTGGTGATCATCCCAGCTTAACTATTCCCGTTAACCCTACTCTGCAATTTATGGTTAACCTGATTAGTGCGGCGATCCATGCATGGTGTGATGAATCTGGTGATTGATTAAAAGCTAACTTGAGCGCTTAATTGATCGCCTTAGCAAATATCACAAATAGGTTCTATTCTCAATAACTCATTAGGAGATTCCCATGGCAAAGAAAATTATTTATAACGAAGATGCTCGGCGTGCCCTCGAACGCGGCATGGACATTTTAGCAGAAGCCGTAGCCATTACCTTAGGTCCTAAAGGGCGTAACGTAGTGCTAGAAAAGAAATTTGGCGCTCCGCAAATCGTTAATGATGGCGTAACTATTGCCAAAGAAATCGAATTGGAAGATAACGTCGAAAACACGGGTGTTTCTTTAATTCGCCAAGCAGCTTCCAAAACCAATGACGCGGCAGGCGATGGTACAACTACCGCCACTGTTTTGGCCCATGCCATTGTTAAAGAAGGTTTGCGTAACGTTGCGGCTGGGGCTAATGCCATTTCCCTCAAGCGCGGTATCGACAAAGCTACTACTTTCTTAGTAGACAAGATTAAAGAACACGCCAAGCCCGTTTTAGATTCAAAAGCCATCGCTCAGGTGGGAACGATTTCTGCCGGTAATGACGAAGAAGTCGGCGCAATGATTGCCGATGCGATGGATAAGGTCGGTAAGGAAGGAGTCATTTCCCTTGAAGAAGGTAAGTCTATGACTACCGAATTGGAAGTTACCGAAGGGATGCGTTTTGATAAGGGTTATATTTCCCCTTATTTCGTCACCGATACCGAGCGCATGGAAGCAGTATTGGAAGAACCCACCTTGTTGATTACCGACAAGAAGATTGGTTTAGTCCAAGATTTAGTGCCCGTGTTAGAGCAAGTGGCTCGTAGCGGTCGTCCTTTGTTGATCATCGCCGAAGACATCGAGAAAGAAGCTTTAGCCACTTTGGTGGTCAACCGTTTACGCGGTGTGTTGAATGTATGTGCGATCAAGGCTCCTGGCTTTGGCGATCGTCGCAAGGCATTATTGGAAGACATCGCTGTATTAACCGGTGGTCAATTGATTACCGAAGATGCTGGTTTACGTCTTGATACGGTCAAACTGGATCAGTTGGGTAAAGCCCGTCGCATTTCCATCACCAAAGACACCACCACGATCATTGCCGAAGGTAACGAAGCTGGTGTGAAGGCCCGCTGCGAACAAATCCGCCGTCAAATCGATGAATCTGATTCTTCTTTTGACAAGGAAAAGCTGCAAGAGCGTTTGGCTAAATTGGCTGGTGGCGTGGCAGTAATCAAAGTAGGTGCTGCGACAGAAACCGAAATGAAGGATCGTAAGTTGCGCCTTGAAGATGCCATCAACGCCACCAAAGCAGCCGTAGAAGAAGGGATCGTTCCCGGTGGTGGTACAACCTTGGCTCACTTGGCTCCAACTTTGGCAGACTGGGCAGCGGCTAACCTGACTGGGGAAGAATTAACTGGGGCGCAGATTGTGTCCCGTGCTTTAACCGCTCCCGTGAAGCGGATTGCCCAAAACGCTGGCTTTAATGGTGCCGTCATCGCCGAGCGCGTCCGTGAAAAAGATTTCAACATTGGCTTCAATGCTGTATCTGGTGAGTTTGAAGATATGCTCAGCGCTGGCATTGTGGATCCTGCCAAGGTCACCCGTTCTGCCTTACAAAATGCGGCTTCTATCGCTGGCATGATCCTCACCACCGAATGTATCGTAGTAGACAAACCTGAAGAGAAGGGTGCATCTGGTGGCGGCGCTATGGGCGCTGGTGGGGACTTCGACTACTAATTTCCGATTGCCCTAATCAGTGTAACTACTTTAGTTGCAATTTAGCTGCTCTGCCCCCTCTAGTCCAGTATTTTGCTGCATAGAGCAGGCAGAGTAACAAAATCAATCACCAAAACTAAAGCCCATACTTCATAACAGAAGAAGTATGGGCTTTAGTTTTATAGAAGCGATTTGATATTTTATAATAGTCTAAAAAAGATTAAGAAATGTGATACACAAGTGACTTAAGCGATAAGGAGTGGGAGATTTCGGTTCTATACAGCACTTTCGAGGCTGCTGAAGCACACTTAGCGCTTGTTTTATAAGGGTTTCAGCCCTTGGACTGTACCTCACAGAGGCAAAAAGTGCTGTATAGATAATCAGGAGCCGATCTCAATTAACCAATGGTTTATGGAGCCAGAGTAAGCTAGCGGCAGAGCTAGATATTCACTACATCAAAATTAGTGATTGCGTCGATCCTTAATAGGATTGACACGCTTTTTTAATTGAAATAACTCACGTTACGCAGAAGTTTCTAAGACCCTCACCCCTAGCCCCTCTGCCAAAAAGGAAGAGCAGGGCGGTTTCATATTCGGAGAGGGTTAGTAGGTAAAGACTAGAGAAAAC
>JBAXSK010000116.1:0-12512 GCA_037130765.1 Pseudanabaena sp. ELA607
TAATCCCCATCAACATCGCTATAATCAACTTACAGGAAAGCGACAGTCCGCCGAACCACTATAGCTTTTCAGGAAAATAAAAATGTCTAATGTAATTGAAATCGAATATCAGAATAGCCAAGGCACATCAACCATTGAACTGATTGATCTATTAAACCTGATTGCACAAGACAAACAACAACTTGTCTGGTCAATTTTAGATCTCGAAGCGATCGGCGACATCAGCACGATTTGGGAAAGAGGTATCCTAGATTTAGAAGAGAACATCAAATATTTACCCCAAGGATTAATCTTGAGTTTGCAGATGCTAGTTCTATTAGTCAGAAAATTCGATCAAGTCATTAATACCGTCATCGTTGGTTGTCAAGAAGTATCTAAAATTCCAGCTTTAGAACCAAACCTAGATCTAGATGAACCTTGCGAAATCGTTTTAGAACTGATTGATAGCTCAGTTTGGCGCATCTATTCCAAAGATAAAAAGTTATTGCAGCACTTACGTCATGAATTTAGCAATGTTCGGCAAGTAGAAGCGATGAGCGTTTCTTGTTAAGCATAGCCCTGCAATAAATTGCGGGCTAAAAGCTTAAACCTGTTGAAACAGGTTGATTTGCTTAAGTCCTAAAAGGAAAAAGTTGAGGAATAGTAGGACTTACGCAGAAATTTCTAAGACCCTCACCCCTAGCTCCTCTCCCATTTTGGGAGAGGGGAACAAGAAATTAATCTTACTACCCTTCTCCCGTTCTGGGAGAAGGGGTTGGGGGATGAGGGCAATTTGGGTTTTGCGTAAGTCCTAAATAGATGATTTTTTACTTTTTCCTTGGCAGCTTATGAAAATGACCTCTTAAGGCGCAGGATTACTATAGCGGGCATGAATAGTTTCAATCTCTTTGAGAATTTCATCGGACAAGTCAACCTCAAGGCTAGCAATATTTTCCGACAATTGCTCCACACTAGTGGCTCCAATAATGGTACTTTGCACAAACCATCGGGAACGCACAAAACTCAAAGCTAAATGAGTCGGATTGATCGCATAACGATGGGCTAACTCGCAATATTCAATTACAGCTAATTCTACATTCGGTTTATGATAGCGTTGCCCAAAATTAGGGAACTGAGCTAAGCGTGATGCTGGGGGCGGTGAGTCGTTGATGTATTTGCCAGTCAACAAGCCAAAAGCAAGGGGGCTATAGGCTAATAAACCTAACTGCTCCCGATGACAAACTTCTGATAGACCAAATTCAAAAACCCGATTTAATAAATTGTAGGCATTCTGAATCGAAGCAATCAGCGGTAAGTTATGCAACTTCGCTAAATTGACGAAATTACAGACCCCCCAAGGCGTTTCGTTACTGACCCCTAAATAACGGATTTTACCTTCAGCAATTAACTCGGCGAAAGTAGCTAATTGCTCTTGTAAAGGAATAAATGCGCGATCATTGACCGGATCATAATTAGGCTGACCAAATAGCGGCACATAACGATCAGGCCAATGGATTTGATAAAGATCGATATAGTCAGTTTGCAGCCGTTGCAGACTATCATCTACAGCTTGACGAATATTAGCCGCACTCAAAGCTGGCTTTTGACTCTCCCTCACCCAAGGGAAATTCCTGCCTGAACCAATAATTTTAGTGGCAATAATTAGCTGATCCCGTTGCTGTTTTTTCAGCCAAGAACCAATATAGGCTTCAGTTTTCCCCTGAGTTTCTGAGCGAGGTGGCACAGGATACATTTCCGCTGTATCAATGAAATTAATACCTTGGGATACAGCATAATCTAATTGCTCATGGGCTTCGGCTTCCGTATTTTGTTGCCCATAGGTCATCGTGCCAAGGCAAATCTGCGAGACTTGTAGATTCGTTTGACCCAGATTATGGTATTTCATGGTAATTACTCCCAAGGATGACGTGACACGAAAAAAAGTCAATAACTCCATGCCAAAAATGTTAGTAAATAGAGCTAACACTATAAGCATTCAAAATCCTATTTTCTATCCCATATTTTATCATTGTAGGATAGCAATCAATATGACGAAGAGCGCAGTTTCTAAATAAGGAATTTATTTTTTGCGGATGGGAGAAAATGCAGCCTCAGACTCCATTGGTTAAACCATTGCTAGTAAAACTACCCGAGCGACCATGATCAATAAACCTAAGGGTAAACTCCAACGGCAGAAATTACTTAGTTCTGTCACGATATATTTACCGCCAAAGAATTTCTCTAATGCCGGATTCATCACCGTAGTATTAACCGTTAAACCTAAAAACTGAAAGATAAAACCTAGCCAAATCATTTGCAGAAAAACGCTCTCAATTGTGAGGGTAGGATAGCGTACAGAAATCGTGAAGCTCAATGCTACCATAGTTAAAATACTGGCTGACCATGCGCCAATTTTTTTGTCTAAATCGTTATTCACCCATAAAGCCACCAGTGTAGGCACTAGAAGTACGAGAAAGAAAGGAATAAACACCCCGGGAAGATGACCGATGGGATTCCGTTTCATTTGGATTTGAGCTTGAAATCTTGGATATAAATCAGCATCTAATCCTTTAAATTGGTCTAAAACAAAGTTCATTGCGCCGATATGCCACCCCGCAACACTAAAATTTGTGGCGATGCGAGAGAAATCTATATCATCTTGATCTTGCCAGAAATTTACGGTTTGCTTGTTGTATTTTGCCACCAAAGTGATGGGCAAGCTTTGTTCGTCAAAAGGGAAGTTATTTAATTTGTAATTAGTTTGAAATGTGCTAGTTAATCTCTGTAGATAAGTTACCGTGCCATTGGCAGTAACACGTAATTCTACTTCTTGGTCACGAGGCTTTTCTGCTAAATTCTGGAATGTCACCTTAGGTTGCCACATCTTCGCTAATTTAGCTGTCGCATCTTCGTTACTAAAAATCTGTTCACTACTACCAATTATTTTAGGATCAAAAGCTTGGTCAGGGTTTTGCCAACTCAACCGTAAATCGAGATCGGCATTGAATGTACCCGCAGCATCAACAATTTTGGCAATCTGATTCACCACTAAAGCCACACTGATTTTGATTGGCTTTGGTACATTGACAGGCAGTTTAGTGGATGATTTATTTTCGAGAGGAGTAGCTTTGACTGCTGGAGTTGGCACATTTGGAGTGGCTTCCAGTTCGGGTTTTAGTGCATTCTCTTGGGCGTAAATTTGTCCTACATCCCAAATTCCTGTTCCTGCTAGTAAAATCAGTAATAAACAGGAAACAAACCAAAGCCCGAAACGACGACGATTAATCATGGTTTTGTGCCTCTTCTTGGTTTGGCTCGGCAACTTCTAAAGGAATTAACCGCTGATGCAATTTTTCTAGTCCACGGGCAATCCGTCCTAATTCATCCTTGCGCTGACTCAGGGCATCAATCGATCGCATCGTGTCATGCATATTGAGGCTATGCATAGCGTTACTGATTGCCAATAGGGGACGCAATAACAAGCCATTAAATAGAACGGTTCCTGTACCAGCTAAAAGAATCATGATCAATGAACCGAGGGCTAAGGCATTGACTAACACGCCATTACCATAACTCACTAATTCTTGTAAATTTTGTCCCGCCACAATTACGCCAATCTTTTTCCCTTTAAAGTCTAATAATGGTAATAAAGTGATGCCATAGTTAGTGTCATCTACTTTTTGCACAATCATTCTAGTATCATTGACGGTACGAAGTAAATCAGAAGATACCAGATTGCGAATTCTTTGCCAGTTCGTGGCGCTCTCAACTCTTAACCCCCCAATGATCTGATCGGCTTCCGGCGGCTTGAGCAAAGTGGCGATTTTAAGCATTAAGTCATTATCAACAAAAATGCCTAATTCAGCGCCCGTAATTTTTTTGATCTTCTCTAAAATAGGAGCTAAACCCATACTTATCCCAAAGCTGCCAATATGACCTTGAGCATCAACAACGGGGGTAACTCCGCGAACACCCAAACCTTGACGACCAATCTCTAGACCGATTTGTAATTCTTGGCGTTGATTCGCTAACACGATGGTTTCCCGAAAACTGCTTAAATCGTCACCGATGCCTTCTTTAGGAGTAAATACTCGTAAAAATGAAGTTGCTGGCGGTAACTGAAAATTAGCTTCCATAACCCCATAACGTTCCTTTTGGATGTTCATTATGGGTGTTAATATTTGCAGTAATTGATTGCGATCTTTAGCCCGAAAAGCTTGCTTAACCGAAGGCATATTAGCAACTATTTCGGCTCTAGAACCCGCATTTCGCCCTTCTTCCTCGAAAGATTTTTGAATAATTGTAGCGGTGGTTTTAAGTTGCTGTTGTTGGGTATTTTCAATGGCTTGCAGCGTACTGAAATAAGCGAATAATGTCAGAATTAACGAGGTGATAATTGCGACTATCGTAAACAGTAAAGGAATCTTAAATCTTAATTGCATGGGATCAATAGAGCTAGGGCATGGCGCTGGGATCTGGGCTAATGAATTATATCAACTTATCAGGAATAATTACCGTTCATTAATTAGCACTAATGGTGATCAATTAGGATGAAAACCTGATTTACGGAAATCCCAGCCACCAACACCCTTGCTCGCAGCTACGTCAACCCTATCTAGGAATGGGCTAATACCTGTAAAGCTGCTAGATATTGCGGATCTTCATGGGTTCCTAATTGCTCTCGAGTAATTGGTTTGGTCAAGGCAAGTTCTACATCAGGGGTCAAGCCAACGCGATTAATGTCATGGTGATTAGGAGTTTCATATTTAGCGATAGTTACGGCCAAACCGGAACCATCTTCTAAAGGATGCAGCGATTGAATTAGTCCTTTGCCGAAGGTGCGCGTACCAACGATCTTAGCGCGGTGATTGTCTTGCAAGGCTCCGGCGAGGACTTCGCTAGCACTGGCAGAACCACCGTCAGCTAATACCACCAGAGGATCGCTAGTCAGAGCGCTGTGATTGGCGGTAACAGTGTCTTGCAAGCCGTGGCGATCTACGGTATGGACAATGTAACCGTCTTCAATCCACATCCGCGCAATGGCTAAACCGGCATCCAATAAACCGCCCGGATTACCCCGCAAATCAAGTACATATTGATCTGCGCCTTGGGATTCCATTTTAGTAATAGTCTTTGCCATGTCGATAGCGGCATTACCATTAAATTGATTTAAGCGAATGTAACCAACTTTATGGCTGACGGATGGAGCGGTAACTGCGGCGGTTGATGTATCAGCAGGGTTGCCAGATTGCAGATTCACATTAACATCAGCGGGCAAATCTGTTACCGGTTCCGTTTCAAGATTTAATTTAGCGATAATGGGATTGACGGCAATGCGTTCCCGTTTAATTGTGACGGTAATTTCTTCACCTTTAGTATTTTGACCTTGCGGAGATTTAATCAGGGACTGCTCTTGACGGTTAATCGTTTCGAGTTTGATTGATTCTTGGCTATTAACGGAACTTTTCGAGAATCGCAATAGGGTTAAAGTTACTTCAGTACCAATGGGGCCGCGCATCCGTTTCGCGCAATCATCTAAGGTCAGATTCGCCGTGGAAATATTATCAATGCGAATAATCCGGTCTAGGGAACGCACCCCAGCTTTTTCGGCGGGGGAACCTTCAATGGGCGAAATCACCACAATGGATTTATCATCGGCTTCCGTGGCGATTTGCAAACCTACCCCCGTTAGAGCGCCAGCAGTACTGGTTTGCATACTGCCGAATTGTTCAGGATCAAGCAAGCGGGTGAAAGGATCATCAAGGCTGGCGAGCATTTCGCGAATGGCGGTGTAGGTTTCTGCACGATTATGTAGTTTGCGTCCGGTAAAACGTTTGCGAACCTTATACCAGTTTTGATGATTGAACGTGGCATCGACATAACTGCGATTGACGATTTGCCAGACATTGGTGAGAAATTTTTGCTCTTGCAGGTAGTCAGTAACGGCAGCAGCAACGGGATTGATCCCCCACAAACCAGTTAAGCTCAGGGCTAAGGTCAGGATTGCCCCAATGATCAAAGTGTGTTTGACTGCTACTGTGGTCAAGCGCCGCAGATCTGCTTGCCAACTATGCCCAGAAACCTGCTGTTTACTCATACTTTGTTTACTAAATGTAATAATTTACTACTAAGTTTACTGAATTAATCGGTTAATTATTTGCCAGTTTAACTAATTAGCAGTTTAACTAATTATTCATGTTATATGGAAATCTTGAAGACCTGATAGTAGCTCTATCCTACTAAAGAAATAAATTATATTAATGTCCAGATATTCGCTTTTTTGTATGTTTGTTGACGGTAAATAATACATCATATTCAAAGTTCCTTATGCTTTATTTGCAAATGATTTAAAACATGAGGCTTTGAACCATATCATGAATCACCTCTAACCAAGAATCAACAACCAGTAATCGCTTCTCAGCTTTAGTATAAATGTTGTGCTTAGTAGGCTGATGTTTTATTTTATCTATCCAATGATCTATGCCCGTGATCAGTCGGTTTCTGGGGATTGTGATTTATATGTATTGGAACGATCACTTACCGCCTCATTATCATGCAAAATATGGATCATGCAAAATATGGTGAGTATGAAATTATTATTGAGATTGAGACTGGTGTCATAACTGGTTCGTTCCCAAAACGAGCCTTACGTCATGTTTTAGAATGGCATAATTTGCATCAATCCGAGTTAATAGCTAATTGGGAACTTTGTTGTCAGCAAGAAGAACTGCAATCTATTTCCCCTTTGGAGTAAAGTCATGTTTTTACATATTATTTCTGCTCATTATATTGATCATTACAAAATTGAAATTCAGTTTAATGATGGTCGTCATGGCATTGCCGACTTAGCTAATAGCTTGCATGGTAAAGTTTTTCAGCCTTTACAAGATTTGGTCTTGTTTCAACAGTTTGAAGTTGATACTGAATTAGGGACAATTCGCTGGTCAAATGGCGCAGATTTTGCTCCTGAATATCTATATTTTCTGGCATTTTGTGACTTACCTGAGTTACAAGAACAGTTTCAAAAGTGGGGTTATTTGCCAACTAAAGTTACAGCAAATGTGTAAAAGCAATCGCCCCAACCAAAAATCAAGAAACAGCGATCGCCCCTTCATCTACCCACCACAAAGCGATCGCCCTCAATCCAATATCAACAAACAACGATCACCTACTTTCTAGGTTAATATCCACGATTGGGTTTACAGTCGGCAAAACTTATTGCCTCAGTATCCAAAAAACTAGCGATCGCCATCTCAAGTGTTGCTTCTATTGGATAATCAATTTCTTTGGATCGGGCAATAATTGCTGCTCGAATTCTCTCAGGCAAAAATTTTAAAATAACTTCTGCATCTTTGGATGAGATTCGTTCTAACGATTCTACTTGCATAAATTTACTACTCCATTGGGATTTGGACATTGTATGGAGGCTCAGTAGCTCGAAGAATTATTGCCTCTAACTCCAATAATAACTCAGGATTTCTTGAGTATGGGATTATTTCTGCTGCAATACGCACATCTTCATCTTTATATTTATCAAGCCATGCCCAAAGAAAGGCTTTATGACCACCCTTAAAACGAGCCCTTAAACTTTTAGTTTTGCCGATGTAAAGCAACCCTTCATATTTATGTCTGATTGCATAAATACCAGGGCGATCGGGAATATTACTGAAATCACGATTTAAGGATTGGCATTCTTCAAAGGGAGTGAAAGCGATCTCATCTAAAATATTTTTTGCTTGTTGTTTTATTTCAGATGCGCTTAGTGTCATGAAAATCCAATTTTTAATGCTTTTCGGAATATTCTAACCTGCGATCGCCCCTAACCAAACACCAACAACCAGCGATCACCCTTTCATTCCCCACTAAACAAAGCGATCCCTCCCAACCAAATATCAAACCAGCGATCGCCCCTAACCAAAATATAACCAAACAGCGATCGCGGGTATGGAAATATCAATGGTTTAGATACAAAGTTTAAAATTATCATAAACGTTGCAATGCCATGACTATCATAAGTTTACCTTGTCTTAAACTGAGGAGGCTAAGGTTAAGTTAAGGTCAAGAGAAAATCGCAAAAAATATGACTATCAAACGTAGAGATTTCCTGTTCTTTTTTGGCGGGATTGGCGCAGCCATGGTATTTGATGTGATTCGCGATCGCGCAGTCCCCAAGGTTTCAATGCCTTTTTCGGGGGTGGATTCCACAAAGCCGACTGCCGTTATGTCATCTTCAAATCTCAGTTTTGAACCGATTAAGGGACCCATGCCATTGAGCGCTGATGGGTTTTCACCAGACAGACAGATTTTGTCTTATCAAAATTTTGAAGTGGTTGACGATATCGTTTTACCTCAAGGATTTGTCTATGATGTGGTCGCGACTTGGGGCGATCGCGTTGGTGACTCTCGGTTTGGTTATAACAACGACTATCTATCTCTGATCGAAACAAGTGAGAATGAAGGCTACTTGACGGTCAATTTTGAATATATTAGTAGCATTCCTTGGGAGCAAGCATTCACAAAAGTTATTGGTAAATCTCTACCATTTGATGAGGTAGCATCCGCAATCAAAGCATTAGATAAAAAAGATATAGATGCATGGGCTTTGCCAGCAAGCGATCCGCTTAAAGTCAAAATTGAATTGATTGCTAAAGAAGCGCTAATCGATCTTGGCATCGGTGTAATTTCTGTCCGCCGCACTAATTCGGGCAAATGGGAACGGACTAACTCTGCATCCGATCGCCGCGTGACTGGGATCTCAGGTTTAGAAGATGGTCGTTATCTCAAGTCCACTGGACCCGCTGTCGAGATTTTTCGCAAAGAGAGTGGTTTAGGTTATACCGACAAACTAGGCGATCGCATTATCGGTACATTTAACAATTGCGCTGGTGGCACAACTCCTTGGGGAACAGTATTTAGCGCTGAAGAGAACTTCCAAAATTTTGTTCCAGAACCAGTAATGCCCGATGGAACTTCACTCGATCCAAGCCAAAAGAAATTTAGTAAAGATGAAGGCGAACTAAATGGAGTTGGTAACGTGTTTGGCATGGCTGGCAACAAATATGGCTGGATGGTAGAAATCGATCCTGCAAATCCTAATGACTACGGCACTAAACACACTTGGATCGGTCGCTATCGCCATGAAGCCGTGGGTGTTCGCGCTGAGGCAGGCAAACCCCTAGCATTTTATTCAGGCTGCGATCGCCGTGGTGGTCACATCTATAAATTTGTCAGCAAAGAAGTTGTCAAAGATCCAAAAGACAAGGCGAATTCCCAACTATTAGAATCGGGAATGCTCTATGCGGCAAAATTCAACCCTGATGGAACTGGAAGTTGGATTGCTTTACAAACTTCTACGCCCATAAATCCACACAAGCTAGATGAACTGGCTGGGAAAATGTTGCCTCTCCCCAAACGACCAGAAGGCGGTGTATTCAAGGCGACGAAAGAAGAAGAAATTACTGAATTTAAATCTAAATTCAAAACCTTGGGCGATCTTTATGTTGGTAGCGATCGCGAAAAGCAAGGCGCAATTCTAATTGATGCCCATTACGCAGGTAATGCTGTGGGTGCAACCTGTACGGCGCGTCCCGAAGACACAGAAGTTACTCCTGACGGCTCTCTATTCATCGCCTTTACCTCAGGTTCCATTAGCTCAAGCGATGGCAGCCCTGATATCCGCATTTTTAAAGGCAGTGATAATAAACCCCTCGAATATGGATGGGTCATGCGTTTAAACGAACAAAATAACCAACCTGAAGCTATGAACTTCAAATGGTCGATGCTGGCTACGGGTGGAGAACCAGCCGATGGCGGATTGGGCTTTGCGAATCCTGACAACTTAGCGATCGATCGCGGTGGCAATGTCTGGATGGTAACCGATATGTCCAGCGATAAATACAATCGCGCGATTCCCAACCGTAAAGACAAATCAGATAAGCCCGTCAGTCAATCAGATTTACGCGGATTGTATGGCAATAGTTCTATTTGGTTTTTGCCGACATCGGGAACCGATCTTGGCAAAGCTTTTCTGTTTGGTTTTGGTCCAATGGAAAGCGAAACTACGGGACCATTTTTCTCGCAAGATCAACAGACTCTCTTCTTATCAGTGCAGCACCCAGGCGAAGTCATGGGTACTCGCAAAGATATGGCATTTGAATCCCGAAAATATGCGATGCGAACCACCGATGGCAAAGAGTTCATGCAAACTCGCAGAGTTCCAGTTGGCTCAAATTGGCCATCCTTGACACCCAATGAGTTTCCAAAGCCTTCGGTCGTAGCAATTCGCAAAATTGATAATAGTTCCATTTAAACTTTGATAAGTAATGATATGCAGCGTGTAGCGCTGCATATCATTACGAGAATAAATACGATCGCCCCTAATCAAAATCAACAACCAGCGATCACCCCTTCATCTCACAAATCACAGAGCCATTACCGCTAATCAAAGCAAATATCAGTAACTAACGATCTCCAACTTCCTTGTAAAAAGTAAAGTTATCGTTGAGCATCGAATAACGAACACGAAAACCAATAAAAGTGTTAATATGCTCATAAATATATAAGTCCTAATAATTGATAAAAGTTTACTAGAGTTTACTTATGGCTAAGAAAAAGTTCAAGAAAGGTAAAGACAATCTTTATCAAATTTCTCTGTTTGATGTAGTTTCTGGAGAAAAGAATACTCTAATTGAAAGAAGTAAAGGTGATTTAGATGAACCAAATCCTCCAAATCTGCCTTTAAATACTCAAGCAGATAAAAATAATCTTCGAAATACTGAATCCTCAGTATTGTTCTTGCCTGACACATATGAGTCAATTGTAAAAAAAATAGGAAGAGATAATGCTGAATTAGCTAACTTTGTTATTCCTGTGACTCAGTTCGAGAAAGAAATCATTCAAATACTTGCTGATATTAGCACTGCTGGATACTTAGTGTTCTTGTACGGTGTCTCAGGCGTGGGAAAGTCTACTTTTACAGGTTCTTTGAAGTTCCAAAGGTATATACCAGTCCAAAAAATTGTATCGATTGATACTACTGAGTTGGATAGAAAGAGTAATCAACCCAAATTAAAACTACTGTTAGAAACTATCCGATTAGAATCCGAAAACTTTTTTAAAGATCATAATGAGCAAACTACCAATGATAGGTTGTGTATAGTCATTGAATACTTAGAAAATTTAGAAGACGAGGATCAAAACAGAGTTATAGCTTTCTTTAGAGATCTAAATCAATTTTTGCGTAAGTATGCTGTTTTAATCATTTGGCCAGTTACAGAAAGATCTTATTTGGAGAAAATGCAAGAGTATGCCAAAAGTTTCTCTAGTACAATTTTCCATGATAGGACTCCATACATCAATTTTACAGGTCCTTCTATTGACAATTATCCCACTATTGCTAAGAAGACAATCATGTTTTTCAATGGTGGAAAAAGTTGTTATGAATTTCAATTAAATGATAATGATCTTGAAAAGTTGAAGCAAGATTATCTACAGAAGCCTAAGGAAAAGCATTTAATTAGAGATTATCTACGGGATGTTAAAAAACTATGGCAAGGTAGAACAGAATATCTTGCTAAGGTTGTAAGTAATATTCCAAAGCCAATGGAGGTATGGTTTATATTCTCTTATCCTCATGCAGAAGGGGTTGTTGCAGGATTTGCTAAAAAAACTCCAGATATTCCTAGCGAGATGTGGAATGCAGATTATAGATCTCTTAATGCTTATATTAATGATAATAATCAAAGGAAAGCTACATGGAATAGTGAAAGACTTACTTTTGCCCTCACTAGTACCATGTTAACCACTAAAATCATGTACTTACCTACAAATGCTCTGATATCTTGTATTGCTTCATATGCAAAGGATACAAATCTCAAAATCAATAAAGAGGAGTTACTTGATAAAGATAATTTTGGTATTCCAGAAGCTTGGTTTAGTAAATATCTAGCTAAGAAGACCTTGAAAAGTACGCCATTGTATTTACAGATTTTGGAGCTTCAAACGTCCGCTGACCCGATGTCATTAGGTAAGCCCAAATTTACAGCAGGCAAAAGAAAAAGTGGTAAAGTTGTAGAAGGTCTTACAAATGCAACAAAAGCTTTTGAAAAGTTTAATGAAAGAATATCTGCAAAAAACTCTGAGAAAATGAGTGACAATTCATTGAACAAATCTATTTGTTTAGCTTTAAAGGATTTACTGGAAGAATATGGCAATATTTCTGTTAACTCCGAACAATTTCATCCATACTTGAACACTATTAAACCTGATATCCTAATACAAATGGAAGAAAAGATTATATGTGTTGAAATGTGCTACACCAATGATAATACTCCAGGATACCTTGCAGATTATGTTTTAAGAAAGTTGAACACCTATATGAGTCAACTTGAGTCTAAATTCGGAATTAATCCTGCTTTAAAAAATTAAATGGTAAAATACAGCTAAGATTGATATCCACCAATATAGCAAATAAACAAAGAAGCCCCCGCATTCATAACGGAGGCTTCTTTGTTTTAATTAGAACTTAATCAGAA
>JBAXSK010000117.1:0-12388 GCA_037130765.1 Pseudanabaena sp. ELA607
GATCAGAAAGTAATTGCTGACCATGATCGATGCTACTGGATAATTCCAATGCCGTAATAGACAATTGTGGAGTGCGCGGTGACGGCATTTTAATTTCCTTCTCGCCTTAGCAATCAATTAAATTCAATCTAATTACCGTGGATTAGTCAAGTATATTGAGCAACATATCCGTTTTATCAGCATTTTTATCAGGATTGATCTATCAGGATTGATTTACGACTGGATTGATGGGAATTGCCTTTGTAACTAGATTTTCGGTGTGCTTTAGGAGAATTCAGATTTGTAATTGAGTGTGACTCTATTTACAAACCCAAATTTACAGTATTTTTTACCCTAAATCACCTAAAAAATCAGGTCAAAAGTACTAATTCCACTTTATATTCGCAGTGAGGTAAAAAATCATGAAATCTGTTCCTATAGAATAATTTTTTGTGATTCTATAGTGATATTAATTCTGATGATTCAGACTGTCTCTTGATAATAGTTTCGTATTCCCGACAAATCATCCGCCAATTAATTTAGACTCGTAATCTAGATTAATAACTTAGATTAATTTCTAAAACAGATGATTTGGATTAATTTAGTCTCGGTTGAAATGCAGATCTGATTATAGATTCCCACACATAAGCCAGTAAAACGTTAAATTATTTTGCCAAATTATGCATCATAATTCGTGTTACCTGTCATGATGACTGGGATGGGGAAACTTAAAGAATTTTTCTATGGCTTGTGGGATAATTTATCCCACAAGCCATAGAAATCATTGGTTAAAACAACGATCTAAATGACCTAAGCAACAGATGTGATCGTGAAATAAATATATCAAATCAAGACCTCAAATAGCTGATTTGTATCAAAATTATTACAGGATCTAAATCTTGTATTTGATCATGCAACTGAAGTTATACAATTCCTGATTTGCCCAGCCTCATTTTACCGCAGTTACTCCCCGATCTAAATAATATCAAGCAATATCAAATCAATTTCCCTTAGTCATGGAAGCGCGTTTGACTTTTGTGGATTTGCTGATAAAGCTGAGTTAAGCTGGTGGCGGGTTCTAAACAGCTAAAACCTTGACACACCAAGGCTAAACTATCGCTAGAAGGCAGATCTTCCGTGATTTGAATGACGCTGACAGGATAATAATATTGGCGTAATACCTGATGCACTTCGTTGGTGGTACGCACCAAAGTACTGTTGTAATACCAGTCTAAAGCCGCCAACATGGTGGGACAAGCGGCTGGAGTTTGGCCCATGGGTAAGCCAAACCGCTTCAGTGATAATTCTGCTTTATCAAAATATTCTAATTTGTGGGTCAATAAAACTAAGCGAAAAAGATTGCATAACGCCACGCCATTAGCTGACGGTGTAGCATTGTCCTGATAGCTGCGCTCACGAACTAACAGATTTTGACTTTGATCTTCAGCGGTGTTGAAATAACTGCCACCGAGGGCATCCCAAAAATATTGATCAAATTCCTGTTGCAGGCTCACTGCGGCTTCAAGGTAGTGATGACTCACATCTGGGCAAGCATCAGCTACATCTAATAAGGCTTTGATCAAATAAGCATAATCTTCGGCTTGGGCTGATTCTCGCGCTACGCCGCCATAATTTAACCGCTGTAACCGTCCCTCCACCCGTTGCTCACGATAGATAAAGTCTGCGGCATTAATGGCTAATTCCCGATAAATTGGCTGCCCAAAAACTTTATAAGCCTTGGCTAAACCGGAAATCATTAAACTATTCCATGCCACAATCATTTTGGTGTCGGTGACAGGGGGAACTCGTCCGGGCCAAGGAATTAAGCGTAAATCTGCCTCGCTGTGGGCCACCGGAAACGCATCTGTAGGGCGGGAAAACTCCCCATAACGTTTTTGAAATAACTGATATAAAAGATGTTCTACGGCCGGAGCGACTACCCCAGGTTGTTTGCGCTGCAAAACATTATTGCCCTCAAAGTTGCCTTGGGGGGTAATTGTGAAATTATCGATTAAAAGCCGTAATTCGGAATCACTAAAAATTCGCTTCAGTTCATCGTAATGCCACACCCAAAATTTGCCTTCTTTGCCTTCGCTGTCAGCATCTTGGGACGCATAAAAATAGCCGTCAGCCGACAACATTTCCCGTTGTAGCCAAGTGGCAGTTTGACTAATAGCCCGCTCAAAAGCCGGTTCATGGTAACCCGCTGCCCAGAGGTTAGCCAAAAATTCCATGATTTGCCCATTGTCATAGAGCATTTTCTCAAAGTGGGGCACAGTCCAAGTGGGATCAACCGTGTAGCGATGCCAGCCCCCCGCCACATGATCATAAATTCCTCCTAAAACCAAGGACAAACCTCGCTGGCAAACTTTTTGGGATAACGCCGTTGCCTCCGCTAAGGATTTCGGCGATGGTGCTGCTACCTGTGGGTTTACCGCCGCTGGTTCCGGTAGAGACATATTTTGATGCCCCCCTTGATGAGCCACACTAGCCATAGATTCATACCCCCGCTCAAAGCGACTCGCCCGCAAAACCAAATCCGCATAGGGAATCATCGGGAAACACGTCCCATAGGTGCGATTAGCCACGATTTCGGCACACTTACTAATGCCATCGAACAAGAGCCGATCACTCAGCACCGGTACCGGATTAAACCGATTGATTTGCTGTAAGCTTTGGATAATTTGCCTTTTGTAGTCCTGCAAATCGTGGCGGCGTTCATGGTAAATCTGCAAAATCGACTGCAACACCCGCAGAAAACCCGGACGGCCATAGCGTGGCTCAATGGGAAAATAAGTCCCCCCATAAAAAGGCACCAAATCATCAGGAGCCAGAAATAAATTCAAGGGCCAACCGCCATTTTCGCCCATAATCTGCACCGACTGCATATAAATGCTATCGAGATCGGGCCGCTCTTCGCGATCCACCTTGATACTGACAAAATGGCTATTCATATAGTCAGCAATTACCGTATCTGAAAACGCCTCATGTTCCATCACCGTACACCAGTGGCAACTGGCATAACCAATGGACAAAAAGATCGGCTTATTTTCTTGACGCGCTTTTTGAATTGCTTCGTCCCCCCAAGGAAACCAGTCGATGGGATTTGCGCCGTGCTTGCGCAGATAAAGGCTTTGGGAATGGGCTAAACGATTGGCCATAGCCTGATGTATAAAGAAAATTTACTAAAAAATATTTACTAGAAAAGATTGATCGAAAAAATTTTATCTGAGAATTAGCCAATAAAATAACTAACTCAAACAACAAACTCAAATTATAAGAAATCAGACCATCAGCAATGAGAATTTAGTGGTTGCGTTGCCGTACTAAATCATCGATATGATCAATCGAGATTTAAATCTAATAAATTATAACCCGCATGAATTTGACTATTAATAATAATTGTGGCAATTGGCTCAACTAACATCTCAAGAATAGCAACATTTTTGTTAGTAAAATATTCTGGTTGATTGTGCATCATCGTAATAATCCCAATCGCTTCAATACCATAAATAATCGGCAAAGCGACCGCAGAACGTACCGTATATGGTTGATTGGGTAACTGAATCCAGCGCTCATCTTTCATGGTGTCATGAATCCAACCCACTTGCCTTTGACGCAAAGACCAGCCTGCTAAACCATCATCTAAAACCTTAGTAATTGCTGATAATTTTTGTTCCTTAGTTGTGGCTCCCCGCGCCAAAATACTATCGGTAATATTACCATCTTCATCAAGTAAAAAAATGCTGCCTTGTTGGGCTTTTGATTCTTTAACTAGAGTACTCAAAATATTTTTTAAAGTCGTCTTTAAAATCAGCATACCACTCACGGACTGAGCATAGCCAATCGAACTGCGCATCATCTCAGTATAAATTTCAATTGCCCTATGAGCAATCAATTCTTTTTCGTGATGATGTAAAGCAGTTAATTGAGGATTATCCATGATCTCTTGTAATGAATTAGATGAATATAAAACCTGATCTTGGGACTGATATGGAGTATGTAATCCCACGGTAGATGCAATCAGACACAGTGAATTATAACGATTCATCAGTAATAGTTTAAATGCAGCTTAAATAACTAGCATTAATTGCCCCATTTAACCCAAATTACGATTAATCACGATAGCTAAAATCATCATATGCAGGGGCAATTAGACTAAAAAAATGCTTATTGGGTTAGCATATCCCTAAGCCACCAGAAATACGTCAGCAAAATTCATGATTAATCACGTAAATTACCGCAGAAACACAGCTAAACCAACTCGATAAATCGCAATAATTGATTCTAATATCATAAAGATGTTTTTGTTAGATTAAAAGAATAGTATTTTTATACAAATACCCCAGAAATTATCTCAGTTTTTATTTGGATAACTAATATGTACTAATATTTTCTAAATTGGCGCTCAAGTCTAGCGCAGGATCAAATTAAATCGAAATTAACTGATATTGAAATGATGCAACAACTGTAAACAATTAGCCTCAAACCAGCCAATCTCAAAACTAGCTTCAAAAGTCAACTTCAAAAACTAGTCCTAAATAAAGTTGACAACCCAGCCATCAAGATAAATCATTCAACAAATTGTCAATCGACCTATTGTGTGGTATAAATCTTAGCCTAAAAGCGTTCATGCGTGGACTATTATGAACACCATCGAAGCCCTACAGGATGAAATCGTACAACTCAAGCAGGAACTCGAACAAAGAGACTTGCTGGTGCAACAGTTGTCCGAAGAACTATTCCGGCTGGTCAAAGGCAATACTGCATTCATGCCCAATGCCGAGCAATCCTCTCCGGCTGATGCAGCGGCAATCCGTGATCTCCAAGAAAAACTCACTGCCGTCGAAGCGCAGCTTAGTTTATCGGAGAGTTTAATTCAAAAACGCGATCAAGAAATTTTTAACCTGCGCCAAAATGTACAGGAGCTAACAGATCACGCCAAAATGTTAGAGCAAATCGTTCAAGAAATGCCTAATGTCTATCGGGCGAAATTTGCCGAGCGCATGGTACCAATTAAACAAAAAGTGGAGTCATTACAGCGGGAAAATCGCCAATTACACATCGAACTCCAAAGCCTCAGCTTTAGAATTGCCAATCGTCACCGTCCGCCACGGATCGAATTGCCTAAAACTGCTAACGGTAATCCGGTTTTACCCATGTTTGGCGCGTCAGATTCACTGCCCTCTGCTATGCCTAGTGCCATGTCAGCCGTCTAAAGGTTATTAATTGCCCTATGCACCGACCCTCACCCCACCGTGAAGCTTTTTTAGATATTGCTGCCCATAGCTATGGCTCGGTTTATGAGGCTTGCGCTGCCATTACAGACCTGCGAGATTGGGTGCAAAACACCTTGGGCTACAGTGCCATTGCTAGCCTTTTAGATGATGATCAGGGCAGATACTGGTTACCAATCATCCTCACGGCTCGCGGCCCCATCTATGGTGAAGTGATTGGTGGTATGGAGCTAGGCACATACTGCCAGCCCATACCTTTGGCAGACTCAGTAAAGCAGCCCTTATTTCATCTCGCTTACGAGTTAGTAAATTACTTAAATGCCCCACCCGCCGTCTATTTAATGCAAATTAAGCTAGCACCAGACAATAAGGGGGAATTGTCCCTGCTAGCTTTTGATCGTTTAATTCCTTTCCCAGCAGCACCGGCCATTGCTTCTGTGGGGGTACAAGAACCAGATTTATTTGTGTGTCATTGGCGTTGTGTGCAAGGGCATGGCATCACCGATGTGATAATCCAGCCTGATTCAGCCCCCAATTAAACTAAAGATTTGATTTGTAATCAGAAAATCCGCGTAACTAGTAAGCCAAAGTCTCTAGGGTTTCCCGTAAATAGCGCCGTACCAACTCATCAAGATTATGGTCAACTGCACCAACAGATCGCGAATCTGACCAAGTTTCAAATCCTGAACTTGCAGCAATGACTTGGCGTAAGTTGTGCCAGTTGACATCTTGGGTAATGCCATTGTTTTCTGTGCCCAATTTTTCTGCGCCTAGGTTATCAAGGGGCATGACACTAGGAGCAAGATTGGCATAATTGATGTTGTGAGGAGTAGAAATACTCATATCAGTTTTTGGCTCCAAAATCATCTAAGGTTCATATTATCATCTGTGCAATAGACACTAAAATCAGCCAAAAAAGATACATCTACAGAAATAAATCCATCCATAGGCTAATCTATAGTTAGCATTATCTTAGATAATTAATCATGACTAATCCTCCTATTTCTGCTGTCACCGACACACAAAATATAGCCTTAAAACCATTTTATCCTATACCTTTGACTCTAGTTATATTAGGATTAATTCTCTTTTTGATCTCCCCAGTAGCTGGTGGATTAGTGTCTGTTTTTGCACTTTTTCTAGCGTATCAAACCTCAGTAATTCGTTTAGTATTTACCGCAACAAACCTTGATGTTTACCGTGGTGCAACGCGGATTCGGCAATTTCCGTATCATGAGTGGCAAAATTGGCAAATTTTTTGGCGACCACTACCAATTTTATTTTATTTCAAAGAAGTAAAAAGCATTCATTTTCTACCGATGCTTTTTGATCCCCAAGAATTAACTATGGCGTTGCAAAAGTACGTGCCATTGCCGCAGTCTAGTCCATCAGAAACAAAGTCATAACTGCTAGTTATAACCATTCCCATTGTTTGGCAGGTACAAATATTAATCAAATATTAATCATAAAAATATTATCAACAAATATTAATCATAAAATCATGATGATCATTGTGGGGTAGGAATCTTGCCTGCCCATGATGCATATTTTCATCAAAATTATCAAAATTGCCACAAAAAAAGACAGGTGGGTTAGACCTGTCTTATCTCAAATTAGCTAATTTTTATCACTTTAACTAATTTGATGTTGATTGGAAACATGGGCCGAGCTAGATTCGAACTAGCGTAGGCGTAAGCCAGCGGATTTACAGTCCGCCCCCATTAGCCACTCGGGCATCGACCCTTAAAATATGAGTATCTCTTTAACAAATTTAGTTGCTAATGAGAATAATCACATCCTTGATTAACCAGCAGTAATTACTTGCCTGTTTCTCAAGCGAATATAACTATAACACATCTGGCCAATTTGACAACCATTTTGCTAAGGAAATTTGCCAAGAAAAATCTCCAAAATCTAGAAAATATCTTCGGAATCTGGGGTAAAGCTGTGGGAAATTGGCGTGGGTAAAGATTTGAGGTAATTGAGGAAATTTCCCATCTCGTGGGGCGTGAGCCGCTGGCGGGATTTTTTGTTAAAGGTGCGGATCAGATAGTCGCGACCATCTTCGGCACTCCAGTTGAGACGACGCATTTCTACGTCAATTTGGGCGATGGCATCGGATAAATCTAGGGGATCTGAATTAACCGGAGGCGCTGCTGGGGAAGTAATTGGCGGCTTAGAAGGCTGGGCGGGCACATACGGCTGCTGTGGTTCTACAGGGAGTGATATTTCTGGTGCAGGGGGGCTATTATGGCGGTTGGGGCTATAGGTTGGCGCTGGGGGCTGTGGGGCAGGAATTTCCTTGAGGATTTCACCATTAATTGTGGCGGGAGGGGCGTAAGACTTGGGTGAGTGCAGTGGCTGATGACTGGTTGGGTATGATGGGGCTGGGTCGTGGCGCTCTTCTCGCAGGATCGGGGCAGCTTGCAGTTGTGGGGCTGATCCCGATAAACCGCTGATCGAGTCGGTTTCACGGGTGACTTGGCTGAGTAAGGGGGGATAGTTGTGGCCGTAGGCGGACTCTAAACCAACTCTGGCTAGCGCTCTTTCGATAGCCCGTTCTTCAGCACGCTCAAAGCTGCTGTCGGTGGCAAATGCTGTGCTTAAAATTACGTCACCACTACGAACGACGGCACGAAAAGTGTGCATCCCATCGACTTTTTCAACAATTTCGGCGGTAATACTGCCGTGGGGATACTGATGGCGAAACTGGGCAAACATTGGTAAAACGGGCTAGATAACAACTAGATAAAAATCAGTAACTTGACAGAGCAATCTAGGCAAAGACAAACCAGCCATTAGCGAGGATACTGATCCCTAGCTAGTCAGTGCAGATCATATCTACACGGGAATTGGGTGATCTTGGGGTAAAGATCCCTTGGCAGGATTAGGGGGTAGATACCCCGGAATCTTGGTTTCGTCTACCTCATCAATTTGACTAGGATCAAGATATTCCTTGGCATATTGCAAATAAATTTTCTCAGTCACAAACAGATCAAATAAGTCAGGATCAATATGATTATCTAGCTTCATTTTGCCAAGAATATGCAAACACTCTGATAAAGTTTTACCTTTTTTGTAAGGGCGATCTCGCGCACTCAGGGCCTCGAAGATGTCGGCAATGCCCATCATCCGCGCCGGAATTGACATTTGCTCTCTGGTTAAGCCTCTGGGATAACCTTTGCCGTCCATGCGTTCGTGGTGACCGCCCGCATATTCGGGGATGCGGCGCATATTTTTCGGATAGGGTAATTTTTCGAGCATATTAATCGTCACCACAATGTGATCGTTAATGATGCGCCGTTCTTCAGGGGTGAGCGTCCCTCTGGTAATGGTCAGGTTATAAACTTCATCCTCCGTCAGAAATGGCTGAATTTCGCCCGCAATATCGCGCCAGGTATATTGAGCAATCTGGCGTACCCGACTACAATTACTTTCGCTCATAAATTCGCCGCCAATATTAGATGTGCGTAAAAAATCACGATCATCATCATATTGAGTCAGTTTGCGCCGATATTCTGCTTCTAAAAGAGGGAAAACCTCCGGCGTGCCTTTTTCCACCGCATTAAATTTTTGCTGCCATAGCTCAACCTCGGCTTCCCGCTTCAGTACTTCAAATCGCGTATCAATTAATTGAATCCGATCAAAAATTGTTTCCAGTTTGGTGGCTTTGTCAATCACATGGACTGGGGTAGTCACCTTGCCGCAGTCGTGGACTAAACCAGCAATCTTTAGCTCATAGCGCTCCTCGTCGGTCATAGTAAAGTCTTTGAGCGGGCCATATTCCACCTGACAGGCAGCATTGGCAATCATCATCGTCAAAGTGGGCACACGACGGCAATGGGCCCCGTTGTAAGGGGATTTCTTGTCAATGGCATCAGAGATTAGCTCAATAAAAGACTCAAATAATTCGCGGAACTGCACAATGAGGCGATTGTTATTAACCGCAATTGCCGCCTGAGAGGCTAAAGACTCGGCTAATCTTTGGGCCACCCCAGAAAAAGGAATCGTTTGGCCCGTAGTTAGATCCTTGGCATTAATTAATTGCAAGACCCCAATCAACTCATTTTCATGATTTAGTAGGGGCAAGGTTAAGAAAGATTCGGAACGATAACCGGTACGCTGATCAAAGGCTTTAGTGCCAGTAAAGTCAAAACCTTCAGCGGTGTAAGCATCGGGAATATTGACGGTTTTATGATTAATCGCTGCGTAAGCCGCTACAGTGGTGGTATTGGGATTACCATCAACATCATAAAGTTGAATCGGTGGAAACGGTAAAGGTTGATCGCCCTGACGCTCTAGCATTAAATTTAAGCGATCATTCATAATCAATTCAAAGGAAAGTTCCCGCTGATCTTCACTAGCCAAGTAAAGAGTGCCGCCCTCTGCACAAAGAATGCTTTTAGCTTCCTGAAGGATCATGCGTAACAAACGAGTTGTGTCTTTTTGGGATGATAGAGCAATCCCAATGGCATTTAATCTTTCAATTAGCTCAAAGGCTTCATCATTTGCCGCACTAAAGTCCATTGCCGTATCCGTCTTTGATCCACTAAACAATAATATATAGCGAAAAACCCCGGCTCCATGCATTAGCACCAGAGTTGGGGTTTTTTGATTAGCTAGCCCTAAAAATTCTTACTAGTAAGCATCACAAGTAATGCCCCAGTTTTCTGTCAAATTTTTGTCAAAGTCTAACAGGAGCTAATCCTGATCATGACTAATTAAATTACTGAGACAGATTAAGCTGTATGAGCTTGCCTGCGCTTCAGCATCACGCTACCCATAGCCCCGGCAGCAACAATACCCAAAAATGCCGCAGGTACAGGCACACTACGTTTGGGAAGTGGTGGCACAACTATTTCATAGTTGCCAGTATGAGATTTGTAATCATCACTAGCAACTAGCAAAGATTTAGTAGCACTGAAACTATATAGGTAGCTGGTATTATCGCCATAAGTAATCTTAACTAGCTCGCTAGCTTGAATAGGAATATTAGCTGGTACTGCGCCTAGTAAAGTCAACAGGTTGGATGGAATTGAGCCGTCAATAACCGCGCCAGGAGTTGCTAATACCCTTGAGTCATAAAAACCGGCTAAGCCAATTTTAACGCTACTATCGTTGGCACTGTTGACATAGGAGATATTAGGATCGCTGAGACGTTGACGGTAGTTAGAGCTAGGATTAATGAAAGCATTATAAGCACTACTGTAGGTGCTGCTATAAGTTATGTTATAGGCTTGAGTATAGGCACTATTATAGGCAGAGGCTTTAGCCGCATTAGCCGCAACGACAGAGCCGCCTTTAGCAATGACAGAATTATAGGCAGTAGTACCAGCAGTATTAGCCGCACTAGTAGCTTTAGTCACCGAAAAACTATCGATAGCCTTATATTTCCCTTCCAAATCATCAAACCATTGCTGTTGTAAAGTCTTACCACTCGGTAATAAAGTCACCCAATCGCTAGCAGTCAAACTGCTTAGGGTAATAGTCTGTAAACCGTACTTAGTTCCTAATTTCCCACTCAAGGTAGTATTTTTGTTGAAATCAAACCCAGATGTCTCACTACTACCCGCTAACTCAACATTACCCGTAGGACTAGCTGCATTACCATCAAGCACCGATTGTGCATTGGTCTTGGTTGAGGGAATCTTTACAGTTTGATTACTGCTATTAGTCCCATACACATAGTAGTCACTCGCCGCACTACCACCAAAATTAATCCCTTGAATCCCAGTGGCAGATGCGTTACCGGCAGCAAAGAGCGAGGCAACACTGACCACACCGGTAAAAATGGCGACTGAGGTATTTCTGAGAAATGGTTGCATAGGTAACGACTCCAAGATTTAGGTTAAGGTGTGTTTAAGTACTGACGTGAACGGTTGCAGGTTTTTTAATGTACCTAACACTGGGATGAAAACTCCTGCACTACTATGGAATAGTAATAGTAATTTTTGAATGTAAAAAAATCAGAAGAAATTAACTGTTGAGGCGATAAACCGATAAACTTTATTATTGGTTCATGCCATCAGACTTAGCTTACCCTAATTTTTAGCTTATGTAACTGGTGCAAACCATCTATCAGTTATCAATTAGGTTATTTAAAGTTATCAATTTGTCGATGTAGTAGATGCACTGCCTTAGTATTCCGATAAAAAACAGACATTGAGTAACTTTGGTTACAATCAATGCCTGATGGTTTCATTATTTGCTATTCAACTAGATATGATTGGCTAGGCAGCACAAACAAGTCAGACTATTAAGCCACAGATTTTTGACTGCGCTTACGAGCCAAAAGCCCTAAACCAGCCACAACTGCGCCTACAGCCATACCAGGCAGGGGCACAGGACGAGCCGCCAAGTAGGCATGGTTATCAGACTCAAAAGCCACCCCTGTAGCCCGGAATACTACTTTATCGAAGTAGCTGGCGGAGTTATTTGCAAAAATATTGACGTAAAGATTGGAGTTAACATTGGTCCAACTGGCAAATTGATTGGTGATATTTGCCCCACCAATGGTGTCTAATTTGGTAGCACCACGGTACAGGTCAATGTAGTTATAGGTGTCGATGGAACCCCAGTACAAACCAAAGTAGCTGGTCAAACCAGAGAAATTAATCGTGGCTTGGCTGGGGAAGGGGCCATCACTACTGGTGGTAAAATACTTGGTCGTATCCTGAAAAGGAGTGGCAGAAACACTGCTAGTACTGCCTTGATAAATGGGATTACCGCTGAAGGAATATTGGGCAAAACCTGTGGTGGGGGCAGCGCCACTATTGAAATCAACGGTTTGTGCATTGAGGACGCTAGAGGTACAACCATTGGAACCGCAACCACCTTGGGTAGCAGTGACAGTAAAACCGGCAGCATTAGCACCAGTAGCAGTCATCAATAAAGCAGTTAAAGCAGTGCCAAAAGATAGAGCTAGTTTTTTCATGATATTTACCATTAGGATAAGAGACTTAAGATTTAATTGAAAACTCTTAGTTTAACTTGATGCTACAGGATGCCAACACTTCACCTATGGCAATGCTCACTGCAACAAAATTTTTGAGGTATTAATTATCTGGTTTATGACTTACTAGCCTAAGATTACCCTGATTAATTGACTAACAAACATTCCTGAAACACTAAAAAGTTAGCAAAAAGTTATTTTTAGTTATTTTGTGGGTTAT
>JBAXSK010000118.1:0-12300 GCA_037130765.1 Pseudanabaena sp. ELA607
AAGATTAAAATTCCCCTCCCTTGGAGGGGTGGCAGGCTTTGCCTGACGGGGTGGTATTATTTATTGCCTTCAATCCGTGCCATTCTTAATTTGATTGACTATAATTAAAGTCTAGCGCTGACGGCGTTTTACTTCCTGTTGCACCGCTGTCATAGTGTCTGACAAAGATTCTTTGAATACTTCATAAAATGAGTCGGCGGGCGTACCATTCCGAGGCTGGACAAACACGGTATGGGTAATGAGAACCTGAGTCGGCGCTTTTTTGGGATTATCAATCACTGGTTCAATTTGCCATGATCCTTCCATTTTCTGCAAATCACCGCTAATGAGTTTGAATTCAATCTTTTTCGGCGCGATCTCTTTGATGGCTAAGCGCACCTTTGACACCACAGAAACCAAAAAGATTTGCCGCCGGTCTTCCTGTTCCACAACTTTTTGATTGCCCTGTTGGGAAATGACCTTACTAGTAGATAGATTAGGAATGAACTTGGGCAAATTGCCATAGTCAGTCAGTAAATTCCAGACCTGTTGTGCCGAAGCCGTGACTAAAACCCGTGCCACATACCGCCCATTTTGCCCTGTAACTACTACCTCCCCTTGGCGTAAAGCGGCTCGCTGGGCTGGGGGCAAGCGATCTACCGCGCTGTTAAAAATAGTCGCGTACACTGGTGTGACGGCAAAATTGGGTATAAGAGCCGTAGTTCCTAATAAAGCACAACTCAGACCTGCGGTAATGCACCCCCGTCTCCACCCAGTGCCGCGCTGCTGATGTCCACGGGATGGATTTATCTTGTTTTCGGCATAAGTTACGCCGTGGGTAATGATATTTGTGGTTGACTTAGGAGATAAATTTGTCATGGTTAATTGCTGATGGGACGCGATGGGATAACTCTGTAGTAATTAAGGTTCAAGTTACAATTTGCAGTTAAAATCAATCATAACAAATTTGCACAATCTTGTTTAATTGTACTTGATTTATTATAGTTTAATTATACTTTGATTTAGCTGGGGCTGACTCAAATAATATCATAGCTATTAAATGTTTATAGGATGTAGCGATCAATCAATATTGTGGAATATTGTAGCTACGGTAAAAATGCCACATTATGCAATTATTGTCTGTCAGAGCTATCTTTAAGCATTAGATTTCAAGTTGAGGGAACACAAATGCCCAATTGCCGTCTGAGCCAATATGCTTAGTTTAGATCAATTCACTATCGCCAAAAATCAGCAACAAACTAAGCTTAGTATTCGACTAATCATCCTATAAATATTGATGACCCATTATGTCTATTTTGCTTTAGCACTTATTGCCGAGATAATCAATTAAATCATCTATGAAATTACTAAATAAATTCTCACTAAAATCCTAAATCAAACAAAATCATCACTACAATCAAGGAGGATCAATCATGATTTATCATATAAAAGCCGCAACTTGGAGGATGAGCCAACACCGATTAATTGATCTAGTGCTTGGGGCAGCGACTTTGGGTGCATTGATCCTGCCATGGCCCGCAGCAGCATTGGCTGAATCTAGTCAAAATCTGAACCTTGAGGCAACTTCTAAAATTAAGCAAACTAATTCCATAATTATTAATCGCAGCAGTAACACCAATAGAACCTCAACCACTAACCAAACTTCCGTTACAATTCGGGACAAGAAGCCTGCGCCCAAAAAGCCCCGTAATATCATTTATAAACTGCCAGCGGGACAAGCAATTACGACTCGTTTTCTGGGACAGTCTACGCTTTATATTGCCGGTGGTGCGACGGTCAATGATGTTAATCTGGAAGTTTCGCAAAATGTAGTTAACTCTAAGGGCATCATCTTAATTCCAGCCGGAGCCGTGATTAGTGGGCAATTTGTCCCGATCCCAGGGGGTTCTAAATTCGTCGCCCAAAACTTAAGCAGTCGTGGGGCCACCATTGGCATAGTTGCAGAATCGCCTCTATTAGCTGATATGAAAGACCCCCGCGAAACGAATACTGGAGCAATTGCTACCGATGCGGCGATTGGTGGGGCATCTGGTGCGGTTTTAGGTACGGTGATGCGGGGTAGTTTAAAAGTTGAAGATATTGTGGGTGGTGCGGTGGCAGGTGCTGTAATTGGGAACATTACTGCGCCTCAAGTAACTGTAATTGAGCCACAAGCCACAGTGGTGGTGAAAACTCTCCAAGAAGTCCAGTTTATGGTTAAAGGGAAGTAATTAATAAAGTAATTAATCTAAGAATCAGCTTTTTAGCTTAAAAAGTCCCATAATAACTAGAATTGACTTTCGGTTATGGGGCTTTTTTGTGCTATTTGCTGAAGTTGTTGCTATAATTACCACCAACTTAAATTATCATCACCTGATTACTACTCTAGGCTGGATCACTTAGATTGGCTATGAGTTTGCCTAGTCAGGAAGTTTAATAAAGTTAGGACTTACGCAGAAGTTTCTAAGACCCTCACCCCTAGCCCCTCTCCCATTTTGGGAGAGGGGAACAAGAAATTAATCTTACTCCCCTTCTCCCGTTCTGGGAGAAGGGGTTGGGGGATGAGGGCAATTTGGGTTTTGCGTAAGTCCTAAAAGTAACCATTTTAATTAAATCTCTTAATTAAAGCTTTCATCAATAAATCTCTCAGAAAATTACTTTATAGCCATAATGCCTTAGCTTTACTCTATCCTTAAATAACGTAATGGCGCATCATCCCAATTCCCCATCTAATCAACCCAGGCAGCCGCAGCCCAAGGAGCTATCTGCAAGAGCAACGCCTACGGGAGAATCGCCTTTACATATGTTAATGCAAAGTAAGGATGCATCGAGTTTAGTTCCAATTAAGCCATTGATACCGATTGATCCTCGGAATCAATTTACTTGGTCGAATTTATTTTTAATTCTATCAATTCCGGCATTAATTTATTTGTTAGTGGGAGGTTCTTTATTACTCTATAATCCTCTGTTATTTGCCTGGTTATATGCCCCTCGCGCTCCCATTGTTTATGGTTCCCTATGGAGTCAGCCGAAGACTTTACAGCAAATTCGCGGTGAGTTAGAAGAGAAATCCCTCATTATTGGTGATGTAATTAAATTAGAAAGTGGTGAACAGATTTTTAGCATCCTCGAAAAAGAAACTAAATCTATTCAAGAACTGCGTTTATATCAGTCTGTTTCTGATCGAGGCGTAGAAAAATTTGTTTCATTGCAAACGGTACGGATCTACGCTTTAGAAGATGCTTTTGTGCGACAGGTCAGATCTCGTTATGCCGTTAAATCTGTGCCCAGCAGTCGCCAACCTTGGTTAATGCAGAAGATCGAATCATTACGGGGGCAACCGCCACGCCATTTACCCGGAAATCTTTACTGGTTTAGCGTTACAGGTAGTCGAGACAAGATGCGCTACGGACAAATTTTTTATTTTACCACCACACCTCGGCCACGCTTAGTGAGTACGGTGGAATGGAATAGCCCCGTCGATCAATTACCACAATGGCAAAATGTTTTAACTGCTAGTGGGAATCAACCCCAGCTTTTAGTCAATCAAACCCATAATTACGAACCATTGTTTGTGGTATTTCAACCAGAAGTTGACCCTAGCAATCAAAATTCGATCCAATTAAGACGGATTACGCTCAATGAAGCGAATCTTAATACTGAATCAGTTCTGACATCAATCAAAATTTCCTTAGACCGTTTAGGGCTAACAACTAATACCAATGATCTGATTAAAAACACTAATAAAACCACTAAATCAGCTACAGGTAATTCTAAGGAACAAGCGAATGATTCTAAAAATTCCAATGGTGAAAAGCCTGCTAAATCAGAAAATCTAGGCGCTGATAAGACAGAACGCCAGAAAATAGATCCTTCACCTAATAATAAATCCGATCAGGAATCGAATCAAGGCAATACTCGCAGTGGTTCACGGCTGCCCCACACTCCTTACCAACAGGCGCTGTGGTTAGCTAGCGTGGGATTGTGGCAAGATGCTCAGGTGAAAATGGCGGCATATAAAGCGACTCTGCCGGATCAGAAACTCCCGCCATTCCTGCAAGAACAGGCAGATTTAATCACTTTCCATGCCCGCTTAACCCATAATCAAGCCATGCAAGAGCGCGGACATATAGGTGATCAAGCTCTAACTTTAATTCTTGATGGTCAATGGGAAGCTGCTTTAGTGCTATTGCGGGAGAAACGGAGTCAAGGGGGTAAATTCGCCGAAATGCTAATTCGTGATTATCCTCACATTTGGCAACGGGTAGAAGTGGCTTTAGCGATGGAACCAGTGCCAGCGGTAAAAATATGGGGCGGTTTAGTGGTCTTACATCGCGATGGACTGCGAGCGGCAGAACGATGGTTTAAGGAACAAAAAGCTTATACCCCTGAAGCAATGGAATTATTGCAGCGGTTGGATCTGGCTCCTGTTGCCCTCAAGCCTGAGCAGATTTTGGGACGGGTTGTATTCCTCGGCAAAGAGAAGCCTGATCCTGATTGGTTCTTACCGCCCCCAGCTTTGGAAGCAAATCAAGGATGGTATGAGGTCACAATTGATGTGGTGCGGGATGGGGATGTTTGGCGTAATGCACCGTTGCCGATGTTGGCGGATCGTTCTGGTTTATTACTGTGGCGACTTTTTGGCTTTGACCGCAATAACAAAATGAGTATTCTGCTCAAAGATGAAGATGGAGAAAGTCGCACGGCATTTTTAACGATTCATTCCATTTATGTCAACAGCGCTGGAGAATTACGTTTATTGGCAGCGGCAGATTTAAACATTGCCCGTATGCTCAATCGCAGAGTGATTCCCCCTTTAGTGAGTAATCGTGGTGGAGCGGTTCCGCCCGATGGCACAACGGTTTATCTCCATGATTTATCTTTGGGGGTGGCGATGAGTATGGTGCGTTCCCTCTATACGGACTTATCGCGTCGGGGGCAATTATCGGTTGATCTTCAAGAATTTGTGAGTAAGGCACAACAGTGGCAGTTTATTAGAGTTGATTTGCGCGGCACTGGCACACCCTATTTGATGCTGCAATTAGAACGTAGTCAAGTGGATTTAGGTGAACGGTTCTATCCCATTACATTGATTTATAATTCCGATGGTACTTTGCTATTTAGTGATGTGGTCAATACGGAACGAATTTGGCTAGGACTTTTACCCAGCAAGGTTTCAGGGCAATCTCTGACTTTTAGTAATGGTCGTTATGAAGTATGGGTAGTGCGCTAAGTTGGTGATTCATGGTGATCAACAGCAATGTAGTGGACTGTTTCAGCTAAAGTGATGCAATAGAAAATCTGGATAATTCATTATTAAAGGCTTTTTAACCGATTGCCTATCGCACTATTTTAAGTGAAACAGTCCAGTAGCCTGTGTTAGCGGAGCGTAACGCACAAATGATTAGGATGAAAAAGCCTTGAGTGCGTTACATTTCATTAACGCACCCTACTGGACAGACACAGCTAATTTGATGCTTTATAAGAATTTGGATATGTTTACGCAGTAAGCTTTTAACCTAAAACATACTGCACTATTTTAGGTGTGTCTATCCACTACTGGACTGCGATCGCGTCAATTTTGCCCATCGATAAAAGAAAGCTTCCTTAAGCTCAACATATTCATTTAAGGGCTGCTGCTCTTTAGGGACAGGACAAGACATAGTTAATGTAGAATGACACTTGAGTAAGTTTATCATTGAAATCTTTAATTGGAGACGGCACTAATTTCATAGCGATCGCGCCCTTGTTGTTTTGCCTGATAAAGTGCATCGTCGGTCAATTTAACTAAATAATCCGATGCATCAGATTTCATCGCTCTTTCGTTTTTCTTGATATTACATAAATTTATGAGTAGAATTACCTATACTTTAAAGCACAATTTGAAACAGATATTGTTGAGTCTCTTGGCAGTGGTTGTGGCGATCGCCTTAACTAATTGCAACAGCCAAACAACCAGTATTCCATTACGCATCGGGGCAAATCTTTGGACAGGCTATGAGACTTTATATCTGGCAAGAGACTTGGGCTACTACAACGACAAGCCGATCCGCTTAGTTGATTACCCTTCAGGCACAGAGGAAGTCCGCGCCTATCGCAATAAAGAAATTGAAGGGGCAGGACTATCAATCGATCAAGCCCTAGTCCTCGCTGCGACTCAAGAAAATATTCGGATTGTCGCGATTATGGATGTGTCCAATGGCGGTGATGTGATCTTGGGTAAACCAGAATTCACTGACATGAAAGCTCTCAAGGGTAAGCGTGTGGGCGTAGAAGCAACTTCCCTCGGTGCTTTTTTCATTGCGCGAGCCTTAGAAAAGAATGACATGACCACCAAGGATATTCAGATTGTGTCGTTGGAATTGACGGAACATGAACGCGCTTATAAAGAAGGGAAAGTAGATGCGGTGGTTACTTTTGGTCCCGCCAGAACCAATCTGTTAGCGGCTGGCGCAAAATTGTTATTCGATAGCAGTCAGCTTCCTGGGGAAATTGTTGATACATTGGTGGTAAGTACGGAGGCGATCGCTAATAATCCCGAAACAATTCAAGCTTTAGTGAATGGTCGATTTCGCGCCTTAGATTATTTTGAAAAAAATCCTCAAGATGCCGCAACACGGATGGCTAAGCGTACCAAAGTCACCCCTGAGCAAATCCTTAACGCCTTTAAAGGAATCAGCCAACCGAATTTACAAGAAAATCAAAAACTGCTGGATAAAAGCGATCCATCGCTAATTAATGGGATGACTAAACTCGTCAAGATTATGTTTGACAACAAACTACTACCCAAAACTATCGATCCTGCTAGTATTCTAGATGACCGTTTTATCAAGAATGCCAAGGTCTAAATTTACCCAACGGTTCCCATGAAAGGATTGCAAAATTTTCCGATCTCTTTAAGAATTTCCATCCCTACAATTTTAATCTTTTGTGGGAGCTTGTTGGGCTTAACTTCTTTTAATCAGGAAATTAATGAGGCTTATCAAAAGACAGAAATTAATACCAAAAATTATGTCCAAATTTCCGCAGGACAGACATCAAGAATCTTAGATTATTTGTATCGTAGAGCAAATATTGAAGAAGCCGAAATCACGATTATTAGTCAGCTTGGCAGCGATCCAAATCTTAATTTGGTGATGTTGATAGATGATCGCGACGTTGTGCATCTCTCTAACCGTTATGAATTGAGAAACGAACCAATTACAAAAACAAGAGGCGCTGAGTATGTCGAGAAATTTGGGGCGGTACGCAAAAATTTATCGGGAGATGTGCTGATATCGGCGGATCGGACGAAACTAATTGCGATGTATCCTGTCATTTTGCCAGTGCAGCCCGATGAGATTCAATCCTCAAGAGTGGGAGTTCTATTCTTTGAATATGATTTAACCCGCACCAAACAGATTGCCTTTAATGATGCTTTAAAGCGATCGCTGTTTTTTAGTGGAAGCTTAACGATCTTTTGCTTAGGAGTTTGGTTCTTTTTTGAAATTACGCTCACAAGGCGAGTCTCCCGTTTAGTGGCGGTCAGTAATAGCCTCGCGGAAGGAAACCTAGATGAACGCGCAGGACTAACAGGTTCAGATGAATTAGTGCAGATCTCGGTCGCCTTCGATCGCATGGCAGGCAAAATTCAAGACAACGCCAATACCTTACTTCGTCAAAATGCCGTGTTACAAGCCCAGCTTGAAGCCTCCATTGATGGCATTTCCATCGTTGATGAAAATCGCAATATCGTCTCTTACAATCAGCGTATTTGCGACCTCTGGCATATTCCTGTAAATATTATTGAAACAGGGGATGATCGCCAATTTATGCAATGGGTATTGAGTAACTTAGTCGATCCTGAAATATTTTGCGCTAAAATTGAATACTTATATGAAAATCCCCAGAGTAGCAGCGTTGATGAGGTAGTGCTGAAGGATGGAGATATTTTTGATTGTTATTCAACCAGTGTAAAGTCTTTGTCGGGTGACTTTTACTATGGTCGAATTTGGTATTTTCGGAATATTACCGATCGCCGCAAAGCCGAAAAAAAAATTCAACAACAAGCAGAAAGAGAGAGGTTACTCAGGGAAATAACCCAAAGAATTCGCCAATCTCTAGATCTAGTCACAATCTTTAACACCGCCACCGAAGAAATCAGGGAATTTCTGAATGCCGATCGCGTGGGCGTGCTGAAATTCGATCCCAAATCCCATAATACCCAAGGCGAATTTGTATCCGAATCCTTAGTCGATGGAGCTAACTCAATTGTGGCGATTTCCATAGACGAACATTGCTTTGGTGAAAAACATACTATCTACTACCAAAAAGGAAGAATTCAATCTATAGATGATATTTATCAGGCAAATATCAAAGGGTGTTATCGCGAACTCTTAGAAGGCTTTCAGATTCGAGCTAATCTGGTCGTGCCATTACTAAATGGCGAAGCCCTATGGGGACTACTCTGTATTCATCAATGTCATGAGCCACGAGCTTGGCAAGAACCAGAAATTGAGTTTGTGCAGCAAATTGCCAATCAATTAGCGATCGCCATTCAACAAGCCAATCTATTTGAACAAATCCAGAAAGAATTAACCGAAAGACAACAAGCTGAGTCACGACTAACAGAAAGCAACCAACAACTTGCGATCTCTAACGAAGAACTAGCTCGTGCTACGCGGCTTAAAGATGAGTTTCTTGCTAATATGAGCCATGAATTGCGAACTCCCCTCAATGCGATCTTAGGAATGTCGGAAGCATTGCAAGAGAATGTCTTTGGGGCAATTAATCAAGAGCAGAAAGAGCCGTTAGAAACAATTACTAGCAGTGGAACTCATCTATTGGAATTGATTAATGACATTCTGGATGTTGCCAAAATCGAATCGGGACAAGTCGAGATCACCTGTTCACAAACATCGATCGCTGAACTATGTCAATCCAGTTTACCCTTTGTTAAGCAGCAAGCATTACGCAAACGCATTCAGTTGGAATTAAAAATCGCGCCTAATTTACCAGAACTATTTGTCGATGAGAGACGTATTCGCCAAGCTCTGATTAATTTGCTTACTAATGCAATTAAGTTCACGCCCGAAAGAGGTCGGGTGTCATTGGTGGTTAGCCTTCAGCAAAATCCAGCAAAAATCACGAATGAGATCACGAGCGAAATTAGATTTGCCGTAACTGATACAGGGATCGGCATCTCTCCAGAGAATCTGCAAAAATTATTTCAACCCTTTGTCCAAATTGACGGAGCGCTCAATCGTCAATACTCAGGCACAGGGTTAGGGCTTGCCTTAGTTAAGAGCATTGTGGAGATGCACAACGGCAGGGTAACTGTAACCAGTGAAATGGGAGTGGGTAGCTGTTTTACGATCACCCTTCCCTGCGAAAATATATCAATTCCATCGCCTATATTTACAAATCAACTTACAAATCAACTTACAAATCAACTTACAAATCCTTTAGCGCCAAGTCCTGACAATGGAATTGCTGAGAGGCTACCCACAATATTACTGGCGGAAGATAATGAAGCAAATAAGCTTACAATCTCTAGATACCTCAAAGCCAAGGGCTATCACTTATTGTTTGCCAAAGATGGTCAAGAGGCGATGGATCTTGCGAGTTCACTACGACCTGATTTAATCTTAATGGATATTCAAATGCCCAATATTGACGGACTGGAGGCGATCAAAACTATTCGTAGACAGAATATTCCTGAACTAGCGAATATTCCGATTATTGCCTTAACTGCATTAGCGATGGCAGGCGATCGCGATCGATTTATAGAAGCTGGTGCAAATGAGTATTTAACAAAACCCGTCAAACTCAATCAACTAGCCACGACAATCAAACAAATTTTAGCCCGCTTTGGGGCAACACTTCGTTCAATCGAATCTTAATTTTTTTTAGTCACTGATGTTACGTGGAACCCTCACCCCCCAGCCCCCTCTCCCATTAAGGGCGAGGGGGAGTAAGACCAATTTCTTGTTCCCCTCGCCCCTTTTGGGAGAGGGGCTAGGGGTGAGGGTCTTGCAAACTTCCACGTAACATCAGTTAAAATCTTAGAACCCCAACCTAAACAATCCATGAATAATCAAACTATCTTAATCGTTGATGATGAGCCACGGAACTTTGATGTTATAGAAGCGCTTTTGAATGAATATGACTATGAATTAAATTATGCATCCAGTGGACAAGAGGCTCTCGAATCCTTAGAAATATTAGATATAGATTTGATTTTACTAGATGTAATGATGCCCGATATGGATGGGATCGAAGTCTGCGAACACATCAAAGCCATTCCCAAATATAGACCGATTCCGATCATTATGGTCACAGCCCTAACCGCTAAAGAAGATCTAGCTCAATGCTTAAATGCAGGTGCTAATGACTTTATTAGCAAGCCTCTTAATGCGCTGGAAATGCGGGCTAGGGTGCAATCAATGTTGAGGATGAAAGAGCAGTACGATGCTTTGCAAATATCCCTCGATCGCCAGTCAGTCTTAGAAGCTGAAAAAAGAGAACTATTAGAAAACCGCAATGTTGAATTAGAAAAACAAGTGTATGCCCGAACCGCCGCATTGAAAGCTGCGTCAGATCTGATTATCCATAATGCTATGCACGATCCCCTTACCGATTTACCCAATCGAAGATTGCTATTAGAGCGGATCGATCAAGCAATTCAGCGATCGCATCAATTAGATTCCCATGGTTACGCAATTTTATTTCTAGATTTAGATCAATTTAAAATCGTTAATGATAGTTTGGGGCATATCATTGGCGATCAACTACTAATTAGCATCTCTGAGAAGCTAAAAAAACATTTAGAGGATGTTTATTTAGTCGCTCGATTTGGTGGTGATGAGTTTGTCATTTTGTTGGAATATATTGCCAATATTGATGAAGTAATTAAGATTACAGAACGGATTTTGAGTGATTTTCAAGTGCCATTAATTTTGAATGGCGGCGAAATATTTATTGATGTCAGTATTGGTATTGTCTTGGGAAATAAAGATTATCATCAAGCCGCCGATCTGCTCCGTGATGCTGATATGGCAATGTACAAAGCTAAATCAGAGGGGCGCAATTCTTACAAATTTTTTGATGCAGAAATGTACGTTCAGGCTAAAAAGCGATTCGATCTCGAAACCGATCTACGTCATGCGATTGATCGCCAAGAGTTTATGGTTTATTATCAGCCAATTATGGACATCCTTAATGGAGATCGCCTGATTGGTTTTGAAGCCCTAGTTCGTTGGCAACATCCCACTCGTGGCATGGTTTCGCCGATGGATTTTGTGACGATCTCTGAAGAAACAGGGTTGATTGTCGCCCTTGATAGTTGGGTATTTCAAGAAGCTTGTCAGCAACTCGCCAAATGGAAAACCACTTTTGTGGATGCTGCCGCCTTAAAAATGAGTATCAATCTATCGGCTCAGGATATTCGCAACCCCAACTTGCTGACGGATATCGATCGCATATTGGCGAAAACTGGCTTAGATGGAAAATCGATTACTTTAGAAATTACCGAAAGTATGTTGCTCGATGATATTAATCAAACCATCGATCTACTCACGCAAATTAAGTCCAGAAATATCCAAGTTAGTATTGATGATTTTGGCACTGGCTATTCATCGCTAAATTATATCCATCGTTTACCTGCGGATTACTTGAAAATCGATCGCTCCTTTATCAATCAAATGCAAGAAGCAAGCCGTAATTACCAAATCGTGCGGACAATCATCGCCTTGGGCAATCAAATAGGATTAGCCGTTGTTGCCGAAGGCATTGAGACATCAGCGCAGCTTGAAATTTTACGGAACTTAGAATGCGAATTTGGGCAAGGTTATTTATTTTCCAAGCCCTTATCTGTTCAAGAAATTGAAGCCAAATTCATTCCCTAAGTACATAGAAACCCAGATTCTCATTCTTTCGGGTTTATATTTAACTTTATTCCCTAGAGGCGCGATCGGATAGTTCCACAATTTCAAACCAGTGAGTACCGATCATATGATAAATTTCATCCTACATCGCATTGGATAGTATAGCTTTAGCCAGTTTGGTTAAGACACAAAACCAGAATCGAGTGGCGGCGCGAAGCGCCGCCACTCGATTCTGTGGTTTTGATTTGTCCTAACGCAAGTGACTACAGCTATAGTTGCGAATTTTGCACAAAAATTTGACATAAAAACTTTGGTTAGTCCAGCAAAGTAATGGCAAAGCTGTAACTATAGCTATGAATTTAAGATTTGTTGAATTATAGTAGCAAGTTGCTTGAGTTTAATTGCGCCAATTCAAGGATGAAATGCAACAGTATCTGATGAAGCAAAGAATACTTCG
>JBAXSK010000119.1:0-12255 GCA_037130765.1 Pseudanabaena sp. ELA607
AGATCATCCTTGACAAAGGGGCCTAAACAAGTGTAGATTAAGATGCTTATGCCTTAGCCAAAAAGCAAGTCATAAACCTAAGCTCACTAAACTGCAGTTATTAGTGCATGAATAAGCCAACTCTTGTAACTCCTGCCTTTGTTCTACCAGACCTCGTAGAGATTCAGCGGGAGAGCTTTCGGTGGTTCCTAGAGGAAGGACTCATTGAAGAGCTTAAGAGCTTCTCCCCAATTACAGATTATACAGGCAAAATGGAATTACATTTTGTCGCCGAGAACTATAAGCTGAAACGTCCCAAATATAATGTTGAGGAGGCGAAGCGTCGGGATGCCACCTATGGGGTGCAAATGTATGTTCCCACGCGATTGATCAACAAAGAGACGGGCGAAATCAAGGAGCAAGAGGTCTTCATTGGGGATTTACCACTGATGACCAATCGCGGCACGTTTATTATTAACGGTGCAGAGCGGGTAATTGTCAACCAGATTGTGCGTAGTCCGGGTGTTTATTACAAAGATGACGTAGATAAGAACGGTCGCCGTACCTATAATGCCAGCTTAATTCCCAATCGTGGGGCATGGCTCAAGTTTGAAACTGATAAAAATGACTTGGTATGGGTGCGCATTGACAAAACCCGTAAGTTATCGGCTCAAGTACTGCTGAAGGCTTTGGGCTTGAGTGATTCAGACATTCTCGATGAACTGACTCACCCTGATTATTTTTATAAGACCATTGAAAAAGAAGGTCAATACGACGAAGAAGAAGCACTCAAAGAACTTTACCGTAAGTTGCGCCCCGGTGAGCCGCCCACAGAATCCGGTGGACGGGAGTTATTGCGTTCCCGCTTCTTTGATCCGAAGCGCTATGACTTAGGCAAGGTGGGGCGTTACAAGCTCAATAAAAAACTGCGCCTTAATACCCCAGATGTGATGCGGGTATTGACGGAAAAAGACATTCTCACCGCGATTAATTACTTGATTAACCTCAAGTTTGGCATGGGAGAATTAGATGATATTGACCATTTGGGCAATCGCCGCGTGCGTTCCGTTGGTGAGCTATTACAAAACCAAGTGCGCGTCGGTTTAAATCGCTTAGAGCGGATCATTCGCGAACGGATGACGGTTTCTGATGTGGATGCTCTGACTCCGGCTTCCTTGGTGAATCCTAAACCCCTAGTGGCGGCAATTAAGGAATTCTTTGGTTCCAGCCAGTTGTCCCAGTTCATGGATCAAACCAATCCCTTAGCTGAATTAACCCACAAGCGGCGCTTAAGTGCCCTAGGTCCTGGCGGTTTGACCCGAGAGCGGGCTGGGTTTGCGGTGCGGGACATTCATCCTTCCCACTATGGGCGGATTTGTCCGATCGAAACTCCAGAAGGTCCTAACGCTGGTTTGATCGGTTCCTTGGCGACCCACGCCCGGGTTAACCAATATGGCTTCATCGAGACTCCTTACCATCGGGTTGAAGAAGGACGAGTCCGCAAGGATTTATCCCCCGTGTACATGACCGCTGACGAGGAAGATGAATATCGGGTAGCCGCTGGGGATGTGTCTGCTGACGAGACGGGACGGATTCTCAATGAAATTATTCCCACCCGTTATCGGCAGGAATTTGGTAGCTCTACCCCTGAAGAAGTAGATTTTCTAGCGGTTTCTTCCGTACAGATTATTTCTGTGGCAACTTCGCTGATTCCGTTCCTAGAGCATGACGACGCAAACCGCGCTCTGATGGGTTCTAACATGCAACGGCAAGCCGTGCCCCTGTTGCGTCCGGAGCGTCCCTTGGTGGGTACAGGGTTAGAAGCCCAAGCCGCCCGGGACTCTGGGATGGTAATTGTTTCCCGCACCAAAGGGGAAGTGAGCTATGTTTCAGCGGAAGAGATTCGCGTTAAATCAGAAAATGGCGGTGAAATCTCCTACAAATTACACAAATACCAACGCTCTAACCAAGACACCTGTTTAAATCAGCGCCCCTTGGTGTGGGTTGGCGATAGCGTTTCCGTAGGTCAAGTATTAGCCGATGGGTCTTCCACCGAAGGCGGCGGCTTGGCACTGGGGCAAAACGTTCTCGTTGCTTATATGCCTTGGGAAGGCTACAACTACGAAGACGCAATCTTGATCAATGAGCGCCTCGTCCATGACGATGTATACACTTCAATTCACGTTGAAAAATTTGAGATTGAAGCCCGTCAAACCAAACTTGGACCTGAAGAAATCACCCGCGAAATTCCTAACGTCGGTGAAGATGCCCTGCGTAACCTCGATGAACAGGGGATTATTCGCATTGGGGCATGGGTGCAGTCCAATGATATTCTCGTGGGCAAAGTGACCCCTAAGGGTGAATCAGACCAGCCCCCCGAAGAAAAGCTCTTGCGGGCAATTTTCGGCGAAAAAGCGCGAGATGTGCGGGATAACTCTTTACGTGTACCCAACGGTGAAAAAGGTCGGGTGGTAGACGTGCGGGTATTTACCCGAGAGCAAGGGGACGAACTGCCCCCCGGAGCCAACATGGTGGTGCGGGTTTATGTCGCCCAAAAACGCAAAATCCAAGTGGGTGACAAGATGGCAGGTCGCCACGGCAATAAGGGGATTATTTCTCGGATTTTGCCGAAGGAAGATATGCCTTTCTTAGCCGACGGTACTCCCTTAGATATTGTACTCAATCCCTTGGGCGTGCCTTCACGGATGAACGTAGGGCAAATCTTTGAATGCTTACTAGGTTGGGCTGGCGAACACCTGAATACGCGCTTTTTTGTGGAATCCTTCGATGAAAAATACGCCGAAGAAAACTCCCGCACCCTAGTCAATACGGCGCTATTGGAAGCCTCTAAGTTGCCAGGTAAACAATGGATGTTTAATCCCGACAATTGCGGCAAGCTACCTGTATTTGACGGCCGCACCGGTGAGCCGTTTGATCAACCAGTGACCGTGGGTCGGGCGTATATGCTTAAACTGGTGCACTTGGTAGACGATAAGATTCACGCCCGCTCTACCGGTCCTTACTCTTTGGTGACCCAGCAGCCCCTTGGTGGTAAAGCCCAGCAGGGTGGTCAGCGGTTTGGGGAAATGGAAGTATGGGCATTGGAAGCCTTTGGTTCCGCTTATATTCTCCAAGAGTTACTCACGGTCAAGTCTGATGACATGACGGGACGCAACGACGCGCTCAACGCCATTGTCAAAGGTTTGCCCATTCCGCGCCCCGGCACACCGGAATCCTTCAAGGTATTGGTGCGAGAACTGCAATCCTTGTGTTTAGATGTGTCGATTCACAAGGTATCAGAAGATGGCAGCAATCAAGATACGGAGGTCGATTTGATGACCGATGTTAACGCACGGCGGATTCCCAGTCGTCCTACCTACGAGTATCACAGCACCAGTTTTGAGGATGATGATGATTAATCCCCTAAATTAATTTGGGTTAATTTTGCATTAATTAATGCGTTAATTAATCGGATTAGTTGAGATGAGGTTTCTTGCCATTGGTCAGACCTTGGGCAAATATTTAAGTCAATTTGGATCAATTTGAATCAAAAGGATTTGGATAAACAGCTTGGGCAGCGAATCACAATCTAAACCAGCGCCACCAACTTAGCCGATGCCGGTTTAAGTTGGGGCGTTTTGGTGACTGTGAGATAACTGGGATTGCCACTGAGGTGGTTAGGACTGATTTGAGAGAACTTGAGAAAACCTGTGGCATCAACTCACACCATAGTTAGCTTAATTTCAGTCAGATTAAGCAATCAGGTTAATTTCAGGAGCTATAGCGTTATTGAGATTTGGGTTTGGGAAGTAGTTTTTTATTGATGTAGTTTTAGCGAGGACAGCAACCCCTATGGCAAAAGTGGAACAGAAGTTTGACTATGTGAAAATTGGTTTGGCATCGCCCGAACGGATTCGCAAATGGGGCGAGCGGGTATTGCCCAATGGTAGCACCGTAGGCGAAGTCACCAAGCCAGAAACCATTAACTATCGCACCCTCAAGCCAGAGATGTATGGTTTGTTTTGCGAACGGATTTTTGGTCCAGCCAAGGATTGGGAATGTCATTGTGGCAAGTATAAACGGGTACGCCATCGTGGGATTGTCTGCGAACGTTGTGGCGTAGAAGTTACCGAGTCGCGGGTGCGTCGCCATCGCATGGGCTACATCAAGTTAGCCGCACCGGTGACCCATGTGTGGTATCTGAAGGGGATTCCCAGCTACATGGCAATTTTGCTCGATATTCCTTTGCGGGATGTGGAGCAAATTGTTTACTTTAATGCCTATGTGGTGATTAATCCGGGCATTGAGTCGGACATTGATGGCGAAGTGAGCTTCATTGGCAGCAAAGAGATTCGCATTAAAGCTGCCGATGGTACAGAATCCCGCTATGAATTGCATCCCAAACATAGCCCCATTGTAGCGGAAGGTCAGCAAGTGGACGCAGGGCAAGCTATTGCCAGCGCCTATGGTTTGTCCTATAAGCAACTGCTGACGGAAGATCAGTGGATTGAACTAGAAGATCAAATCTACGCCGAAGACATTCCCCTTGATGGCATTGAGGTGCAAATTGGTGCTGAAGCCATTAAGAATTTGCTCGCTAAAATCAACCTCGAAAAACAAGCCGAAACCCTGCGGCGGGACATTGACACTGCCAAAGGACAAAAACGTGCCAAGTATATCAAACGCCTGCGGGTGGTGGATAACTTTGTGGCGACGGGTTCTAAGCCAGAATGGATGGTGTTGGATGTAATTCCCGTGATTCCGCCAGATTTACGCCCGATGGTGCAGTTGGATGGCGGTCGTTTTGCCACCAGTGACCTCAATGATCTCTATCGGCGGGTGATTAACCGCAATAATCGCCTAGCGCGGTTACAGGAAATTCTGGCTCCAGAGATTATTGTCCGTAATGAAAAGCGGATGTTACAGGAAGCGGTGGATGCGTTAATCGACAACGGGCGGCGCGGGCGTACCGTCGTTGGCGCAAACAATCGTCCTCTTAAATCCCTGTCCGATATTATTGAAGGGAAACAAGGGCGCTTCCGGCAAAACCTGTTAGGCAAACGGGTGGACTATTCCGGTCGTTCGGTGATCGTGGTAGGTCCGAATTTACGGATTCACCAGTGTGGCTTGCCCAAGGAAATGGCTATTGAGTTATTCCAGCCCTTTGTGATTTATCGCCTGATTAAGCAAGGGATTGTGAATAACATCAAAGCTGCGAAGAAGAAGATCCAACGCAACGAGCCAGAAATTTGGGATGTTTTAGAGGATGTAATTCGCGAACACCCCGTGATGCTCAACCGCGCTCCGACCTTGCACCGGTTGGGGATTCAAGCCTTTGAACCCTTATTAGTCGATGGTCGCGCCATTCAGTTACATCCCTTGGTGTGTCCCGCCTTTAACGCCGACTTTGACGGTGACCAAATGGCGGTACACGTACCTTTATCTTTAGAAGCTCAAGCCGAAGCAAGATTGCTGATGTTGGCTTCTAATAATATTCTATCTCCGGCAACGGGACGACCCATTGTTGCACCTAGCCAAGATATGGTTTTGGGCTGTTACTACTTGACCGCTGATAATCCCTATGGACAAAAGGGCGCAGGCGGTTACTTCTCTAATTTCAATGATGTGGTCATGGCTTATGAACAAGGGGTGATTTCACTCCATGCTCATATTTGGTTGCGCTTTGATGGCGACATTGAAGGAGATGGGGAAATTAATCCCGCCGAAACCCCTAAGGAAACTACTTTTGAGGATGGCACTAAAGTTACAGAATACAGTCACTTGCGGATGCGTCAAGCTGCTGACGGTGAGTTGATTTCCCAATATGTGAAAACCACCGCTGGACGGGTCATCTTCAATCAAACTATCTATAGTTCCTTAACTAGCTAAAACGATGATGGAGACTTTTGCTGATTAGGCTGAAGCAAAAGTCTCGCAACCGCTATATCCCACCAAACGCCAGATAATCGTCCATTCCCATTGAGTAACCCCATTGCACCTATGGCAGATCTAATCAGCAATTCCTCCAGAAATCCGCATAAGGTCTATCCTCGGAAGCGGTTCATTAATCGCACGGTGAATAAAAATGAACTTAAAAAACTGATTGCTTGGACTTTTACCCATTACGGTACGACCAGCGCCGCCAACATTGCCGACCATTTGAAGTCCTTGGGCTTCCGTTATGCCACCCAAGCGGGGGTATCGATCAGTGTGGACGATTTGCAAGTGCCACCGGAAAAGAAAGAACTCCTCGCCGAAGCCGAGCGGGAAATTGATGTCACTGAAGAACGTTATACCCGTGGTGAAATCACCGAAGTGGAGCGGTTCCAAAAAGTAATTGATACTTGGAACATCACGAACGAGCGGCTTAAGGAAGAGGTGGTGAAAAACTTCAAGCGCAATAATCCGCTGAACTCGGTATACATGATGGCATTCTCTGGGGCGCGGGGGAATATCTCTCAGGTGCGGCAGTTGGTGGGAATGCGGGGCTTGATGGCAGATCCCCAAGGGGAAATTATTGACTTGCCCATTAAAACTAATTTCCGCGAAGGTTTGACCGTAACGGAATACATTATTTCGTCTTACGGCGCACGGAAAGGCTTGGTAGACACGGCATTGCGGACGGCGGACTCAGGTTATTTGACCCGTCGTTTGGTGGACGTATCCCAAGACGTAATTATCCGTGAAGATGATTGCGGTACGGAAGTGGGTGTAGTGATGCAGGCGATGCAAGACGGGGAAAAGACCCTGATCAAGCTTGAAGATCGTCTATTTGGGCGGGTTTTAGCCGAAGATGTGATTCATCCTGTTACTGGTGAAGTGATTGCTTTACGGAATCAGGATATTTCCGATACCCTCTCCAAAGACATTGTTAAATCTGGGGTAAAACAGGTGCGAGTGCGCTCGGCTCTGACCTGTGAATCAACCCGCTCAGTATGTAAGATGTGCTATGGCTGGAGTTTGGCCCATGCCCATTTGGTAGACATTGGCGAAGCGGTCGGGATCATTGCGGCGCAGTCCATTGGCGAACCAGGCACCCAGTTAACCATGCGTACTTTCCACACTGGGGGGGTGTTTACAGGGGAAGTAGCACAACAAAGACGCGCTCCTTTTGCGGGACAAATCAAGTATCACAAGAAGCTCAGGGTGCGGGCCATGCGGACTCGCCACGGTGATGATGCCTTTTTAGTCGAAGCCAATGGGGAATTTTCTATCGTGGGTCATGATGGGACTCGCGAAGATTACAACGTTACCCAAGGTTCCACTTTGTTGGTCAAAGATGGGCAGAAAATCGACAAAAACCAGCTAATGGCGGAAGTGGCAGCCACGGGACGGACGGCACGGAAAACCACCGAAAAAGCTACCAAAGCCCTAAATACTGACCTTGCTGGGGAAGTGTTGTTCTCTGATTTGCAAATCGAAGAGAAGAAGGATCGTCAGGGTAATACTACCTACGTGGCTCGTGGTGAGCGTGGTCGGGTCTGGATTTTGGAAGGGGAAGTTTATAACTTGCCTCCAGGGGCAGAACCGACGGCGAAAAACGGTACGCTGGTTAATGAAGGTGATGTATTGGCAGAAACGCGCTTGATCACCGAGCATGGCGGCGTGGTACGGATTATTGAAGAAGAAGAGCGTAGTAATCGGGAAGTGGAAATCATTACTGCTTCGGTGGTGCTGAATCAAGCTGCTGTCAAATTGGAAACTCACCAAGGGCGTGAGCATTACATTTTAGAAACTCCCGATGGTCAGGCTTTTTCGCTTAAAGCTTTACCAGGCACGAAGTTGATTAATAATCAAGTGGTTGCCGAATTGATTGACGATACTTACATGACCACCACCGGCGGCATTATCAAATATGCTGGGGTAGAAATTGCCAAACGGAACAAGGGCAATAAACAGGGTTATGAAGTGGTCAAAGGCGGTACGCTGCTATGGATTCCTGAAGAAACCCATGAGGTAAACAAAGATGCTTCGTTACTGATGATTGAAGAAAATCAGTATGTGGAAGCCGGTACGGAAGTGGTCAAGGATATCTTTGCCCAAATGTCTGGGGTGGCGGAAGTCAGCCAAAAGAATGACATTTTGCGGGAAATCGTGATCAAGCCCGGTGATTTGCGCTTGGTGGATGATCCCCAAACCGCGATGCAAAAAGATGGCTCCTTGGCTTATCCGCAAACGGAAGTGATGCCCGGAATTATTGCCGAAGATCTGCGCTATGTGGAATATGTGGATTCTCCCGATGGTCCAGCGATCTTGCTGCGTCCAGTCCAAGAATTTCATGTGCCTGATGCGCCGATGGTTCCTAGTCAAGAGTCTGACAATCAAGAAGGACGCTCTATCGGTTTACGAGCCGTGCAGCGGGTTCCTTTCAAACATGATGAGCGGGTTAAATCTATTGACGGTGTAGAAATTCTCAAAACCCAGTTGGTGCTAGAAGTTGACACAGATGCGCCTCAGTTAGCCGCAGACATTGAGTTTATCCCTGATTTAACTAATTCGGAATTACAGCGATTGCAGTTGGTGATTTTGGAATCTTTGGTAATTCGCCAAGATACTTCTAGCGAACCCACCCATGTCAGCAGTGTGCGGACGCGGGTTTTAGTAACCGATGGCGAACATATCGAACCAGGGGCGGTGGTTTCCCGCACGGAAATTCTCTGTCGTCGTGCCGGTGAAGTGCGTGGGATTCGCCAAGGGGCAGAAGTGGCGCGGCGGGTGCTGGTGGTGACAGATCACAACCGGGTGCATATCCCCTGCGAAAACGCCACCGTTAAGATTGGGGACTTACTCCGTTCCAGTGATGCTTTATCGTCAACGACGCATACAGACGTATCGGGTCAGGTGGTCAGCGTTGATGAAACTGGGGTTGTGGTGCGCACTGGTCGCCCTTATCTGGTGTCCCCTGGGGCGCTGTTGCAGATTTCCGATGCGGACTTGGTGCAACGAGGTGATACTTTGGCGCTGTTGGTATTTGAACGAGCTAAGACTGGCGATATTATCCAAGGTTTGCCTCGGATTGAAGAGTTGCTCGAAGCCCGTAAGCCGAAGGAAATGTGCGTTTTGGCTAAAATGGCTGGGGTGGTGCAAGTTGCCTATGATAGTGACGACAACGCCCAGGTGAAGATTATCACCGATGAAGGTTTCGTCGATGAAGATTACTTCATCAATGCGGGACAGAGTTTGGTGGTGTCTGATGGGCAACGCCTTACTGCCGCTGAGCCGATCACAGATGGTCCGGCAAATCCCCATGACATTTTGGACATTTATTTCCGTACCTATCGCAAAAACCACTCAGTGGATGATGCTTCGCGTTTAGCCTTACAGAAGGTGCAGGAATTCTTGCTCAATGAAGTGCAGTCAGTGTATCAATCCCAAGGGGTGGATATTTCGGATAAGCACATTGAAGTAGTGGTCAAGCAGATGACTTCTAAGGTGCGCATTGATGATGGTGGTGACACAACTCGTTTGCCTGGTGAGTTAGTGGAATTGCATCAAGTGCAACAAATCAATGAGGCAATGGAAATTACTGGTGGTACACCGGCTGAATATACGCCAGTTTTAATGGGGATTACCAAGGCCAGTTTGAACACGGATAGTTTCATTTCGGCAGCGAGTTTCCAAGAAACCACACGGGTTTTGACCGAAGCTGCTATTGAAGGCAAATCTGACTGGTTACGTGGCTTGAAGGAAAACGTCATCATCGGTCGTTTGATTCCGGCAGGTACTGGCTTCAATGCCTACGACAGCACGGCAAGCGAAGTAGATCCGGTTTATGAAGCGGAGTTCCCCTATGACGATGATGTGATTGATGATGAAGTAATTGATGATCAAACGGCGCGGGCTTACTCTATGGAAGCGCGATTTGATTTACGTCCCTTAGATCAGCCTCGGGTGGATCGTCGTCCCTATGATGATGATTTAGTGGATGATGACAGTGAAATTGACATTGATGACGAAGAAGAAGATGAGGATGATGATTATGAAGATGATGATGATTATTCGTAATTAAAATCTGATTTTTTAGTTAATTTATGATCAAAAGCACCCAAAGATTTACCCACTTTGGGTGCTTAGTTTATATTAGAACTGTTTTCGATTTAGCCCAGCCATTTAGACTGCCAATGAGGTAATTTATTTAGAGACAATGACCGTAGAAAACAGCCCAAAAGCTGAATCTCTCAACAGTTAAAGTTTTTGTCTGCCTACTTAATCATGACGAATATGAATGATTCACAAATTTATCTTGATCATCTAGAAATAGAAGTAATTCGTAAGTCAATCAAAAACGCCTATATCAAAATCTGCCCCCCTGATGGCAAGGTGAGAATTACAGCGCCTAAACATTTGAGTGATGCGATGATTCGTGATTTAGCGCGTCAAAAACTGCCATGGATTCAAGAACGTCGAGCCAAACTTCAGCACATTTGGGAAAAACAAAGCGAGCTAAACCAATGTCAAATGATCAGCGGTGAAATTCATTATTTCTTAGGCAAAGCATATACTTTGCGCGTCATTGAACAAAGCGAAACTAATCACATTATCCTAGATCAAGATGCCATCAATCTGTATATTAAGCCGCATACCAATTTACACGCTAGACTTGACTTATTAACCCAATGGTATCGCCAACAATTACACACCGTGATTACACCTTTAATTGCCCAATGGTTGCCAATTGTGGGGGTAGAGATTCAGGAATGGCGGATCAAAAAAATGAAAACCCGTTGGGGAAGTTGTAATATTACAGCCCGCCGGATTTGGTTCAATTTGGAACTGGTTAAACAACCAATTCATTGCATAGAATATGTTGTGGTTCACGAATTGGTGCACTTACTGGAAAAATATCACAATGCCAGATTCTATAATATTTTAGATGAAATCATGACTAATTGGCGTTCATGTGAAAAGGAATTACAGCAAAGAACTAATTCTATTTGATTATGATTATATAGTCAAACAAATTAAGAATAGCGCGGCTTTAAAGCAATAAATAACACCACCCCGTCAGGCAGAGCCTGCCACCCCTCCAAGGGAGGGGAATTTTAATCTTGTCTGTAATTCCCCTCCCTTGGAGGGGTACGCCGTAGGCGGGGGGTGGTCAAGTGCTTTTAATGTGCCAAAATAATTTTAAATAACTATAGTTGATGTACTAAAGCACGATTACTCTAAAGGAGTAGTCAATACATTACGCAATACTTCCAAACCTTTCTTTAATTGGCGAGATACAGTAACGGCACTAATACCAAGGGTTTCCGCTACTTCGCGATGGGTAAACTCCTTTAAAAATACAAATTCCACAATTTGACGAGTGCGATCTTCTAATAAATCTAAAGCTTGTTGAATTCTTAAACTATCTTCTTGGGCTAATTGAAAACTATGATATTTCTGATCAGTGACAATATCACCTAAAAAAGTAGGATTATCATTTTCATCGGAAAGGGGCGTATCTAAACTAACAGGGGAACGATTTTGACAAGCTAATTTAATTTCTTGCCACTCCGATACAGTAATACTTAGAGTATTCGCAACTTCGTGATCTAAAGGTTCGCGCCGCATCTGAATGCGCAATAAACGAATTTGCTTGCAGCCTTGATTATACAGCGTGAGCCAATTACGAGGCATCCGCACCGTCGGACTTTTATCCCGCAGATAATGCTGAATTTCACCGCGAATATAAGGAATCGCAAAAGAACTAAAAGCATGACCACGATTCATATCAAATCTTTCAATGGCACGAATCAAACCAATGGAACCTACCTGTACTAAATCATCAAAAGTTTCTGTACATTGATTTACCCAGTGATAAGCTTCCTTACGCACTAAGCCAAGGTTTTGGGTCACAATGCAATTCCGTAATTTCAGGGTGGGACTTTGACGATAAACCTGCAATAAATCTAAGTTATTGGTGTGATTGTTGCCATCTTTGAGGTCGCTTGATGCCGCAATTTCCTCATGGTGGGCGCGGTTAGATTTGCGTTTCCGATTACTTTTTCTTTGCTTCCTATCTGGCGTTGATGGTCGTAAATCTTCATCTGAATCTACATCTAATTCCGAGGCAAATTCATCAGAGTTCAAATCTGATTCATCATACTCATTATCTAAATCCTCACCCCAATCATCTTCTAGTCGCTCCTGTTCTAACTGCTCTAGGGAGTCATTAATATTCTCTGAGGAGGCTTCCATTAGACGTTTATGATCTTGGGACTGTCTTTTAAACTGATTGTTGGGAGATAACTTCTGATATTCAGTTGTAGGATTTGATTTAGCTAAATTATC
>JBAXSK010000012.1:0-36512 GCA_037130765.1 Pseudanabaena sp. ELA607
AGTATTCTTTGCTTCATCAGAACCCGTTGCATTTCATCCTTGAATTGGCGCTTTAAGATGTTGATCTTTTTTAGCTTTAAAATATTTATCTTGTATGACTTAGCTAAATTAAACCAATTAGCACTAATCGTCAAGTTTGAGTCAACTCCCGATGATACTAAGTTACTCAAAGTAAAATCTAGGGTGCTAGCCACAATTATTTATGCTAGTAGGGACTGTTTAATGAAGTTAAATGAGTGTACCAGCGGCAATATAACCTAAAAGCGTACTTTTAGATCCTCCATTTGCATTAATCATTATGGGTGATATTAGCGATTTTTACAGAGAAATCATCTGAGTTTAACTAATGCTGAGGAATTAGGTGTCAGTTTGTTTCTAGTCAAATATTGCGCTACAACCTAGCCTGCTATGGGCAAATTTTGATGGGAGTTTTTGTCAAACTTAATTGTTCCTGAGAATAAGTCTTAACTACTAAACCATCAATCTAAATGCTACTTACGATGAAACATCTCCCCTAAACAATCCACCAATAAAAATCTCTCATAAAACTGATCCATAAAATGCCCCAAGGGAATGTACTAAGAGAGCGCATTGAGCAATATGATGCATTCTCGAAATATTTACATCAGTTGGATTATGCATCAATGACCGCGCTCTGGCGACCCATCTTTCTATCTTGCATAAAGTGCCAAGACGCTAGGCAGTGATTGGAAATTTAATAGTTGTTCCCAATTCGTTGTGAGATGTCTTCAAATATTTTGCCAGCCAATTGCTGCACCAATTCCCGTATTATACGGCGCAAAACCGTAGTTGTGTCTTACCACCAAATACCATAGGGACACAGTTAAGCCCTAGTATTTAGAGAAACATTAACACCCATAGTTTAGCTGATTTAGCTCAAGATTACATCAACGCAGCAGCATCCCATCATAACCTAACTGCACCTGATTCCTAATCACATCTGCTGAATTACATACTACCGGTTGCAATCTAGAGAATTAGTTACGGAAAAAGATAACGAATCCTGATCAGGCGGTGTTTAGGATCTGATTTATTTTCAGGGGACTTCTCCGCCACAGGCTTAAATTTATTGTAATAACCTTTGATCGTTTCCCGGACTAAAGCATCTAATTGGGCATCGCCGCTAGATTTAAGAAATTGTTTTTGCACTTTGCCATCGGGGGCAATCAATAAAGCAAATTCCACCACCCCTTTTTTATCTTTAGGGGCATTAGTAATGGGAATCCACTGGATCGGTTCTACATCAACATTGGCGACCTGTTCTTCTTTTAAGGCAATCTGCCTTAGGGTAACCTGATTGTTCAATTGACTGCTGATGTTGGCATACAATACATCCCAACTAGAAATAAGCTCTTCTGGGGGAGTCTTAGATGGTGCGGTCGTAGGTTCAGGGGTAACTAAAGGCGTAACGACTGGGGTTTGAGCCACAGCATTTTTGCGCACTGGTGGAGCCAATAAGTTATCCAAATTGTCGGAGCCGCGCACGGCATCAGGATTAATTTCTGGACGTAAATTACTGTTATTAGGAATATTATTAGGGCGATTTACACCATTGGGACGGGCATCAAGACGATTATCAATTAAATTACCTTGACTGTCTTGGTCATCACTCCCCGCAACCTGATTATTACTCGCCAGATTACTATTAGATTGAGTTACGCTTCTATTACGTCGCGGTGGTGGGGCACTGTTGGAAATATCATCGCGAGATGTTTCCACCGCTGGCAATTGGCTGATGTCACCGAAATTTAGCGGTAAACCACTGGGATAATTACCCGAAGTACTGCCGCCGCCAAACTGATCTACGGGTAAACCATTACTACCGGTAATCGTTGGTAGACCATTACCCAGATTAGCCATGTCTAGGTTACCGTTGGGAACTGACTTAGGTGCGTTAGGATTCAAAATATTGGGTAAATTATTCAGAAATGGCAGTCCAGCCAAGGGATTACCCCGATTAGGACGACGACTATTGAATCCCCTAGAGTTGGTTTGCGGTAATGTCACCACTGGTAATTTGGTCGGATCAGCAGTGACATTAGGCTTAGGCGTGTTTGGGGTAGAGTTTTGCGCTTGTTTCTGAAAGGGGTTGGGTAAAGTAGCCCAGATCAGACCATGTACCGCCAACGATGCCACAAAAATAGACGCAAAAGGCTGCTCGCGCACGAATTTACCCACTGCCCGACCAGTTTCCGCAATCATGGTGCGGTTGTTGTCAGGAATGGTGGGCAAGCGCCATGATGAGGAAACCTTAGCCGCAGCGGACTTGATGGCATCAGCTTTGAGAAAGGAAGGTAAGGGTAACATGGTCTTGTAGCGACTGGGTGGAGAACTATTTATGAAGGATAAATGTTAAGACTATATTAATGGCAAAATAGTTTATGAATAGTTTGTAAATAATTTACGAATTATTGACGAATGAGTTGCAGATATTTACAAAGGTTTCAATCTAGATTTTATGTTGTTAATCACATAATCCTTGGGGGCAGACATTTTACCCCCTAACGGTGTATCTCATCGCGCTGGAATGTGCTAGCTGAAAGATTTATTTTAAAAGTTTATTTCACAAGGTTTAAAAATAAATCTTTAAAAATAAATTCAGTCAAAAAATCAAAAAAGCTTTATTAAATAGCCTCTTGACTGTCTTAGCATCTTTGACGGTCATAAAAAATCACCTCCTCTAACTTATAAGGTAATTTATCCTCATAAGCAATCACTACCAATCACTGGATTGGGAGATTTGGCAGTAACTTTGTAGCTAGTTTGGAGCCAGAAATTAAGTCGGAACTTAAACCAGAAATTAAAAATTACACCACCAAGTTTCGAGCTAGAGAAACCAACCATAGCTGTGTAAGCCTTTGCCTAAAAGATTAACTCCTAGATAGCAAGTCCAAACTACGCCCAAACCAACGGTAGCCAAAATAGCGGGCTTTTTACCTTGCCAACCTTTGCTAATGCGGGTATGCAAATAGGCGGCAAACACTAGCCAAGTAATTAATGACCAAGTTTCCTTCGGGTCCCAACTCCAATAGGAACCCCAAGCCTCATTGGCCCACACGCCACCAGCGATAATGCCAATGGTTAACAGAGGGAAACCTAAACCAATCATTCGATAGCTTAGATTATCAAGGGTTTCACTTAAGTTTAGCCGTTGCAAGGTTAAAGGAGTTGTGGTCACAGGTGGGGTTTCCATCACTGCGACAGCGCCATGATTGCCCGATTGAGTTAGGGTTTCATGGTTGCTATGACTTACCAGTTCAACTGTTGTCGTGGTGGTTGCTTGGTACCGATTCAGAGAAATTCCCAAGGAATTACCGCGTAAATTCACATCCTGACCACGGGTAGCGACCAAAAACGCCACGGCCAATACGCTACCTACCATCAAAGCCGCATAGCTCAAGAGCATTACCGTAACGTGCATCATCAGCCAGTTGGATTTGAGCGCAGGCACAAGGGGCTGAGCCGACTGCATATTGTCGGGCAAAACCAAGGCGGCAAAAGCAGTGATCCCCATCGCTACTGGAGCGGTGAATGCCCCTGACAAACCCTTAGCTACCCAAAAGTTGCCTACTTGCCCCACTCGTTCGACCCATAGCTGCATGGTGGTAATACCCCAAGCTAAGAAAAATAGGGATTCATACAAGTTGCTCAAGGGGAAGTAGCCAGCTTCAATCCACCGAGCACCTAATAGGGCAGCAATACAAAGATTAGCGGTGATCATGCCAGCATTGCCCAAAGCCCGTAACCAGTTAGCTTGGGGAAAAGCGACATTACACCAATAACTCAGCATCGTTACAAAAAGGATGGCAAACGAAGCATTGTCTAACCAGTTTTGAAATTCAACAAGTTGCATCCACGGCACTCCGGCGATTGTTAGGGGCAAAAAATGGCTAACCAAATTATCTATGTTGTTGAGACGATGGTTATAAGATAGGGGGCTGTTTTTCTAATTTAGGCCAAATCGTGATTATATTTCTCAAAATTCAGTGATCTATTAATTCCCCATCATGGTTATTCTCCATGCCTCTATTTTATCACCCTTGCTGATGTCTCAAATTATCAAACAAAACATGGCCTTGCCACTTTGCCACTGCCTTGGATTGAGGCGTACTAACTTAGATTGATGACTTTTGCCTGCCAACTATAACTACCGGCATTCCGATTCAAAATAATTCATCTTCCCAACCGCAAACCCGACAACGCCAATGTAATGGGGGGACTTTGAGACGTGAAAATTTACTGCCACAGTCGGGACAACATCCCGTAAATAAAGGATGCCAATCCCATTCTAATTGCATCTCTGGATCAAATTGCCGCACATCTTCAGGATGCCATAGCTCTGCCGAGTCAAAATCCCGACAATAACCAGAATCTGGGCCATAGGGATGGATGGCACATACCAATAGGGATGTATGGGCAAAAAAACTACAGTGATCACATAGACTGATTTTGGGCATTGTTTTAACGGCAATTTTCGATGGCAATTTTTGTCGTAATGAGAATTATTTTTTGATAGTTGCTTTGGTAACAGCGGTAACCTATGGGAGCAGGAAGATAATCATAAGTTTATAGGAATTACGCAAAACCCAAATTGCCCTCATTCCCCAACCCCTTCTCCCAGAACGGGAGAAGAGGAGTAAGATTAATTTCTTGTTCCCCTCTCCCATTTTGGGAGAGGGGCTAGGGGTGAGGGTCTTAGCAATTTCTGCGTAAGTCCTAATTTAGACTTAACCTAAGTCCAAAGAAATTTAGCTAAAATAGGATCAAGTAACGATGCATCCAAGGATCACCATAGGCATGGCAAAATCATGGCTAACCAATCGCGCCCCTTATTTGTCTGGATGAACCACCAACAGCCTGTAGCCGTAGCTGAGGTTTGGTCTCTGCTGGCGGCGGGATTACGGTTTCTAGCGCAGTATCACCGCCATGATTTAGTCTATGGTAGCCTCAGTCCGGGAATATTTAGTTATGACCATGACAAATGGCAGGTGGCAGCCGTTAGCCCAGTTAGTCCCGATCCAGAATATATTGCGCCAGAACAGTTACAAGGTCAGGCTTGTTTAGGTAGTGATCTGTATAGTTTAGGTTTAATGGTGCTTCAGTTGCTAACGGGTAAACCTCCTTTCAGTTTTTTCCCCCTGTCCCCTGATCAACTGATTACCGAACCATTTGCGAATCTTCATTCTCCTGATAGAGCACCCATATCACCTTCAGATCAGGCGCTGAATCATCGCAGTCTACGGTTATTTTTACAAAAGCTGATTCATCCCGAACCATCCCAGCGTTTTGCTAATGCTCTAGTGGCCTATCGTCAATTACCTAAATCGGAACAATATAATTATCCGCTGTTAGATTTAGAAGAGTTGCCATCCTCAGTCACTCAAGATCACTCAGTCAGTCAGTTAAAGCTAAATCATCGCTGGCACACAGTTAGTGAGTTGGTGGGTCATGGTGGTTATGTGCCCCAAATTAATGCCATTAGTTTTTGGGGACAAGAGCGCTTAATTAGTGCCAGTGATGATCACACTCTAAAAGTCTGGCATTGGCCATCGGCTATCTGTGAACAGACTTTGCAGGAGCATACTAGTTTTGTTAAAGCCTTAGCGGTTGCGCCTAATGGTCAATATTGCGCTAGTGGTGGGGCAGATGGCAGATTAATTGTGCATCAGATGACGCATCAAACCCATGATGTTGATGCCCCCCAAATCAATCTCCATTGGGCGATCAATGCCCATAACCAAGGCATCACAGCCATAGTTTTTACCCAAGACAGTGGGCAAATTATCACAACCAGTGCCGATAAATCGGTTTGTGTTTGGTCTATAGCCGATGGCAGCTTATTCCATCGCTGTAATGCCCATGACTTAGGCATTTTATGTTTAGCCCTTAGCGCCAATGGTCGTTACATCGCCACTGGTAGCAGTGACCGCACCCTCAAAATTTGGGAAATAGTTCCATCTGACCCTAATGCTGATGAGTTAAAAAATATCGGCGAGCTAAAACTAGTACAGCAAATCCGTCAGCACACCTGGGGGGTATCTGCCGTGGCTTTTAGTCCTGATGGGCAATGGCTTGCTAGCGGTGGTCAAGACAATCAGATTTATGTTTGGTCGATGGCCCAGGTGTGCTGTCAACGCCCCGTAAAGCAAATGCTGCAAACCACCATTAACGGGCATAGCTGGACTATTACCACATTAATTTTCACCAATGATCACCAGCTATGGAGCGCCAGTTGGGACAAAACTATTAAATGTTGGGACATACCTCAAGGGCACAACCTAACAACTCTTACAGGTCATACTAATTCTGTCAGTGCTTTAGCTTGGCAACAAAATCAAAACTGCCTTGGCTCAGCTAGCTATGACGCGACGGTGCGCCTCTGGCAAAACTAACTTTTCAGCATACAAATCTGGCATATGAAAAATTTAGTATCAAAATTAGCCCAAGAAACTTGCTTAACCCCCTTGACAGGAATGGCATTGAGAAATAATAATAAAGATCGCTTGAATAACTAAACAAATCAAGCGACTGGAGCTAAAAGCCGCAACTAATTAAGTTTCGAGTTTAATAGTTCTAGATTTTGGGTCTGTAGTTCAATTGGTTAGAGCACCGCCCTGTCACGGCGGAAGTTGCGGGTTCGAGCCCCGTCAGACCCGTTCTAAATAAATTCAAAAACTTTTTAATTGAACTAAATTTAAGTTGAATTTAATTCGGTTGCTTGGATCAAAGATGCTTGTGGGTACTATCACTCTACCCATAGTTGTTTGATTTACATCAAATCTAATTTATATGAACCAATCTTTTATTCGGTTCAGTAATATTACTATCATTCCTAAATCCACCCTGCTTTGCTTGATCTCGACAGGCTTGATGTGGGGTGTGAATTTATTAATAGCTAGTTCTGCTGGGGCGCTAGGTTTTACCGGAGCTTATGACCAAAATAACTGGACTGCCACATATGGTGGATTGTTAGCCACTGATACAAGCGATGGTTATATTGATGCCTACTTCGCCCCAGATGCTATCACTGTCAGTGGCCCTGTGAATCAAACGGGCGGATCTAGTTATATTGATTGGTATATCACCATGCCCGGCTCGGGAGTGGTGCATAGTGTTAGTTTTGCCTGGAGTTTTACCAGTGATGATCTCACGATTAACGATGATAAAGCCTATTACATCATCAACAATAATGCGCCTGTATTATTAGCTTCTTGGGACGGACAGTTTGACTATGGCCAAGGTATACCAATTCCAATGACAGGAAATAAAACGGTAGTACTTGCTGCCGGTAATAAGCTGACATTTCGCGTTCTTAGTGTGCAAAATCGTGTGGATAATGATCCTGATTATGATGGAAGAGGTTATTTAGCCATTAGTAATTTTGATGTGCAAACTTCTATTCCCTTTGCTTTTAATCCCACCTCTGGCGTGTTCTACCTCGGTACATTATGGGGTATACATCAGTGGCGCAAAAAACAGCAGAATCATAAAACCAAGTTAACCTCCAACCTCAGCCAGAATTTGCCCACTAAATTACCCACTAATTTGACACATTAAGTGAAATTATTTGTTTTCTAAAATCTCCGGTGCTATGACAGATAAGCTATCTGTGACCGGAACTGCTTCATTAATTTTGATGCCATCCTCTGGCTGTTGCTTAGCACTGACGAGATAAATACTGGTCAAAGTCAAAATTACGCCCCACCATTGCACTGCTGCTAACTTTTCGCCCAAAAACAACCGGCTAAACAACAGGGCAAATACCGGAGTCGAAAAAGTCAGGGCACTCAAACTGGTTAAATTGCCCGACGCAGCAAAAAAGAAAAACAAGCCATAGGCTACGGCACTACCCATAACCGTCATGTAGCCAATCCCTAACCAACCAGTTAGATCAATCGCCAGCAAAGTTTGTGGTTCTTGCCCCAAAGCCGCTAATAACAAAGGCAGACCACCTAAAACCATGTGCCATCCCGTCGCCACCAGTGGATCGGCATAACGCACCACCGGACGAATTAAAATCGTGCCAAAAGCCATCGACAACGCCGCCCCCAACATCAACCATTCCCCCGTTGTAAACAAACCCGCCTCCCATAAAGCTTGCCAGTTACCCGCTAATACATCCGCCCATAAATCATGGGGTAAGCCAATCAACCCAATCCCCAACAAGCCCAAAATTAAGCCGACGATTGCCTGCACTGAAATTCGTTCTTGGTAAAACAAGGCTGCTAATACCGCCACCGCCAAAGGCTGCGAGTCAATTAGCAAAGATCCCAACCCAGCCCCAGTCTGTTGCAAACCCAAGGCTAAAAAACCCTGAAATAAAGTACCATCCACCCCAGCAAATAATAAAATCCATCCCCACCCCACTAAGGATATTTGCCCAGAGCGCTTTTGCCAAAATGCCAAACCTAACAGCAATAAACCCGCCGGTAGCAGCCGCAACCCCGCCATTAGCCAAGGATTCATTTGCGGTAAAATCCCCTTCATAACTACCATTGCCGTCCCCCACAAAAAAAACGGCAAAATAACCAATGGCGACTGGCGGGTAAATAAAGAAGACATAAAAGAAGGCATAGTTTAGCTGCGTTGTAAGTGGCTGTAGATAGGGATCAATTAACAATTAGAGCAAAAATAACCAAAATAATTAGAATTCAAGATTAGCGCCACCTATAGGAGCTTAGATTTAACCAATATTTTAATGAGTATTGGGTAAATATTGGTTAATAGCAAAACCACATTCGAGCTTATCTCAACCGTAAATCTAGATCAGTATAAATACTTATATTTTTGAGCATTTGGCAAAATATTTGGGGCGATCCCTTGCATCAGTCTAAGTAAATCTAAAAATCGTTACAAAATTATTACAAAAAATAATTTTTCTTGATAATGTAATATCTATCTAATGTCTAGCCAAGGTTGAGGAGATAAGGTGATAAATACCCCAAGGTGATTGATTTAGGTTTAGGATGATGGGCACAATTGCGCTATTTTGAAGGCTAAATTAAGCGGACAGAGTGCTATGAACAATGCTTTGAGCCAAATCGGGCCACATCTAGGGCAAGCCATTTCATCAGCATCCCCTCAGAGTCAACCCTATCGGCAAAAAGGAGTATTTCTGCTTTGCAAAACTTCCAAAATCCCTTAAAGTAGAACAATTAACAACCAAAAACCTAACCGTAAACCCGAATCACCGCTTAGATCTGCTGTGCCTATCGCTATTTGTTGCTTTTGTCAAGTACATAGATAAATTATCTAGCTACTCAGTCAATGGCAGCCTTGATCAGCATATACACCACAGCCGCCTGACTTTAGGGTTGGGTGAGGGTTAAAACCATAAGATAACGAATCATTAAGATCTGTTTTCTCGATCTAGCGCCATTTATTGCTTAGATCTCCTTTAAAACTCCCATCAAAAAATTTAATGCAGCCGTAGGGTATACGGTCAAGCTGCTTAGGGAGGGCAAAGTACGCGGATCACTCCGGTACTCCCGTTGAACTAAGAATCTAGGCGACGTGGGCGCTCAAGAATACCAAAATAGCAAAAACACTTTTAACGAAAGTTACAGTAAGGAAAGTTACAGCAATGGGATTACCTTGGTATCGAGTACATACGGTACTCCTCAATGACCCTGGGAGATTGATTGCGACCCACCTCATGCACACCGCATTGGTAGCAGGTTGGGCCGGATCGATGGCTATTTATGAAACCGCAACCTTTGATCCTAGCGATCTCGTGCTAAACCCCATGTGGCGGCAAGGGATGTTTGTGTTGCCCTTCATGGCTCGCTTGGGTATTACCGATTCTTGGGGTGGCTGGAGCCTCACCGGTGAGGTAGCAACTAACAGTGGTATTTGGACCTTTGAAGGTACTGCTGTGGCCCATATTGTGCTATCTGGCTTGCTATTTTTGGCGGCAATTTGGCATTGGGTTAACTGGGATTTAGAACTTTTTAGAGATCCCCGCACCGGTGAGCCAGCTTTGGACTTGCCGAAAATGTTCGGGATTCATTTATTTTTGTCTGGTTTACTGTGTTTTGGTTTTGGAGCATTCCACTTGACCGGTCTGTTTGGCCCTGGGATGTGGGTATCTGATGCCTATGGTTTGACAGGTCATGTACAGCCGGTAGCTCCAGAATGGGGCCCTGATGGTTTTAACCCCTTCAATCCCGGTGGGATTGTAGCCCACCACATTGCCGCTGGTATTGTGGGCATTGTGGCTGGTTTATTCCACTTGACCGTACGTCCCCCAGAGCGGCTTTACAAGGCTTTGCGCATGGGTAATATCGAAACCGTACTATCTAGCAGTATTGCCGCAGTTTTCTTTGCCGCTTTCGTAGTAGCTGGAACCATGTGGTATGGTGCAGCCGCAACTCCTATCGAATTGTTTGGCCCCACCCGTTATCAGTGGGATGGTAACTACTTCCAGCAAGAAATCAATCGCCGCGTCCAAGCTGGGGTTGATGCTGGTTTGAGCCGTGAACAATCTTGGAGCCAAATTCCTGACAAGTTGGCTTTCTATGACTATGTGGGTAACAGCCCCGCTAAGGGTGGTTTGTTCCGCGTTGGTCCGATGAACAATGGTGATGGTCTAGCCCAAGGTTGGTTGGGTCACCCTGTGTTTACTGACAAAGAAGGTCGTGAATTGAGTGTACGTCGTCTGCCTAACTTCTTTGAAACCTTCCCTGTAGTATTGCAGGATGCCGATGGTGTTGTACGGGCTGACATTCCGTTCCGTCGGGCTGAGTCGAAGTATAGCTTCGAGCAAACCGGTGTGACCGCTACTTTCTATGGTGGTCAGTTGAATGGTCAAACTTTCACTGATGCAGCTTCTGTGAAAAAGTATGCCCGTAAGGCTCAGTTAGGCGAAGTGTTTGACTTTGACCAAGAGAAATTCCACTCTGATGGGGTATTCCGTACTAGCACCCGTGGCTGGTTCACCTTTGCCCATGCGGTGTTTGCCTTGCTGTTCTTCTTTGGTCACATTTGGCATGGCGCTCGGACGCTATTCCGCGATGTGTTTGCTGGTATTGACCCTGAAATGAGCGAAGAGCAAATTGAATGGGGCGCATTCCAGAAGGTTGGAGACAAGACTACTCGTACCGCAAAGGTCTAGACTAAAGTTATGGAAACAATTACCTACTCTCTAATTTTTGCCTGCATTATTGGCTTGTTCTTCTTTGCGATTTTCTTCCGCGAACCTCCTAAAATCTCCTCTAAGGACAAGAAATAATTTTGATCCCCTTGGATTAATCATCAATTTGTCAGAGTAAAGTAAATCCTCTGATTTATATCTAAATTACTAAAGCCGCTGCTGAGCCATTGAGCAAAGATAGCGGCTTTAGTTTTTATGGATACAAAATCTATAAAAACTAACTGATTTAGTGGAATTAGTTGGTTAATTAAGATGTTCGTTTACGATACAAATCAACCATATCACTGCTGCAATGCGGCTGTTAGCTCATGGTAGATCTCAATGCTTGCTATTGCTTGCTCGAACTTAAAAGCGGCGCAACCCTCGATGAAATCAATCAAGCCTATAAGAGGTTAGCTCTGTTATGGCATCCTGATCGTCAGCCCCAAGGTGATGCTCCTCGCCAATTGCAAGCCCAAGAAAAGCTCAAGGAGTTAAATTATGCTAGGGATCAGCTACGTTCCTATGTCAGTAGTTATCCCAATCGGCGACCAGAGAAACAGGGGTATTACGAGCCAAACCGCTATGGTCATGGGGCAAAACACCATACCGCGCCCAGTAGTGCAGCACAAAATTCCTCGCAAAACTGGTCGGAAGCGCACCAAGCTAGTCATAGTCAAGCCAAGTCACAAAACAGGTCACAAGATTTCGGTCAAAAAACAGATAGTTATAGGACACACAATTCCTCACAAGGACACTCTGTTAATTCTGGTTCTAATTCCTATGATTCGACCTATAACAGAACACCCAAAAGCCATGTTTATCAAGGTAATCAAACCTATGGCTATAGTGCCCAAAGTAACAGCAATCAGGGAAGCCGTAGCGATTTAAGTGGGGCAGACTTTAGGGGTGCTAACTTGCGGGAACGTAATTTAGAGCGACGGAATCTGAGTCAGGCTAATTTAGCGGAAGCCGATTTAACCGATGCCTTTTTGCATCATGCGAACCTTAGTGGGGCTAATTTATTTCGGGCTAAATTGTTTCGCGCTAACCTATTGCAAGCTAACCTTGCGGGGGCAGATCTGCGGGAAACTAATTTAGTGGGCGCAGACTTTAGTGGGGCAGACCTACGTGGCGCAAATCTACAGGGGGCTAGGGTGGGAGCCGGAGGTAAAATTTTGGTCAAGCTCACCGGAGCCTTATTAGATGGCGCAATTATGCCCGATGGATCAGTATATTCATGATGATCAATCTATTTTGTAATTGAGGCTGAACAGAGCCAAATGTGAGGCTAAATGCGCTAAATGGCGTGGTTTGATCCGGCTATTTTGCGGATGTATCACCTCGATTCATCGGATAAGCTATGTTCATGTCTCGGATAATTCCTCGATAGCGCAATTCTACTAACTTTGTTGGTGGGTCGCGCTATTTTTGTTTGTTGTTAAAGAAATTTGGGATAATCTTACAGCCACAGCCTATTGCTTTTACGGGGGACGTAGGCAGGCAAGAGATTACGTTATAAAGTTGTTGGCATTAACATCTGTGCCCCATCCAATTAAAAATCGTTTTTTAAACCGCTGTAAGTGAATTAAATCTTAAATCTCCAATTCTTCGATAAAATGATTACTAATCCCATTGCTTTACGACTAGATCCTCAGGTTTAACGTCCATGACCCATACAGCCCCTTACGGTTCTTGGTTATCTCCCATCACTTCGGAATTGTTAGTGGCGGGTAGCCTCCGATTAGGACAACTAGCTTTTGATGGCAGTCCTAGCTATGGTGCAACTGCTCCGCTATATTGGAATGAAGGTCGCCCCAGTGAAGGTGGACGTAATGTATTGGTGTGTCGTCAACCCGATGGCACAATTAGCGATGTCATTCCCGAAGGTTATAACGTGCGGACTAGGGTGCATGAATATGGCGGTGGTGATTTTGTGGTGGAACGGGGGCGGATTTATTTTGCGAACTTTACTGATCAGTACTTCTATCGGTTCTTTCCCGAACGAGATCTGGCTCGTGGCAATGCGCCAGAAATTATGGCTAATCAACCGCATCACCGCTATGCCGACCCGATTTTTGACCATTTGCGGGGACGTATTATCTGCATTGCGGAACAGCATCCGCCCACAGGTGGTGAACCCAAGAATTTACTCGTCAGTCTCAGTGCCATTAACCAAGATCCTGATAGCGTTGATATGCAGGTGTTGGCCCAAGGAGCCGATTTTTATAGTACGCCGCGCCTCAGTCCCGATGGCACAAAACTGGCATGGCTGCAATGGCATCATCCCAATATGCCTTGGGATGGTACGGAATTATGGTTAGGAGATTTAACCGAATCTGGCGCAGGTTTATTACAGATTGCCAATGCACGATTGATTGCTGGGGGGATGAATGAATCGATCTTTCAGCCGGAATGGTCACCTAATGGAACTCTATATTTTGTTAGTGATCGGAGTAATTGGTGGAATCTCTATCGCTATGAATTAGCCACAGATTCTATCGTAGCCATCGCTCCTAAAGCCGCAGAATTTGGCATACCACAATGGGTCTTTGGCATGAGCACCTATGGTTTTACCCATAGCGGCACTCTGGTATGTAGTTACACCGAGCAAGGGCGCTCCTATTTAGCTACGATGGCACCGGATAGCACAGAACTAACCGTGCTAGATTTACCTTTTACCAGCATCAGTGGCGTAAAATGTCATGGGGAACAGGTAGCATTTATCGGCGGTACTACCACCACCCCCTCAGCTATTGTGCTGTTAGAGCTAAATCATGATGATTCCCAAGTGGAAGCATGGCAGATCATTCGTAGCGCTACATCCATTGAAATTGCACCAGAATTAATTTCCATTCCTCAATCAATTACTTTTCCCACTAGTATTTTAGATGGTATTTTAGATGGCAGTAATTCAGGAACCAATCTAGAAACTGATCGAGATAGTAATTCGCCTATTGCCCACGGTTTATTTTATTTGCCATGTAATCCTAACTACACCGCACCAACCGCCGCAAAACCACCGTTACTGATTAAATTGCATGGGGGGCCCACTGCTGCCACATCGATGAGCCTTAGTTTAGGTATCCAATATTGGACTAGCCGAGGTTTTGCCATCCTAGATTTGAATTATCGAGGTAGTACTGGTTATGGTCGGGCTTACCGCGATCAACTCAAACAAAATTGGGGTATTGCTGATGTGGCGGACTGTGTGTATGGAGCGCAATTTCTGGCTGCTCAAGGTTGGGTTGATCCCCAGCGCCTGTGTATTTCTGGGGGCAGTGCTGGCGGCTATACCACCCTATGTGCCTTAACGTTTTATGATACTTTTAAAGCTGGGGCGAGCTATTACGGTATCAGTGACCTTGAAGCCCTAGCCCATGACACCCACAAATTTGAGTCCCGCTATCTCGATAGCTTAGTCGGTGCTTACCCTGCTACAAAAGAACGTTATATAGCGAGATCGCCGATTCATTTTCCTGAAAAGCTTAATTGTGCCATTGCCTTCTTTCAAGGATTAGAAGATAAAGTCGTTCCCCCTAATCAAGCGGAAATGATGGTTAATGTTTTGCGCCAAAAGGGTTTGCCCGTGGCTTATGTGACGTTCGCTGGGGAACAACATGGCTTCCGCCAAGCTGCCAATATTCGCCGCGCCCTTGATGGGGAATTTTATTTCTATGCCCAGATCTTTGGTTTTGAGCCTGCGGAAAATTTGCCGCCGATTACCATTGAGAATCTCTAGATGGATTCCTTCCGCAATAGAATATGTTGTTTATTATGTCGCTTCAGGCAAAATGGAAGTACCAAACCAATAGTGGAACAGTTCACCTAAAGTGCGTCTGAGAGCATTAACTCCCATCGGCTTGACCACATAACTATTAGCCCCTCGGTCATAACAGGTTTTAATATCTTTGACACTAGAGGAGGTAGTAAATACCACTACAGGAATCGAGGCAAGATGGCGATCTTGTTTGACTTGGGCTAATACATCCCGACCATCAGTGCCAGGCAAATTAAGATCGAGCAAAATTAGCGCCGGACGATTTTGATCCCCTTGTCCTTTCAACTCTTTGCGGCTAAATTGTTCTAAAAAATCTAACGCCTCATCACCATCAAAAGCACGAAAAATTTGGGGGTAAAACTGTAAATCATTTAAGACGCGCATGAAAGAGCTAAAATCTTCATCACTATCTTCGACCACCAAAATTGGCTGTCCCTTAGAGAGATTATTAATCTGAATTACAAATTCCATTACTTTTAGTTATAATAAATTCACTAAATATCACTGAGCCTGATCAAATTGGGTTAACAAGCACGCATCAATTGGCGTTTTTAGGGGCATACCATGGACAAATTAAAGCACTAATTAAATAAATGCAGCCTAAATTAGTCTGAAATAGCGCCTGAATCAGACCAAATACTAATGATTTGAGCATAAAATGCCCCAAGGCTTTTAATTTATTGCACTGACTTAGGGTAGATCATAGCAATATAATGTAATAAATTTAATACAATAAACTCATGAATTATGTACAAAGATAACTAATTAATAATTTTTGCAAATTCCAATAGTGACGCATATCATAAAATGCCATTATGTCAAGTGCTTTAGAGGGGATATATTTGATTGATATTGAGGGATTTTTTAAAATATTCTAACTTTTAAAATCGCAATAAGGCTTGATCCAGAGATTAGCGAGCTAAAAATTATTTAATGACTCTCTTGCGGAATATTTTATATAATTAAGTGTCAACAAGTAGCTGAGCAATCCAAATATACAGCTTTTGCTTCAAATAGGCGAAACAGGGTGTTAGGGGAGTAGGGGAAAGGTTTAATTTATAGGCTGATGACTATGACTTAATTGGTCTTTGTCGCAATTTTACTAACAGTCCATATGATCAGGAAAAACTTTCACTCAACAAGTCACGCAGTAAGTTCTAGTGATTCCCCACATAGTAAGACGGCCACGCAAAGAAAAGGAATGAGAGAAATAATTGAAGCCGGATAAAGATGCTGACAAATCAATTAATAGCTGTGATTCCATTTCAATATCCTGATATAAAAAATGACTAATCGTAAATCTTGGTCACGAAAAGAGTTGATGATTGCGATGAATCTTTACTGTAAGCTTCCTTTTGGACAATTACATTACAAAACACCTTTGATTATTGCCGTTGCCCAAAAGCTGGAGCGAACTCCAAGTAGTCTAGCGATGAAGTTGACCAACTTTGCTTCTCTAGACCCTGAGCTACAATCAAGGGGTATTAAAGGACTTAAGGGAGCCAGTAAAGCTGATCAAGCAATGTGGACAGAATTTAATCGTGATTGGGAAAGATTAGGCTGTGAGAGTGAAGAGCAGCTAGATTTATTACTTGGTGCTGCATCAGAAAAGTTATTGTTGAATGATCCTGCGCCCTTGTCTGCAACTAAATCTACGGAATCAATAGCTAACGTAAAAGTCCGTATTGGGCAGAAATTTTTCCGTCAAACCATATTAACTAATTATTATGGTCGCTGTTGTATTACGGGCAATCCAATTCCAGAACTTCTGGTGGCTAGCCATATTTTACCTTGGAATAAATATCCTGAACATCGTTTAAATCCCCATAATGGTTTATGTTTGAGTAAAACACAAGATGCAGCTTTTGATCAGGGGTTAATTACTATTGACTCAAGTTATCGCATTGTTTTGAGTTCTTACCTCAAACAGTATTTATCAGAAAGAACCTTAGACTTAAATTTTGGTATTTATGCTGGGCAAGAAATCACCCATCCAGAGAAATTTAATCCTGATTTAGATTTTTTGAAATATCATAGAGAAGAAATATTTATTGATTAAATTAATCTAAGATTAACGAACTAAACTATTAAGCTTAGGTTCTATTACTAAAAATTCCACAAGTTAAAAACATGAGTAAAATTTGCCAAATAAATCTCAGATTCCCACCCTAACTATGCAAGGTAGGAATCCTAAATCAGAGCCGCAGCGTTAAAAATAGTTTTTAAATTTTCAACGCAACATATTCCTAAACTGTGAATTTCTCCACATCGGCTAAGGTGCTGATATTGACCAGTTTAATTGCTGGAGCAGTGCGCTTGATCAAACCCGTTAATACTTTGCCTGAACCAACTTCAATGGCTTGCTCATAACCTTGCTCGGCTAAATATAAACAAATTTCCCGCCAACGCACCGGCGAAGTAATTTGCTTCCCGAAACAATGATGCAAATCTGCTCCTTTGGTCAAAACTTCATGGGGTTCCACATTAGAAATTACGGGGATATTACTATCAGCGAATGTCACTTCATCCAGTTTAAGGGCAAATTGAGCCGCTGCTTCTGCCATCAAAGGTGAATGGAATGCCCCGCTGACGGCTAAGGGAATAGCCCGCTTAGCTTTGACTTTAGCGGTGATTTGGTTAATCGCTTCTGGCTTACCGGAAATGACCACCTGCTCAGCACTGTTGTCGTTGGCTAAAACCACATCCTCAGTTGCTGCCAAAGCCGCCTCTAGTTCATCACGCTTAAAACCAATCATCGCCACCATCGCACCGCCGGTACATTCTGCCATTAGCTTTGACCTCGCCTGCACCAACTGTAAACCGGTGGCAAAATCAACCACCCCAGCAGCATATAACGCCGTATATTCACCCAAGCTATGACCGGCGACTAAATCCGGTTGCAAACCTTTAGCTTGGAGTAAATCCACTAAAATTGCTGAGATCGTGTACAAACAAGGTTGGGTGTATTGGGTTTTAGCCAGTTCTACCGGATCAGCTTGGCATTTCTCTAATACCGACCAACCCAAAATCTTTGCGGCGAGGGTAAATTTCGCCTCGCCCACAGTCGCAAGATCAGCATTCATGCCCGATGATTGGGAACCCTGCCCCGGAAAGACCCAAATAGTTTTCATATCTAATAAGTTCACTAAAATAATCGCAGGCGGATCACGACCATTACCCCAGTCATGCCCAGTAATCATTAATCACTGCAATGATGACTCAGATAATGCCCGATGCCGCCTTCGGTGGTGTAAGTTAAAATTTTTCGTCCTTTGATCGTGCCATAGGTATGTAACTAAGAACACCAAAATATATTAAAAAATGTGCGAAAAAATGTGCCCCAAAATATACTAAAAATACTAAGAATGATTCACTCTTAAACTTTCTCAATATCGGCTAAAGTCACCGTTAACTTCATCTGCCCAAAGCGCACCGTAAACTCGCCGCTACTGTTGGCAGCCGTCAACACTTGCGCCACCTGCCCTAATTTCGGAATTCTCACCCGATCTCCTACCTTGGGCTGATAGGCTGGCTGGGCTGAAACCGCTTGATGAGGTGGTATATCAGATGGCAAATGCCGTTTTGCCAGTTCTTCAATGCGCCGCTCACCAAAATGCACATCTTGTACCGTGCCATCACCTTTTTGCAGCTTGCGAATTACGCGCCCCACTTCCTTTTGCGCCTGTTGGATGGCTTGGCTGACTTCTTGCTCTTGCTTTTGGCGCAGGGCCGCCGCCTCTGTCACCAATAGGTTATAGCGGCGATGAATTTCGGCATGGAGACGCTCAGTTTCCGCTAATAAACGGGACGCGGCCGCCGTTTTATCGGTTTGCTCGCGGCGTTGGCGTTCTAGGTGGGCAATCACTGCATTAATTTCCTCCGAGCCATAGCCCGTATGCTCTTGGGCTTGGGCCAAAATCACTTCCGGCAAACCCAACCGCCGCGCAATCGCCAAAGCATTTGATCTCCCTGGAATACCCCACAATAACTTATAGGTGGGAGCCAAAGAAGCCTCGTCAAATTCCACCGAAGCATTTTCAAATAAGCCATCGCCAAAACTGCCGTCAACTCCAGCGGTGTTTTGATATTTCAGGGCTTTGAGTTCGCCAAAGTGTGTCGTCGCAATGGTTAAAGCCGCATGATTAGCCAGATGCTGCAATAGGGCAATAGCGATCGCCGTCCCTTCCCCCGGATCTGTACCTGCGCCCACTTCATCCAGCAAAATGAGAGATTGATCGGTACTAGCACTTAAAATCCGCCCAATGCGGCGAATATGTCCTGAAAAAGTCGAGAGATTTTGCTGTAAAGACTGCTCATCACCGATGTCAGCATAAACTCCATCAAACCAAGGTAAAATTGCTGGATCAGCCGCTGGCACAAACATTCCCGCCTTAGCCATCAAAGCGACTAAGCCAAAGGTTTTGAGGGTAGCCGTTTTGCCACCAGTATTGGGCCCAGTAATCACCACCACGCGGGTTTCCGGTTGAATGGTGATATCCACGGGCACAACTTCAGCCCCTGCCTCATGGTGCTGTTGCCACACCAATAAAGGATGGCGTAATTTTTGGAGATTCGTGGGCTGATCCACCACTGCGGCATCATTCGCAGAACCCAGATGAGAAAACTGGGGCGCACAACCTTTGAGCCAAACACCATAACGGGCCCGCGCCAAAGCCAAGTCAATGCGCGTCACGATGATCATCATGATTTGCAGATCTTCGGCCACGGTGGTAATGCGATCACTGAGGCGACGCAAAATCACTTCGATCTCAGTTTGCTCTTGGCGCAACAGTTGCCGTAACTTATTATTTAACGGTACGACTGCATTGGGTTCCACATACAAAGTCATGCCCGTGCTAGAAGTATCATGCACCACCCCAGCAATGCGATCTTTTTGCGGCGCTTTGACTGACAACACATAGCGATCACTGCGTTGGGTGATGATATTTTCTTGCAACGCCGGACTATTGCGCTGCATAATCCCCTGCAAACTCCGGAAAATCTGGTCCCGCAACGAGCGCAACCCTTGGCGAATCCCCTCTAATTTCTCAGAAGCGCGATCTAACACCGTGCCCCCTTCATCAATGCAGTGATAGATGTCCTGCTCAATTTCGGGATAGGTGCGCACTTCGGCAATCATGGCTTGTAACGTGGGGCACTCCGTGGCTCCATCGAGATGCCGCCGTAAATTGCGCACCCCCGCCAAAGTAGTCGCAATCTGCCACAGTTCCAGGGGTTGCAACAGCCCAAACTTTTCGGCTCGCAACAGGGCTTCGGTAATATCCTCAATGCCATCTAAGCCAAAGCTGCCACCATACTTGGTGTCTAGGTGATCGGCTTCTTGGGTTTGCTGCAATAATTGCACCGTCTCGGCATAACTGTCAGGAATCGTCAACTCCTGCGCCACCAATGCCCCTAACTTCGTCGCCGTAAAAGTGGCAAAATGGGCGCAGAGTCTTTCCCACTCTAATAATTGCCAAGCCTCAGCCTGCACTAGAGATTTATCGATGACAAGGGACGGATTTTGATACCGGTCTGGTATATTGAAATGATTCCCGTGGGGCAAATCATCAGATTTCCTCAAGTTGTTTACCTCTTCCAATGCAGGAGCGCAACTAGCCTGACATACAGCCGAGACAGTTAATGGGGAAATTGAGGGGGACAAAGCATTGATTTGCGCCATAGGCTCTAGAAAACCACAGAAAAAATGAATTAATTAGTTGATAAAAAATTATAAAAATCTTGCCAACAATCAATAATTACTAGTATTACTACTATTAACTTATGACCGACGATTATTAGGCAATTATTGGGTAAATTAAACTCAGTATCAAACTAGCTGGGGAATTAGTTTCTAAATTAATTAGTCAATTACCTAGCTTCAAGTATACGCAAAACTACTTAATCATGGCTCATTTGCATAGAAACTAGAGCGATTATGGGTAGATTTTAGGGGTTGAGTGGGTTTAACGGACGAAATTTAGCTTGCGACCTGATTTGATATAGAACGACTTACTAATAAATTATTTACTTTAGAAGCCGCTTTAAAATTTTCTTGATAATTTACTTTAATAATTTATTTAGATATTTAATCTCAAGATTATTTACAACTTAAATTCACAAACTATTTTATAAGCTATTTTATAAATTATTTTGATTTTTTACTACTGCTCTTATTGAGCAATCGCTTATTGAGAAATTATTTAATCATTCCATTTAACCACTGTAGAAGTTCAGCCCAATGTCTATTCCATCTGACGCAAATGAGATCCATGAAACTAGTGTAATTGCTAATCAAAAAGATTTGCAACAGGTAACTGCTAATCCCAAAAAAAATAATCCCAATAATGATGCCACAATTTTAGTGGTAGATGACACTCTTTATAACATTCAATTGCTTTATTTGATGTTGTCTAAGCAAGGTTATAAAGTTGTCAAAGCCTCCAGTGGTAGAGAAGCTTTAAATACTGCTAATGAGATTTTGCCTGACCTCATCTTATTAGATATTCGGATGCCAATTATGGATGGCTACGAAGTATGCACCTTACTGAAGCAAAATGAGCGGACTAATCATATACCGGTTATTTTTATTAGCTCCATTGACAATCCTGCCGAGAAAGTCGAAGCATTTTCAGTGGGTGGTGTAGATTACATTAATAAGCCGTTTCAGTTAATTGAAGTTTTAGCCCGTGTGGAAACCCATTTACACTTATCTAGTTTACAAAAACAGTTGCAATTTCAAAATCAACAATTACAAATTGCGGCGCAACAATTGCAACATTCCCTCGAAAAAGAGCGGGAATTAAATCAGATTAAATCCAATTTTATTTCCGTAGTTTCCCATGAGTTTCGCACCCCTTTAACTTCGATTCAAAGTTCCGCAGAATTGTTAGAACATTATGATTGGGATCGCAGTGAGCAGGTGCAACAACTCAGACAAATTCAGGGGGAAGTGCGCCACATGACAGATCTAATGGAGGATGTATTATTTTTAAGTCGTCATGAAGCTCAAAAAAATACCCTCAATGCTGTGCCATTTAATTTGATTGGATTTTGTACCAAATTACTCCGCCAAACTAAAGCTTTACTCAAAGAAGAGCACACAATTTTGGCGACATTTTTTGACGGTACATCATTAATTAACCATCAGATTACCAAACAAAAAATAGCTATTGAGCAAGATGCTTTACCGAATATCACGGTAATCATGGATGAAAACGTTTTACGCCATATCTTGATGAATCTATTAAGTAATGCGATTAAATATTCTCCTTTAGGGGGATTAATTGAATTTGATTGTCATGTCAATAATAGCGAAGTAATTTTTGTAGTCAAAGATCAAGGTATTGGCATTCCCAAAGGAGAGCAAGATCATTTGTTTTCTTCATTCTATCGCGCTAAAAATGTTGGCACATTGCCGGGTACTGGCTTAGGATTATCCATCGTTAAAAGTTGCGTTGATATTCATCAAGGTCGGATCTCTTTGCAGAGCGATGTTGGTCTAGGCTCAACTTTTGAGGTGATATTACCAATTAACTATAATGCAGTATTTTCCGACAGTCATGTTTCTGAATAATTGTGAAGATGAGCGCGTTATAAATCAAATAAAAATTAAATTTATAATTATTAAACAACCAGCATAATTACGCTAAATCTAATAGATTCGTTTTAAGTAATTATAGCTAAAATCATATATCATCTTGGCATAGAATTAAGCATTCTTTGGTATATAAAAGCTATGTATAAAGAAGAGGTTTAAGCTTATTGCCTATAAAAAATCAAGTCAATAAATTATTGTTTTTAATTTCAGAATATAATAGTTGAGGCAAGTTGATTTATTTTGATATTTTTAAACATTTACAGCTTATTCCTTTTATATGAGTTACACCATCAGCAGACAAAATGCCTATCCCACAAAGAGTTTAGAATTAGGATCTGGGTCCCATTGAGGCAAAAACGGCTGTATTTTTAGAATATAACTTACTAAACCAGCCAGATAAACTAAAAGACACCTACCAAGTTAATCATTACTATAACTATGCCAATGAAAAAGATTTTACTTATTGAAGATAATACTAATGTGTTATCTAATATCACCAAAATATTGCAGTCTGAAGGCTTTTTTGTGATTGCGGCGGATAATGGTTTATTGGGACTCAAGATGGCTCAGCAACATCTGCCACGATTGATCATTTGCGATATTATGCTGCCAGAGATGGATGGTTATGAAGTATTAAGAGCACTGCGTCAAGACCCAGCCACGGGTACAATTCCCTTTATTTTTCTGACCGCTAAATCAGATAAATCAGATTTTCGTCAAGGGATGGAACTAGGATCAGATGATTATTTAACCAAACCTTTTACGAGGGATGAACTATTAGGAGCCATCAGCGCCCAGTTCAAAAAACAAGAATCCATCAGCCATTACTATCGCCAAGAATTGGACAACTTGCGGAGTAATATTTCCCAATCTTTGCCCCATCAATTGTTATTTCCGTCCATTGAAGTGGTGGGTTTAGCTGACATTTTGCTCAAAAATTGTCATGCTATGGAGCTAAGCGAAATCTCTGATATTGGTAAGCGCATTCGCAAGGCTGGGCGCGATATGCACAATATGGTGAAAAAGTTTCTGCTCTATGCTGAGTTAGAATCTATTGAAGCCGACGAAAATTGGATTCGTCAGTTGCGTAATAACAAGACTACTTTTGTGGAAATTGAAATTACGAACATGGCGCAGGATGTTGCCAATCAATATAATCGTGCGGCGGATTTGGAATTGAATTTAGAAGATGCTACCTTACGCATTTCTGATTCCTATCTTGGGGTAATTATCAAAGAATTAGTAGACAATGCCTTTAAATTTTCTAGCGAAGGTGTCAATGTACAAGTTCGCAGCGTGGTCACCGATGATTACTTCCGCTTGACTATCAAAGATGGTGGTAGAGGCATGGCTACGGAAGAATTGTCCCAGCTAGGGGCGTATATGAAGTTCGAGAAGAAACTTTATAGTCAACAGGGCACTGGCTTAGGACTGGCAATTGTCAAGCGATTGGTGCAATTGCATGGCGGCGAATTTAATCTCAGTAGTGAGCTATATGAATATACCTTAGTAGAGGTGTTATTACCTTTGTTTAATCTAATTTCCTAAATTATCTCCTCAATTTAATTGTTTCTTTGATTGAAATTTAATTGAACTTGATTGAATGCAATTAGATTGAAATCAAGATTCCAAATCCGAGACATTACTACCGGAGCTATCTGCGGTTGTTGCCGCGTTAGTTTTTGTTGTTTCTGGTGATGCGCTGCTTGACGTATCGGCATCAGTCCCCGATGCAGATTTACTTTCATTGATTCCAATCTCATTGTGAACTAGATGGGAATCATGGCGGCGATTGACTAACCACGGGTTAGACGAACTATTAGGGGTGATGATAGCTGGCTCCGTAATTAGGGGAGCTAATTCTGGAACAATGGCTGTTTGATGATTGCCGGAACTAGGCTCAGTGGCAGGTGACGTTAAAGTTTCTGGTTGAGAATCTTGCAGTGGATTGGGGCGAGATAAATCGCTAATTTTAGGAGCAGTGGGGGATTGTGGCATAGCAGAAGATTCTAGAGATGCTTCTGATTCCGGCACATCACGACACATAGAACGCAGCTTATTCGTAAAAATCGAGGCTTTAGCTAATAATCGCATATCATCTAAAGCAGTGCTATAAACATCAGTGCGATAGCTTTTGGGTTCAATATTTGGTAAGGCTTGATGATTTGCTTCCGCCGGTTGGGAGTATTTTTCGGGATAGCGTCGCCCCCCTGACCGTCGCCCCATCGTTGATCTATTGCTAGGTTTAGCCGATGCAGACTGTTTATTAGAATTAGCCTCTGGCAGTGCTTCTATTGGTTTAGGAGCAGTTCCGTCATCAGTCACAGCCGGTAATTCGGGGGACTTATGGGGTTGATTAGAGAAATAGAGCAAATTATCAGAAGCTTGACGCATTTGTAACGGCACGTCATGGCAGATAAACCGCTCAAAATCTTTACCGTAGTGATAGAGTGGCTCACCTCTGCGCGTCCATTGCTGCAAAATCTGATGTACCGACACTGCCTTATAGCGTCCGCGATAGAGACACTCAATGACAGCGTGGCGCACCCATTCCGAGTCATATCTTTGCCATGCCCGAGCGAGATCCGCCACAGTATAATCACCGAGGTCAAAACTGTAGTACTTCAACAGGGCTAGTACCATTTCCATTGATCTACTTCCTTTTCAGAATAGCAATTTCAGATCGCCATAGGATTGCAATTTAGGACGGTAATGCGACCGGAATGTGACACCAGTGCTTTGGTTCATTCAAGTAGCTTCAGTTTTATGGTAACTGACTTGATCTAGTTTTGGTGTTTTTTGATCAGCCTCAGCGATGAAAAATTGATCCATTACCTCAGAAAAATCATCCCTCAAAAGATTTAGCAGTTAAGACCGATAAACTACAACGTGATCATTATAAAGAAATATTAAGGATAATTGCGATAATGCTTTAAGATGGGTAGAGATTTGTAAAGCCATAGTAAATTCCACTCCTAACCTTGGCTCAGCATCATTTCTTAGGCTTTTTTTAGCTATAGATCAAATAGGCATAGATCAAAAATGACCACCTTAAACCTGATTAAAACTCCAACCCTGCCCCATCGGCCGCAACAAACTTTGCGCGTCACTGCCTTTGGCGATAGTTTAATTTACGGTTATGGGGACGGGATCAATGGTGGCTGGGTGGAGCAACTGCGGCGGCGTTGGATGGCGACAGAGCCAAGTCATGTGCTGTATAACTTGGGGGTACGGGGTGATACTACGGCCCAAGTCAGTCAGAGATTAGAAGCTGAGTTTGCCTCTAGGGGGGAGTTACGTCATCGGCAACCGGATTTAATTTTGTTGTCGGTGGGGATCAATGACTCGCCTCGGTTGGGCAAGCGCACCAGTAAAGCAATGACAGACTTGGAGCGGTTTAAATTAGAAATAGCCCACTTGCTCGATAAAGCCCAGCAATTGTGTCCGGTGTGGTTTGTGGGTATGGTTCCGGTGGATGAGTCAAAGATGCCTTTTTTAGATTGTTTATATTTCAATCATGAGGATCAATTTTGCTATAAAGAAGTCACTAAATTAGCTTGCCAAAGCCGCCATATTCCTTATTTAGACATATTTGATCTGTGGCAAGGGCGGGGCGCAAATTGGCTTCAGTCCCACTTATCCGCCGATGGCTTGCATCCTAATAGTGAAGGGTATAGGGCTTTGTTTGCGGATGTGTGTGCTTGGGAACCTATGATCGAATTAGAGCAAATGCATTATCATAAATTGGTTACTTGTTATAGTCAAACAAAATAAAGATGGCACATAATGCAAGTAAGAGTGTATAATAGTTTTGTAAAAATCTCGAAAGAAAGAGCCGATGTGTTGTTGATTTACGAGAGAAAGTGGTTAAATATTTAGAAGATGGAGGGAGTATAACCCAAGCATCGCCAATATTCAACATTGGTAGATCTACAATATATCGATGGCTCAACAGACCAAATTTAGCAGCGACTAAAAGGAGTTAGAACAGGATGTGAAAGCCAATCTTGACACACCCAAAAAAATACTATTAAAGCAAGAGCCGAAAAATTTGTTGTGAATGCAGCAGCCATCAGCTACAGATTTAAGCAAATGAAGATCACTCGAAAAAAAATAACTGCGTTACCAGGAAAGAAATCATGAAGAACGGATTGATTACCTCAGAGAATTAAGAGGGCAGGTGAAGGTCTTGGGCATTGAAAGTCTTGTATTCATAGATGAGAGTGGATTTGAGGAATTTGCCAGTGCATTATATGGCTGGTCAAAGAGGGGAGAAATAGTTTATGGAGAAAAGCAGGGTAAGCGGGGTAAGAAGGAGAATTTAATCGCAGCAAGACGCAAGAAGAGCCAAGATTTAATTGCACCGATGCTATTTACTGGCAGTTTAAATACGACGGGATTTGCAGGATGGTTAAAGATCCATCTATTATCAGCATTAACCACCAAATCTTTATTAATCATGGATAATGCACCAATTCATCGTAAGAATGAGATTAAGCAATTAGTAGAAATTAGTAGAGAGTACGGGACATGAAGTTTTATTTCTACCGACATACTCGCCGGATTTCAATGATATTGAGCATGATTTTAGTGCTTTAAAGAAGAGACGCAGCTATGCTCTTCCGTGAAATACTATTGATCAAATTATCTGTGCTTACTGCTCTAATTAGTATCCCATTCTTATCTTGTTTGACTGTATGTCGAACGCAAACACGTTGCCGATGAGCTAGTGCATCCAATCATCAAAGCTAGCTAGAAAACTCCCGTCTATACATTCAAAATCTTCTAGAAAAGCAAGAGAATGAGTTGATTTTTGACCTAAATAGAGTAACTTAACGCCATCGCGACCAGCCCCAGCCCTGTCGCACCGTCAGCACCAAGCCAAACAAACACATCACCCCCAACAGCCCCGCCAAAGGATTGTTACCTAAACCTGTTACCCAATCTGGTACTACCTTAGTTGTGACAAATAAATTAGTGGTATTAATCACGTAATATGACCACACTAAGCCACCATGTAAACCCACCGCTAAACTCAAGCGCCCTTGACATTGCCGCCGCCCTAAGACAAAGGCAATCCCCAATAACACCAAACCCAAAAACTGGGGCCAAATTTCTAAAATCACTGCCAATGGTTTAATGAAATGCAAAACGCTATAAACCAAACTGCTAGACCATAAAGCAATCAGGGGGCTATAACTAGTTTCTAATTCAGTCAATAAAAAACCGCGAAATAAAATCTCTTCGGCTAAACCCACCCCTAACCCTGTGGGTAAACCTGTAGCTGCTGCTATCAAAACGGCATTAAGCCAAGCATCCCCCCGCAATGCTCGCCAACCTAGTCCCCACTGCAAACCAAATAGGATGATATTCGACATACACCCCAAAAATAAGCCGATGGCTAATTCCCGCCATGCCTTGGGGCGCTCGTTTTGGGAGACTAATAGCCCATAGGTGCGATAGGGTTGGCTATAACCCGACACATTGCGCCCCCACCAGCCCACCAGCCAGAGAAATTCACTATATAGCAAAATCACTAAAAATACCCCAACAGTTTCCCCCAACCACAGATACAAAGGAGCCGCCACCGGTAACCACAGCAACAACAAAACCACAAAAAACAGCCCTAGCCGCACTGGTGCTAGAGCAATCCCACGTAAAAACTCACTGAGTAGTTGACTTAGAAATTTAGAGAATTTGGCGATATCTGCCATAACTTTCGGTTTCAGTTAAATGCCTCTTTAAATGTCTCTAACCAAACTATGATCAGCCATTGATCAAGAGACGGGACATCACAAATCATGGCATACATTTCAGTCTAAACTAAAATCTGATATTTTTGCTGCGCCAAACGATACAACGGCCGCCACACTAAACGATTCGTGGCCACCACAAGGAAAGACATCACCACCGTTGCTGCCAGCAATAAAGGATATTTGCCCGCATCAGAAGCTTGGGTAATGGTTTGCCCCAAACCAGTGGCCGTTAATACCTTGCCCTGAAATTTAATGTATTCTCCGGCAATGCTAGCGTTCCATGCCCCACCCACAGCGGTAATAATTCCGGTAATCAGATAAGGAAAAATTCCGGGTAAAATTAACGTGCGCCACCGTTGCACTAGGGATAGCTTATAAACTCGCGCTGCCTCGAACAATTCCGAAGGAATCGACTGGGCCCCAGCAATCACATTAAACAGCACATACCACATACTGCCTAAGGTCATCAAAATCACAGCGCCAATATCTAAACCACCGCCCAAATTCGCCAAAAACAACAGCAATACGGGAAATAAGGCTGTAGCTGGTACAGAAGCAGCGATCTGCACCAAAGGCTGGAGAAATTGCGCTAATTTGGGATTACGCCCGATGATCACCCCCACCGGAACCGTAATCAATAGGGAAATAATCAAAACTACGATCACCCGCATTGAGGTATATAAAGCGCCGATCAGCACTTTTTGCCAGTCCTCTAGGGGCAAAGTCGCCAGTAATAAGACCGCTTGCCATGTGCCCCACACTACAATTAAGCCAAATCCTGATAAAAATAGCCAATTCATCCATCGTACCCAAGAGGGGGTATGTTCTGCCTTGGGTAAACTGGGGCGACTGGGCACAAATCCCCGCTCGAAAGCTTCCCATAATGGGGCGAAAATCCGCTCACTGGCAATGCGTAAGGTCGGCGAGCGGCGCAGAAAGTCCAACACCCTTGATTCAGGTACTTCCGTGGCTTCAACACTTTCAAACTTGAATTTCTCCGCCCAAGCAATTAATGGCCGCCAAATGAAATAGTCAATCAGGCTGATAATGCCAATCAATACCATAATGCCAATGGTAATAGAAACCGTATCACCTTTGTCCGCAGCGGCTTTGAGAAAAGATCCCAAACCGGGTAAGGTGAAATCTTTTTCTGATAGGGTAAATGATTCCGTCGCCATCAAAAAGAACCAGCCTCCCGCCACCGACATGACGCTATTCCAAACTAGTCCAACGGCTCCTGATGGTAATTCCAAAGTCCAAAAAGCTTGCCAGGCATTGAGGCGATAGGTGCGGGTTGCTTCAATCAGTTCTTTAGGAATGTTCATCAGGGAACTATAGAAACTGAAGGTCATATTCCAAGTCATGCCGGTAAAAATGAGCAGAATTGAAGCTAGTTCTACCCCCACTCGCTGTCCAGGGAACAAAGTCACCAATGCTAAAACCACCGCTGGTAAAAAAGATAACACCGGAATCGATTGCAGAATATCCAATAAAGGAATCAGCACCATAGCCCATAAACGGGAACGATAGGCAGTGTAGGCATAAACCATCGTGAATACCAATGATAGAAGATATGCCACTACCATGCGTAATAAGGTTTGCACCGTGTAAGCGGGCAGATTATTCAGGGAAAGATCAATGGCATAATGGGAGTCAAATTTACCAGTGAACTCCCGTGCTGTTTGCACAATGGTGAAAATCAGCGCAATCACCGCACAGGGTAATAACAAATCGCCAATCGTCCACTTGTTATTAAATTCAGCCTTGGGATCTAGGGTGGGCTTATACATAGTTCCAATATCTACACTTTACTTATTGGGGCAATTGGGCATGGGCAAATTAATTTTAAGATGCAATCTCATTGCTTCAGTGACGCTGTTAATAAATAGCCAACAACTTATTCATGACTTAGTAATTGCTTTAGTCAAAAACTTACAAAAGCAACTTACAAGAGTGATTTATAAGGGCAATTTACAACCTGAGCAGTGGAAATTTACAGATTAAATTATGAAATCGCTGCTTCTTCAAGGAAGATTTCTCCAGAAGGTTCATCATAGCCAAACAATTCGGCATAACGTCCCCAGTCAATGGCAGTATTCAACTGACGATAGGCCTCAGTTTGCGTAAATGAGTTGTTCAGTAAATCAACGACCAAATCTTCAGAAATGCGATGATTGCGCTTGGCTTGCAGGAGTTGAGCAATTTGTTGCACGAGGCGAATGTTTTTCTGAAGCCGTTCGCGAATAATTTGCTTGCGTTCGTCAATGCTGCCATTAATAAACGTCGTTCCCAATTCCGTCAGCTTTACATCTCCTTCAGAAACGGTAATTAGTTCCATCAATTTAGCAGCTTCTAGAATTGGCAAAATATCATCGACTTCTAGTAATAATTCCTGAGCTAAACGATATAAATCATTATTAGCTCGCCCTTCCATCAGTTCTAATAAACCAGCAATAGAACCGATCCGCACATGGGGCAATGGCTGAGATTTTGGGGCAGTATGGGTTGTGGCAGTGGTACTGGTAACCGTGGTCGGTTGAGTTTCGGCATTTAGATCAAGGTCGGGATTAGTGATGATTTTATAAACCTGATCCACTAAAGCTTGAAATTCTAAACCTTTACGATCCCGATAATGGGGTAAAGTAACGGATAAATCAGCCCGCACGCGCCCGGGATTGCGCCCTAAAACAATAATCCGATCCGCTAGGGTAACGGCTTCTTCGATACTATGGGTCACAATTAAAATGGAACGGGTGGGAATACGGCGCTCTAACCATAGATCGAGTAATTCAAAGCGCAGGTTTTCGGCGGTGAGTACATCCAAAGCCGAAAAAGGTTCATCCATACACAATAGTTCTGGTTCAACCGCTAGGGCACGGGCAAAACCAACCCGCTGTCGCATTCCCCCAGATAATTCCTTGGGATAGGCATTCTCGAACCCGTCCAAGCCGATAATGTCGATCATCCGCAGGGCTTTTTGTTGCCGCGTATCCTTCGGCTCTCCTTTGGCTTTTAGACCTAATTCCACATTTTCGAGTACTGTTAACCAAGGATACAGGGCAAAATTCTGGAAAACAATTGCCACCCCAGGATTCAAACCAATTAAAGGACGGTTGTAATACAAAACCTGCCCTTGACTGGGGGCAATTAACCCCGCAATCATCCGCATCAGGGTGGACTTGCCAGAGCCAGACGGCCCCAGCAGTGCAATAATCTCTCCTTCTTTGATTGATAGGTTGATGTTTTCAATAATGGTAATCAGTTGACCATTAGGTTGAAGGTAAGATTTACCAATTTTGTCGAGGGTGACAAAAGATTTTGCTGTGACAACCATACGCGATGTTTCCTGCTCAATACCGCCATCCAAGGATGGCATGAGGGGTGTCAATTGTCACCTCTTATATGTCATCTGTTTTTAGGATCTAATTAGAATCTGATATTTTAGGGTGTTTTACGGGTGATATGAGGCAAAATTACTTGATCAAGTCAACCAACTCAAAGTAATTGGGGTGAATTATGCTAAACAGTCAGTCATAGCTAAAATTCACAAATAATAATTATCAAAGTATCAGTGTATACGATAATTAAGGAGTAGTACTATTTTCAATAGTATTGTTGATTGCCATATTAGGGAAAATCTTGTCCCAAATAACGGTAGTGCAGATAAGGGCAGTGCAAATTGGGCAATCACCAATTTGGGCGCTTATTTGAGCCTGTGTGCTGATTAATTACTGATTAATTAGCAAATTCTTGTGCGTTTACTGTGGTTCTCCGATTTGCCTGCTAATTTGTGTGTAGACCAATTACAGAAAATCAAATTTAAATCAGTCAATTAATAGGACTTACGCAGAAGTTTCTAAGACCCTCACCCCTAGCCCCTCTCCCAAAGTGGGCGAGGGGAACAAGAAATTGATCTTACTCCCCTTCTCCCGTTCTGGGAGAAGGGGTTGGGGGATGAGGGCAATTTAGGTTTTGCGTAAGTCCTAAATTAAATAAGCCCATAGGCAGGAATGATCAAGAGACTATGCCATCAGCTTTAGCTTTAATTTCGGAACCAGTGATCAAGCTTGATCGTTGTACTCGTAGGGAAATTTTGCATTATTTCCAAAATGCTTGGCAATTGGAAGATATGTTATTGCGAACCATTACTCAGCCAGATTTTTTCTATGAAAATCCTGATCCCCTGAGAAATCCCTTGATTTTTTATCTGGGGCATTCGGCAGTATTTTATATTAACAAATTCAAGTGGGTGGGGTTATTGGATGAGCCAATTAATGAGTCCTATGAGAATTTGTTTGAAGTAGGGGTTGATCCGGCTAATGCAGCGGAACTTCAAGCGGCTACGGCTCATATTCAATGGCCCGCTGTCCATGATGTCTGGCAATATCGCGCTGCTGCCTATGATGTCATTACCCGCCTCATTGAAAGCGCTGTGATGACTTTGCCAATTAGCCCTGAAGCTCCATTATGGGCTTTAATGATGGCGATCGAACATCAACGCATTCACATTGAAACTTCTTCGATGTTATTGCGCCAGTTCCCCATCGATCAACTCCGTCGCCCCGATCAGTGGCAGTACGCCCCGACTTTTGGTGCGATTCTTGATAATCCAATGATTTCCTGTGAGGGTGGAGCAGTCGAGTTAGGTAAGCCGTGGGATTTTCCCTTATATGGGTGGGATAATGAGTATGGCTCAAAACAGGTTACGGTCGCTCCTTTTACGGTGAGTCAGTACATGATTACCAATGGGGAATTTCAGGAATTTGTCGCCGCTGGTGGTTATCAAAATCCGCAATATTGGAATGAGGCAAGCTGGCAATGGCGCACGGAATTTGCGATCAATCAGCCGAAATTCTGGCTTCCATCAGAGCATGGTTATCGTTATCGGGCAATGTTTGACGCAATGGAATTACCCCTAGATTGGCCTGTGGAAGTTAATCATTATGAAGCTATGGCTTATTGTCGTTGGCGGGGGGCGCGTTTGTTAACCGAAGCAGAATGGCAATGGCTGGCTTACGGAACCACCTCTAGTGCGCCACTGCGGTGCGGTGATGCTAATAGTCACAATTACAATTTAAGTTTACGGTTTGGTTCCCCTAGTCCGGTGGGTTATGCCGAGAAAAACTCCCCACAGGGCACTGTCAAAGATATTCGCGGCAATGTGTGGGAATGGCTGAGCGATAATTTTGAGCCTTTATCTGGGTTCGCTGCGCATTACCTTTATGAAGATAATTCCGTACCATTCTTTGATGGTCAACACAAAATGATGCTGGGTGGTTGTTGGATTACCAATGGTACGGAAGCCTTACGATTTTATCGCAACTGGTTCCGTCCTAGTTTCTATCAACACGCTGGGTTTAGAATTGCCTTATAGATTTCAGATAAAATGGATACCCCTAGTAGTTTTGAGCCTAAAACTTGGTAAGCCTGATTTAAAAACCATTAATAATACATATTAAAAACATATTGAAAATACTTTTTATTTTGTTTCTAGGGTTGATGAGTAAAAGTTAATCACAACTCGCCTGTCATTAATTAATGACAATTCACTTGTTCATCACAGGAATTGCGGTGATTTTATATTCAATATGAAATAAATCATCGTAAGGAACAAGATGCCGTAAGCTAAACCATAACCAGATCAGCTTAACCAAACTCATCTTTGGGGTGAGTTATTCTTTTTTGAAATTACATCCTATGATCAAGGCAAAACGTGTTGGCATTTTGACCAGTGGTGGCGATTGCAGCGGACTTAATGCTGTGATTCGTGCCGTAGTACGCCGGGCCAGAGATTACGATATGGAAGTCTATGGCATCAAAGGTGCAACCCAGGGGTTAATGAATCGCCCCGTTGAAGTGGAACTGCTGGATGTGAAAAAAGTTTCTGGCATCCTGCGCTATGGTGGCACTATTTTGGGGACGGTCAATAAAGGTAATCCCTTTGCTTTTCCGATGGGAGACGGGACAGTACAGGATCGTTCTAATGAAGTGATTGCGGGCTATCATTTACTCGGACTTGATGCCATTATTGGCATTGGTGGCGACGGTAGTTTGGCAATTTTGCGTCAATTAGCCCAACAAGGCAACTGGAATTTGGTGGCTGTCCCGAAAACTATTGACAATGATCTCGGTGCGACAGACTATTCCGTCGGCTTTAATACCGCTGTTAATGTTGCCGTTGAAGCCCTAGATCGGCTGACCTATACGGCGATCAGTCATAGTCGGGTCATGATTTTAGAAGTCATGGGCAGAGATGCGGGGCATATTGCGGTTAGTGCTGGGATCGCTGGTGGGGCCCATGTCATTTTGATCCCTGAAATTCCCTATAAATTGGATACGGTGTGTGATCGGTTGCTGCGGCGGGCCGAAAAAGGCTTTAATTTTACGATTATTGTCGTAGCCGAAGCCGTAAAAACCGAAACTGGCGAACCGGTCAAATATACCAACAGCTTGGGACAAACCCTCTACGGCGGCATTGGCCATTACTTGGGCGAAGAGATCAGCAAGCGTACTGGCATGGAAACCCGTGTCACTACCCTCGGTCATGTGCAGCGTGGTAGTACCCCATCGCCTTTAGATCGCATTTTAGGGGCAACCTTTGGGGTCGCAGCCGTAGATTTAGTCGCTGAGGGTAAATTTGACCGCATGGTGGCATGGCAAAACCGCGAGGTGGTAGATGTGCCGATCATGGAAGCCATTGACCAATATCGCGCCGTAGATGTCAATGGCACATTGATCCGCACTGCCATTGGTTTGGGTAACTATATCGGTGAATTATCACAAATACAGGCTCCGACAGTGCAGATTCCCAACAACACTAACTCCAACCTGTAAGACGGGTATCAACCGTTTTGATGGACTGAAGGTGGATTGGGTTGAGGATTGAGTTAGTCTAAGCCCGATCAAGTAGCCCCAACTTCATAATCATTAAGATAATTGTTGTAATCATTAATTATCTTAATGATTAATTACATTTAGCTGGGCTTCGATCTGAGATTTGAGAGAATAAATGGTTAAAAGTCGTGGAATTGGGGCGATGCACGGGGGAATTACACAAAACTTAACGAAGAGCAAATAGACAGAGGGTAACGCCTCGCAGTAACCTAGTGCAATACCCGTACTATTTACGTTTTATATCCCTTATCAAAGGAAATTTCCTATGGCAATTCAACGTGGTTCCAAGGTACGGATTCTTCGCAAAGAGTCCTACTGGTATCGTGATGTCGGCACTGTTGCTTCTGTAGACAAGAGCGGCATCATTTATCCCGTGATTGTGCGTTTTGACAAGGTTAACTATTCCAACTTGGCTACTAACAACTTTGCCATTGATGAAGTTGAAGAAGTGGTCTAGTTAGTCAATCTGCTTTGACCTTTATGGTTGGGGTTTAATGCACTAATTACATAATTGATTTATTAAAAGTGGGGTTGGCCGTTGGGCTGACCCCATTGTTTTGAGGCATTGACTGATCAAAATATGGGAACCCTATGTGAGTGTCTTGTTTGAGTCACATCGCATCCCTTTTTGCGGTTGTGCTGCTGTTTCATTTGGTTCTCAAGCACAACGCCACAAAATTACCTTTTATAAATTTAACTCTCTTTATAATCCTGCGAATGATAGGACTTGTTACTGCTTATCAATTAGATTTAGTGCGATCACCTAACTAATCACCAAAATTTAAGCGTCTTAGTCGTCATATAGAACCGATTTGATATCTTAGGAAGCTATAGCAAGGCGCTTAAGCAAAAGCCTGATAAAGCAAAGATGAATTCTGGCATTAGCATTATTGCAATTTTCAGATGAATACGGTACGAGCTTCAGTCTCAATGAAATAGCCAAGAAGGTCTTTCATCTGAAGAGAAGTAATGAAAGTAGAAACAGCAGCATCTAAATCTGCTCTAGTTCTAGGCTTAAGTTTTCGTAAAAAAGCCTTTAATTTTGACCAAAGCAATTCAATAGGATTTAACTCAGGAGAATAGGTAGGCAAAAACAAGACCTTTGCGCCAACTGACTCAATTGCCTCTATCACTAATTGATTAGTATGAACATTGAGATTGTCCATGACGACAACCGCGCCTTTCCATAGAGCAGGAACGAGAATTTCGCGAACAAAAAATAGAAAAGTCTCTGTATTTGTCCCACCCTCAAACATCAAGCTCGCAATTACACTCGTTATGGACATTGCCCCAATCAAGGTGACAATTTTTCCTTTAGGTTTAGGACGT
>JBAXSK010000120.1:0-12225 GCA_037130765.1 Pseudanabaena sp. ELA607
GCACTTGACCACCCCCCGCCTGCGGCGTACCCCTCCAAGGGAGGGGAATTACAGAAAAGATTAAAATTCCCCTCCCTTGGAGGGGTGGCAGGCAAAGCCTGACGGGGTGGTGTTATTTATGGCTTTCAAGCCGTGCCATTCTTAATTTGTTTGACTATAAATAACAGATTCCGTAATTTGTTAAAATACTGTGGTACTTCAAAATTTAACCCCATGATTTGCCCCGTCCCCGAAGAACAACAGCCCCTCAATGAATATCGCGCCCTCAAAGATGCCTTTTTTTATCGCTGGGCTGCTCTGGATGTGGGGCAATTTAGGCAAATGTTAGTTACTTGGTGGTTGGTTTTGTGGCTTATTGCCAGCAGTTTAGCCCTCACTAGCGTCTCCCCCCTCAAACAGCCCGGACTGTTTTGGTGCGTCGGTTGTATTAGCGCCACCATTGTGCTGCTGTTGCCAGTGCTGGTAATGCTATCTGGTTGGTATCATGTGCAACATCGCTTAGCGGCTCCAGCGATTGTTTACGAAGAAAGTGGCTGGTATGATGGGCAAACTTGGCAAAAAACACCGACAGAATTTACCCAAGATCAATTAGTCTTAAATTATGAAGTGACTCCCATTGTGCGTAAGTTACAATTTACCTTGCTCACTTTAGGGGTGCTGGTGGCTGTCCATGTGGGCATTTGGTTGGGCGTGTTACGCTAATCACAGCATCATATTCACCCCATATTTACCCACAAGCCAAGTCCCGTCAGTCGATCAAGGTTAAGCAATGGAGCAAATTGGCTATGGCACGAAAATCTAATGGCAATGATCAGGAGCGAGACCTACGCCATAAATTGCAGGATAAATTTCAGGGTAAGTTGCAGCATATTTTTCAGTCAGCGGTGGATGCGGCTCAGAAAAAGGTAGAAAATCTTGCTCAAGTTTATAGTGATCAAGATGAGGAGGATTTGCCGCCACCAAAAGCCCAAAAAACTCATCGTCAAGCGCGTCAAACTACCGCCCAGAGCCATAGCGCTCCTCAATCGGAAGCTCCTAAATCCCATCCAATTCTAGAACCGCTCAAGGAAAAAATGGCGGCTTTTGATGGATGGGCTATTGAGGTGGTGAATGAAGCTTTAGAACAGGTTACGGAACAACTCAGCGAGAAAGTCGATCAGGCGAAAGAATCAACAAAGCTCAAATATCAAGATGTGAGCCGTCAAGCCGAGAAAATGACTAAAAAAACGTTGCACCAAGTTGAAACTACGGTCGAAAAGAAAGTACAGCAGACCGTAAAAGGAGTCCGGAAGGCGATGCGCAATGTGGCTGAGCGCCTGAGTGATTAAGGCAAGATCTCCGACTTTTGGGACGCTTCAACCACAAGTCGGGAATCTTCACTTCACTAAAATTATTCTGTCAACTGCATTGGCGCATGAAGGCTATTTCGACATCCCAACAGAGTAAAAATATTAAACAAATAAGAGGCTACAATCTTGTAATTAAGTAACCTCTTATTTGTTTATTCAGTTGTGATAATACAAAATATCCCTTCGGCATCGAAAACAACCATACCTTTATTGTAGCGAATGGCTGTAGGTCTATCGATTTGCGCATGCCCCTTTCGGAGGCACTTGCCATTTCCGGGATATATATACGGGCTACACGGGGGGGAATAGGATAGCCCTGTGAATAATCTAACCTACTTCCCAGAAAAATGCAAGGGGTTGGCGCGATTTTTTTTGCACTTCTTTTGGGGCATTTTTATGGCGTTAGCCCTATTGGGGATTAGTGCCCCATTACGACTGCTTCAAGATGCTGATAATTATGGCATTGCCACCAAATTATTGACTTTTATTCTCAAATAAGGTTAGGCTATCTCAAGTAGTTATTGAAAGTAATTCCTTTTAGTGTATCGATGGTTATTCGGAAATTAATGAAAAAAAACGTAAGAAAAAGCTTGTTTGCGCCCATTAATTTGGCTGTAATGTGCGGCATATTGTCGTTGAGTGGTTTAACTGCTTGCAGTACTGATAATCGTCAAACCTTGTCACAGACTGAATCAAGTCAGACAGCCACCAGCAAAGAATCAGCCAAGGAATCGGCTAAGGTGGCCAAATCTAGTGCTTCTGCCTCAGGTGCAGTACAAGCTCCCCTTAATGAAGTCACTATTGCTTTTGCGACACGCCGTGATACTAAAGATTTGCAAACTAAAGTTGATCAAGTGACGGCAATTTTAGCCAAGGAGTCAGGGCTGACCATCAAGGGCGTAATTGGTGATGAAGCGGCTTCGGTGGAAGCACTCAAGGCCAATCGCGCTAATGTGGCTTTTGTGAGTGGTCGCGCCGCCCTCAAAGCTGAGCAGCTATCAGGGGCAAAGATGTATTTAGCCGAAGTGCGGGATGACTATTCCGGTGGCAAAACCTATAACTCCGTGTTTGTTGTGCCTGAGGATAGTCCTTTACGCTCGTTGGAAACCCCTGAAAAGACTTTAGAGCAGTTGCGTGGTAGACGTATAGCCTTTACCTCCCGTTCGTCAGGGTCAGGGTTTATCTTTCCTGTGAGTGAATTGGTGGGACTAAAATTTGTCGATGGCCCTGATCGATTAGAGCAATTTTTTGGCAAAGTGACCTATGGCGATGGCTATAGCAGTGCTTTACAGGCGGTTTTGCGGGATCAAGCAGATGTGGCTGTAGTTTCTGAATATGCTTTATTGCCGCCTTGGGTAACGGCAGAGGAAGGCAGAAAATTGCGGGTAATTCATGCCGTGCCGAAAGTGCCCGCCCACGGGATTACTTTTGATGATAGTGTGCCGCCGGAGATTCGTGAGAAGTTGATTAATGCCTTTTTGAAACTGAATGAACCGGCTAATAATCAGTTGTTCCGCAGTCTCTATAATTCCACTCAACTGGTTAAGGTTGATCATGAAGAGCATTTAGCCAGTATGCGGGTGGCAATTCAACGGGCTGGCTTGAAACCGTAAATATTGGCTGTTTCTCCCCCCCCTAGCCCCCCCTTAAAAAGGGGGGAAGAATAAGCTATTTTCCCTTAAAAAGGGAATAGAAGAATGATGGCTATTTTTCCTTAAAAAGAAGGAGAGAGAATTAATCAAGTTTTCTTCTTCTCTTTTTTTAATGAAGATTGAGGGGGATCTTGATCTATTCCTAACTTTTAAGAACTATTTAAAACTATTTAAAAATCACTTTAAAATTATGGCATCAGTATTAGATAACAGTTTACCTGCAATTACCTGTCGCAATCTGCACACTGATTATCAATCAACTTTGCAGCGTCCGATTCTAAATGGAATTGATGTACAAATTAATCATGGTGAGTTTGTGGCTTTGTTGGGCTTGAATGGCGCAGGTAAGTCAACATTTTTGCGATCGCTGGTGGGACTTGTACCGGTCAAGCACGGCCAGATCGAAATATGTGGCACAAAAGTTGAATCTTCCCAGATTAATCAAGTGCGGAAAAATATCGGCTTTCTATTTCAAGGGGGCGGCTTAGTGGATCAGCTTTCTTGTTTAGATAATGTTTTGTGCGGTTGTTTAGGCGAACTCACCCCGTGGCAGAGTCTGTGGGGCTTTCCCAAACGGAAGCGCCGTGTTGCTATAGAGCTACTACAAGAAGTGGGCTTGCAAGAACAGATCTATCAAAAAGCCAAACAACTCAGTGGTGGTCAGCGGCAAAGGGTCGCCATCGCCCGCACCTTAATCCAGTCACCCCATATTCTGCTAGCGGATGAACCAACCACTGGCTTAGATATATCGGGCATTAAACAAGTGATGGACAATTTACAGGCTATGCATCGCCAAGGCTTGACGGTGGTGGTGGTGCTGCATGATCTAGCCCTTGCGGCTCAGTACGCCGAACGAGCGATCATCCTTGAAGATGGGCAGGTCTGGTATGATGGAGACTGTCAAAATATTGAGAAACAATTTGCCCAATTGCAACGCAAATCTCAAATGCAGTTCGCCCCAGTCGCATCATGAAATTTCTGGCTCAGATTCGTTCCCATACCTCTAAAACGACTTATAACCAAACTTACATCTGGATAGTGCGGCTCTTAGTCGTTATGGGTTTAGGTTGGGCTTATAGCTGGTCGTTGCAGGGTTTAAAAATTGATCCGAAATTAATTCAGACTAGTTTGCCTTATATGGCAGATTTTCTGTCGCGATTATGGCCCCCGGATTTGAGCATTTTAGATGTGGCAGTTAAGGCACTGATTGAGACAGTACAAATGTCGCTCTGGGGAACCACCATTGGGGCAGTTCTTTCCATTCCTATTGCTCTGTTATCTGCGAGAAACCTGTCGCCGCTCTGGTTACGCACCTTAGCGAGTCTATTCCAAAATATGGTGCGTTCCGTACCGTCGATTATTTTAGGTTTATTCTTTGTGGCAGCGACGGGTTTGGGCGCACCGGCAGGCACTTTGGCTTTAGGAATTTATACCATTGGCTATTTAGCAAAGTTCTATCAAGAAGCCATCGAAGCAGTGGATCAGCGTTCCTTAGAAGCTTTGCAAGTGAGTAGAGCATCATGGTGGCAAATCGCTCAGTATGGCGTGATGCCCCAAGTTTTGCCATTATGTCTGGGTTATACACTCTATATGTTTGAATATAATATTCGCGCTGCTTCTGTTTTAGGCGTGGTGGGGGCTGGGGGCATTGGCTTCGAGTTAGTCAACTATATTCGCGGTTTTGAATATAATAAAGCGATGACAATGATGCTAGTTCTATTATTAGTGGTCACGGTGATTGATTTAGTCAGTAGTCAGTTGCGCAATAAGTTTAAAGCTGATTGATCCAGAAAACTGGGCTGGCTGAAGTTCGCAGAACAAACATCAAAACAAATATCAAAACAGAAACGGATTATATAATGAAACCGTAGGAAACCATTGCTCTAAGATTGCCAGAGCTTCTATATTAGCTTCTATCTCGCTTTTAGCTTGCAATTCTCTGGCTCCGGTAATGCCATAAATTAGCGCCGTTAAGCCCGTAATCGTAATCTGCACAAGATGATTAGGCAGAGATTCTGTGCCCGTAGAATTGCCTCTAAATTCCGCTAATGACCCATGTTTTGCTGTTAAGATCCCTGCTTCAGCAGTCAGCCCCACCACGCCACAATTCCAAGCACACACTGGGTCTGTCACCATTAAATTAACTGTTGCTGGTTGCGTCTGACTTGTGCCAACGCGCAAACCATGCAAAGCTTGCACCACATTAACCACCCGCACCATCCACGGCGGCAAGAAACTTCCTTGTAAAGGTGTGGGACTATCGCGAAACCAACGATGGGGATTCACACCAAAGGGAAAGGTCATCTGAATCTGCGCCACTTGATCACGATGGCTGGCAAAAAAGCACAGTAATTGCTCCCATGCCGCTTCTGATCTGGCAAACATGGCACTAATATCAATTTGACGCTCCTCAAATGGTTTGTTACCGCTGCTGTCAATGCCATAGAGTGCCACCGCCATCGGTTGCCGATTTTGTTTGACCCACACCGCTAAGCGAGACCGTTGCAAATGCCACCACTGTTCCGCATTAAATAAAGGCAGCAAGATCCCGTGATCGTGGGGCAGAAATTTTTGATCGTCCAACTCCTGCCCATGCAAAGCCATACTCAAAAAATCTACTAACTGTCCTTGACAATCCCCCGCTGGTCGGCGCTCAATCTGCCATTGCGTTGGGGCATGATCTTGATCCGCCGCGCCATGATCGATAATTTCATCGCGATCCAGATGGCGAGAATTTTGAGTCATATTTTGAGCCATATATCTTTGCCATGCCCCTAGGGGAACTGTCAGCCGCAAATTGCTATTTGCCACCACATAACCCAACGCGCCATAAAAACTTTCTTTGAAAGGCATCAGCATACTTAGCCCCACCCCCCGCAGATCCAACTCCATCAGCGCCGCCTTCATCAACGCCTTGACACAGCCACGATTACGAAACTCTGGATAAGTCCAAACCCCACCAATCCCCCCCATCGTCCGCAAACTCCCCCGCACCCACTGCGACCACTCAAAACATTGCAACGCCGCTGCAATCGTGCCATCAATTTCGGCGACTAAAACATGATTAGGATCAATAATCCCCAGCTTAGGCTTAACACACAGCGGATGTAGCCAATGGGAGTAGGCATACATCTCCCCATCGACAATTATGGGCCGTTCCGAAACTTTAAGCTTGCGAATTTTCATGATTATTACCGCCAGATACACCCGCCAAAAAAAACGTGATAAAAAGACAAGTCTAGCCAGAGTAGGCGATAATATTCGACATGAATTAAGCTATAAAGTAAATATTTAGATACAAACGATAGAGGAACATCATGGCAGGTACTACTGGAGAGCGTCCGTTTTCTGACATTATCACCAGCATCCGTTACTGGTTAATTCACAGCCTCACCATCCCAGCTTTGTTCTTGGCTGGTTGGCTATTTGTCAGCACTGGCTTGGCTTATGACATATTTGGTACACCCCGCCCTGACCAATACTATACCCAAGACACCCCCACTGCGCCCATCCTCAAAGAGCGCTTTGATGTCAAACCAGGTCTGAAATAGATCTAAAAACTAAACCAAATTAAATTGCTGCGCTAATGCCCCTAATCACAATTGGCTGAATCATGAGTTATGACTGCGTAGCGTAATTACTTGATCCGGCTTTTGGTTTGATTTAGGCTAAAAGGCTAATGGCACAATTGGTGCAATTGCATCATGCCACCATTGACCTCATTTCTAAAACGTCCCTCTAAATTGGCCAAACCTTGGACTTTCACGAGTCCAGTAATAGTCTGTAAACGTCTATTTCCCACTGCAATCTAAATCCTAAATTATGGCTTCCAATAACCCCAACCAACCAGTTCAATATCCTGTATTTACCGTGCGTTGGCTGTCTGTCCATGCTTTGGGCGTGCCTTCGGTATTTTTCCTCGGTGCGATTGCGGCGATGCAATTTCTCAGCCGCTAATTTTTAGTTACTCAATTTGCTTGCATATAGTGTCGCCCGTCCCTTGTTCCCATAGGGCGGCATCATGGCTAAGCTAATCCCCCCTAAATTACACTAGGCTCAAATTTACGCACTGCCACTTAACTTAAACTCATTCTAAAAACCATCTAAAATGGCTAAAAATCCTAACCCCAATACCCAGCCGGTTGAACTAAACCGCACTTCTTTATACCTTGGTTTGCTTGGTATTTTCGTACTTGTATTGCTGTTTTCTAGCTACTTCTTTAATTAGTTTGATCAGCAGCCAAATTTTTTTGATCAGTTTTTTTGATCGGTAATTTGGCTTTTTCCCTATACAAATATTCTGTTTTGATTTTTTGCTTTTGATTCCCCAGATTAACTAATTGTAGGAGGTTTTATATGTTTGAGAATGGGCGTATTCCCTTGTGGCTGGTTGGTACTGTAGCGGTCACCGGTGTTTTGGTCATCGTTGGGTTGTTCTTCTACGGTTCCTATGTCGGTATCGGTTCTGCCCAGTAGTTATAGTTGTTTCAGTTAAAGATGGCACAATAAAGGAGATAGATAAACGGACAAGATGTCCGTCCCACGCTTCTTTATCCCTCGTAGTTCAGATATCTTGTCTGACAAGGACTCTAAATAACGTGCCATTCTTACTTTGATTGACTATAAATCGATATTCTGCTTTTTAAATCCCCAGATTATGAGATCCCCGACTTCTTAAAGAAATCGGGGATTTGCTTATTTATGATGATTTATGACTGCATTAAATAATCTGCAATCCGCGCCGATGCCCCCGGATGCCCCATGCGTTCGATGCCATTGCGTAGGGTGGCTTGGAAATAGTCAGGATCTTTGAGCAAAGTATTGAGGATCTCTGTAATTTGGGCAGGTTTTTCAACGCGCTTGACAGAGCAACCCAACAGCCGCACCTGTTCCACCGCAAATAGGGGCGTAAATTGTGGCCCATTACCGGCAATTGTAATCACTGGTTTACCTAAACCCACCATCTGCTCTGTGGCTGTGCCTGCCATCCCTAAGCCAATGTGGGACTGGTGTAAAACATCGGCAAAACCATTTTCGATGAGATGAATTTGGGCATTATTGGACTTAAACACCAGACTAGATGAGGCTTGACGCGCTGGATCATCCAGAAACGGAAAATCTGGGGGACGGAGCCAGCCCCGTTGGGTGAGCATTTGGGTAAAGTGATTACGATCTAGGGCTGGAGCCAAAGCGACTAAAAAATGCACCGTCTGAGGAGCCAAGGCACGGGCAATGACTTGGGCACAGGTTAACAGGGCAATCCAATTATCATAGGCTTCGGGGGGGCGCGACCCGGGTAACACAGCTACGGCCCAGTCATCATCACAGATGCCAAAGTCTAAGCCGATGGGGTCTAGTCCGTCCATCATGGGGTTACCGAGATATTGCGCTGAAATCCGAAAGCGATCGCGCAGGTGGTCGGCGGTGAGTTGATCCCGCACAAACAGCCCACAGCAACAGCGACTTTGCATCATGATTCTTTCCCACGGATAAAACAATGAGCCGCCGAAAGGTGGTTTGACTTCGGTGAGTTGTCCTTGGCGATCGCGCCAGTAATATTCAGATTTAGCCGTGGCAATGAAAGCAAAGGGTGCGCTACCACCGATGCGAGTAGGTAACCATGCCAACAGAAGCGGCACAATATCCCCCACCGCCAGCACCCGCCGGAAATTTTGGCTGCCTTTAGCCCTAGACCAACCCCACACAAAATTCATTTGCCGCCGGGTCAACCCCACTAGCCCTTTTTGCACATCCTCGGCTAATTTTTGTTGATCCATGCGCACAAAACCACCGGACGGCATCACTTGAGTTAGCTCTGAAACGATGGCAATTCCGGCGCGAGTGTAGCTGTGACCTGCCCCCACCATTGGTAAACCTAACACTTCCGCACCACGCTTTTGCAGTGCCTGACCAATGCGGGCGGCAATTACATCCTCGCCATGACCGTTACTAACCAACAGAAATTCCACACACCAACGTCCCAATTCAAAAATGATCAATAAGCCGATCTTTCCCGCAATCAACCACAAATATTAGTTAGGGGGGATGGCTCGCTGCCAATCATTGTAAAGCTTAGAGCGAAAAATTTGCTGCTTAAATCTAGTGGAATATTAGCGCGGTGGTAACTATAGAGCCGCCATATTTGATTATCAGCTTGTTGAATTGAGATTAACTTAAGCGGTCTTTGCCGTCTGGACTTGCTAAGATGCACCATTAGGTCAAAATTCAGGCTTTGGACATTTATGATTTTTTGATTTAAATTGCTTTGTTTATTTAAATTTCCTTATTTAATTGTGTTTAGGGTTGCCCCATTCTATAAATCTGGCGATTAGTCCCATTTAGCCCAACTACTTAGCCTAACCACTTACACCGATTGTCAGCCCCATTATCGCAAGCACATTATTAACTATGTCCCAAAATAATCACACTATTGAATCGATTCTGCAAGAAAAACGCAGCTTTGCTCCCCCCGAAGCCTTTGCATCCCAAGCCCACATCAAAAATTTTGCCGAATACCAAGCTATTTATGATCGAGCTAAAGCCGATCCTGCGACATTTTGGGCCGAATTAGCCGAAACAGAACTGAATTGGTTTGAAAAATGGCACACTACCCTAGATTGGCAACCGCCTACGGTGAAATGGTTTGACGGTGGCAAGATCAATCTATCTTACAACTGTCTAGATCGTCACTTGACCACTTGGCGACGCAATAAAGCCGCGATCATTTGGGAAGGGGAACCCGGCGACTCCCGCACCATTACCTATGCCCAACTGCATCGGGAGGTGTGTCAATTTGCCAACGTGCTGAAACAATTAGGCGTAAAAAAAGGTGATCGGGTTGGCATCTATTTACCGATGATTCCCGAAGCTGCCGTCGCGATGCTAGCCTGTGCGCGGATTGGAGCAGTGCATGGGGTGGTGTTTGGTGGTTTTAGTGCCGAAGCTTTGCGCGATCGCCTGTTTGATTCTGATGCCAAGGTAGTAATCACTGCCGATGGTGGCTGGCGTAAAGATGCCATTGTGCCCCTCAAAGAACAGGTGGATCGGGCCCTCGCCCACGGTGCTGTGCCTTCGGTGACGGATGTGTTGGTAGTCCAACGCACTGCCCAAGCGATTCACATGGAAGCCGGACGGGATCATTGGTGGCATGATCTGCGGCAAGGGGTGAGCGCTGACTGTCCTGCCGAACCGATGGATAGCGAAGATATGTTATTCATTCTCTATACTTCAGGCAGCACGGGCAAACCGAAAGGTGTTGTCCACAGCACGGCGGGTTATAACCTCTATACCCACATGACCACCAAATGGATTTTTGATATTAAAGATACGGATGTTTATTGGTGTACGGCTGATGTGGGCTGGATTACGGGTCATAGCTATGTGGTTTATGGGCCGCTGTCCAATGGGGCAACGACTTTGATGTTTGAAGGTGTAGCCCGTCCTTCTCATCCAGGTTGTATTTGGGAAATCATTGAAAAATATGGGGTCAGCATTTTCTATACCGCACCGACAGCGATTCGGGCTTGGATCAAAATGGGTGAGCATTTGCCCCTATCCCGTAATCTGACTTCTTTGCGCCTTTTGGGAACTGTGGGCGAACCGATTAACCCCGAAGCATGGATGTGGTATCACCGGATTATTGGTGGCGAGCGGTGTCCCATTGTGGATACTTGGTGGCAAACGGAAACCGGTGGCATTATGATCACGGCTTTACCAGGGGCAATTCCCACTAAACCAGGTTCGGCAACTTTACCATTCCCTGGCATTATTCCCGAAATTGTTGATTTAGAAGGACATCCTGCTGAATCGAATTCTGGGGGTTATTTGGTGATTAAGCATCCTTGGCCGTCCATGATGCGGACTGTTTATGGTGATCCGGATCGGTTCCGGCGCAGTTATTGGGAACACATTCCGCCCCAAGGAGAGCAACACTTCTATTTTGCCGGAGATGGCGCACGGCAAGATGAAGATGGTTACTATTGGGTGATGGGACGGGTGGATGATGTGATTAATGTGGCGGGTCACCGTCTGGGCACAATGGAAATTGAATCGGCTTTGGTGTCTCATCCGGCGGTGGCGGAGGCTGCTGTGGTGGGTAAACCCGATGAACTCAAAGGTGAAGAGATTTTTGCTTTTGTGGTATTGGAAGGAACGCAAAAAGCTAGTGAGGAGTTGAATAAAGCTCTCAAAAAACACGTTGTCGAAGAGATTGGCGCAATTGCTCGTCCGGGTGAGATTCGTTTTGCGGAGGCTTTGCCTAAAACCCGCTCTGGTAAAATCATGCGGCGGTTGTTGCGGTCTTTGGCATCGGGTCAAGAAATCACCAGCGATACTTCTACTTTAGAGGATCGTTCGATTCTTGATAAGTTGCGCGAAGGGGCTTAGGCATCTGTCGGAAAGGTTTTGCATCCTCTTAATTCCCCTGATTTAAGAGGGTGCTTTTTGCTGATCAAGTTTTTGCGTGATTTGATCCAAACATGATTGTTCAACTAACAACTAGAAACAAAAGCGTAAGCAACAGAATTAGTGAACTCTTTAGATATTGAGTAAGTATTTAAACAGAATTAATGTATGGTGAGCGCCCAATCATCACGCAAAAAAACATGATCACCTATCCGTGATCTAAAAATTGCTATAATCACCCGTATATTTCATCGTTGGTAGAAACTATGCAAGTAAAAGACTTGACTGTAGAGCAACTACAAACTTTAATCCGTAACACCGTGGATGAACGTTTGGATGAATACTTTGGCGATCTTGATCAGGGAAAGGAAATCAAAGAAGCATTCATGCAAAGTTTGCTAAATATAAGAAAAAAACGGGTGGAGGGAAGATCTACTATTCCAGCATCAGAAGTATATAAAAAATATGGAATAGATCAATAAATGGCTTATTCAGTAAGTTTTGAACCAGAGTCTATAGATGATTTAGATGAAATTCCTCAGATTATGCGTCTGCGAATTCTGAAGAAAATCCAATGGTTGAGCATTAATTTTGAAAAGATTTCCCCATTACCATTGACTGGCCAGTGGTCTGGATTTTATAAGTTGAGAGTAGGAGATTATCGAGTTATTTATGAATTTGATATAGAAAATCAGTTAATCTTCATTGCTAGGGTTGGGCATCGCGAAGAAATTTATTAGAGCCAGATAAATTAGAAACTGGAGAAGAGGACAAACTAATTGCCCAAAAACGTTTAGACGAAAGTTTAGTGCTTCGATTTG
>JBAXSK010000121.1:0-12062 GCA_037130765.1 Pseudanabaena sp. ELA607
GGTGCTGATTACTGGTGCGTTGGTCATGGTGGTAACTCGCCATAGTTCCATCTGGTTTCTAATTTAGCATATTTGGCAGGTATATTAATGTTAGGTAAGTTATGCGCTAGTTTGCTAATCGCTGGGGGCTGCGGGTAAGAAGTTGTCTGTGAGAATTTGTGCGATTTCGTAGGGACAATGCTCTGGAAATTGATCTAGTCCGGTTTCCCGTTCGGCATTAATGGCGGCAAGGCGATAGATTTGATCGAGACGCTGGTTTAGGTGCGGTTTGAGGCTGGGGTTATCTTCTAGCAAGGCTTGCACTCGTAAGCGTTGTTCACGGATGGTTAATTGCCAACTGCGAGAACGTAGGTTAGGTTGGAATTGCCATTTAAGTAAGTGCATGATCAGGACTTCAAGACGGCTTTCTAAGGCTCTTTTCTCGGTGCGTCCTATGTCTGCGATTTCTTCGGCGAGGTGATATGTGTCTAGTGCGTCAAGTTGTCCCAATCGCAGCAGTTGCGCTTGAGTCTGTGTCCATGCATAAAAGTCGTGGTCGTGGGTAGTGGTCATCTAGTGATGAATAATATAGTGATAAATATAGGAATTACGCAAATCAACCAAGAACTAAAGTTCTTGACTCAAAGCAGAAGACCAGTTAAAACTGACTAAAAACGAAAGACTACAGCTACTTGATCGCATCGCACCCAAAGGCGATCCCAGTCAACTTATTGACCAAGCCGTTAAATACTACATCAACGCCGAAGCCAAGAAAAATCTACTGGAAAAGCTCAAGCAGGGCGCATTATATCGCGCAGTCGGGACTTAGGGATTACCCAAGACTGGTTTAATATCGATGAGGAATCATGGCAAAACAGAAAATAGCATTTCCCAAGAGAGGGGAAATCTATTTGCTTAACTTTGACCCTACGATTGGCTCAGAAATTCAGAAAACTATACTTGCTCTCATTCTCCAAAATGATATTTCTAATCAATACAGACCCATTACCATCGTTGTAGCCATCATAGCCAAATGCGACTATGAGACATATCCTACAGAAGTTTCAATCAATTCTCGCGAAGGCGGACTAGCCGTAATATCCGTAATTCTTCTCAATCAGATTCGTTCCATTGACAAACAACATCTAGTCAAAAGAATGGGGATTGTCTCAAATCACATCATGAGATATTTAGATAATGCGATTCAAAGCAAAGCATCACTAATTTCTCACACGATCAGTCTTTAACCTCCAATCCACACCATAAGGAACGCCCTAATGGTATCACATGGTATATTCGAGGCAAATCTCATCCATAACAGCATCATCGCAAGATTACCGATGTCAAGTAAGTAATTAAGGAACGCTTTTTAATTCTTGAGATACAGAAATCAAAAAGCGTTCTCTAATTGCTAATCTTCCTGATCCTTGAGCATTTTTTTGTATTCTTGATCAGCTAAATCCTCTTCGGTGGTATAGGCGAGATTACTTTGATCAATCACCTCTTGTTGTGTGGCAAAAGTACGAGCGAAATTAAGCTTCTGGCGCAGACTAGGGGAAGGATTTTTGAGTTGTTCCACGCGATCGGCCCGTTTTTGGTTGCGTTCGCTAATGCCACTGTTTAAATATTGCAAGACCAAATAACGTACCAAAGGCGTACTCAAAAATAACACCGCATAACCTAAAAGGAAGCCATAGGAAGCTTTCACAAAACCAAGGAAACCCACCAAAGATTTAGCCAGTCGCGGATCGCCCAACAAACTGCCCAAATATAACGAAGCCACTAAATAAAATACCCCTAAACCAATGGCTAGGGCAATTTTACCACTGGGAGCTTGGCTAAATTGCCACAGTTTCTCTTGTAAATAGGACTGCTTTACGGCAGCTTGACGCTCAGAAGCAACTTTCTGTAATTCAGGAAATTTATAAGCCAGTGTGCCTGCTTCACTCACCTCAGGGAAACCGTTAAATTTAGACAAAACAGGAATAACAAAATATTCATCCCCTTCTAAACGGCTGGTTTCATCTAGATAAGGAGCAATCTGTTCCGCAATTACTACGCCATTATGACTGCGAATCATAGCGGCAATTTCGCGCCAGCGCCGTTCTTCGAGATCAAAATTGGGATTGCCATCGCCAAATAAGAAAGAAAATACACTCTCTAAAAAGCCCATCTCATTGGGATCCCGTTGACGAATGCGCTTTGGTTCGTAATAGTAAGGATCAAACATCACGAATGGATTACCAAAGGGATTACCCCAACCACCAATAAAGATAAATCCGCCGCCATCACTCCGGCTGTCACTGCGGCGATCATTGCGATCACTGCTGCTGCGTTGACTATTCAAAGCCAGCCACGCCGCAATAATACCCAAGACCACAATCAAAATCGAAACAATTAGCAAAATGCCAAAGGAAATGCGGATCGCATAAAATACCCATTGCCAAATTCCCTTGAGCCACTCATTGACTTGGAGCCAAAATGACCGATTAATTAAAATTTGCCGAAAGTTTGGGGCGAATTTATAAGCAATCTCCCCTGACTCGGCAATTTGAAGATGACCACCAGTTTCTGAAGCGAGGGCTAATACTTCCCGCTGGGCGATGTTTAAGCTAAGTCCAGACTGCGCCGCCACATCACCAATCGTGACACGATAGTTGAGCTTTTCGACGGCTTCCATTACTGTTGTGCGAGGGGCCATAGGCTTTCACCAATCTAACTGCTAGGACTATTATCATGGAAACTGCCATATTAGACAGTGATCGTCACCAAACTGATGCACAAATGTCCCAGGGTTTGAGTAGTTAGGCTCCAGCCCCTCTGATTAAATATTCTGGTTAAACTGGGCGATCCACTGCTCCGCCTCAGAAAAACCTTTGCTTAACGTCAGTTAGATGATTTAGCAGACCCTCACCCTAACCCTCTCCCAAGACGGGAGAGGGAATAAGAAAAATTTCTCTACTTCCCCTTTTCCCAGCTTGGGAGAAGGGGTTAGGGGATGAGGGCTAATTTTTAACATCGAACTTAAGTTTGCTTAAGGACAAACGCTAAATTACACTTTAACTAATGCGAACGGACAGCCCGCAGCCTATCCATTGGCAGGATGATTGTGCAGTATGTCGGGATCTTGACCCATGAAACTGGTTATCCTTAAACTGGCCATGCCATACTCGGCAATTATCCTGATCTAAATCAACATCTAAATTACTATTTCAATCACGCGATCTAAAACAACTATGACGACCCAAGCTGAGATTGACTCCGCCTCCGCCCAACTAGAGGGCAAATCCCCCCAAGAAATTTTGACTTGGGCTTTAGCAAACTATGGCAATATCTCCCTCGCCTCTAGCTTTGGCGCTGAAGATGTGGTGCTAATCGATATGCTGGCTAAAATTCGTCCCGACGCACAGGTTTTTACCCTCGACACCGGACGGCTCAATAATGAAACCTATGCCGTGATCGCCGCTGTCCAGCAAAAATATCCCCAAATCAAGCTCCAGATTATGTTCCCTGATACTGCCACAGTGCAAACTATGGTGCAAGAATCAGGAATTAATTTGTTTTATGACAGCGTAGAAAATCGGAAGCGGTGCTGTTTTGTGCGTAAGGTGGAACCCCTGAACCGCGCTTTAACTGGTTTAGACGCTTGGATTACCGGACTGCGCCGCGACCAAACCGCCAACCGCTCGGAAATGCGCGTCGTTGAACTTGATGCCCCCCGCAGTATCGCCAAGGTAAATCCCCTAATTGACTGGTCTAATGAACAGGTGTGGGACTACATTCGCGCCAATGAAGTGCCGTACAATGCCCTCCATGACCAAAATTTCCCTAGCATTGGTTGCGCCCCTTGCACCCGTGCTGTCCAACCAGGGGAAGATCTGCGGGCTGGGCGTTGGTGGTGGGAGTCAAGTAATCAAGAATGTGGTTTACACGTTAATGAACAAGGTCAGTTAGTACGCTCTAAGTAAGCTTAATGGTTTTGCTCCCCCCTAGCCCCCCTTAAAAAGGGCGGATTACGTTCTAATTCCCTAAAAAAGGGGAGACTATTTTCTGATTCCTCTTTAGAAAAAGAGATTCTTTTCTTCTTCCCCCTTTTTAAGGGGGATTGAGGGGGATCAAAACCATTAAGCCCTAGCGATTAAGGGGGAATCAAAAATTATGGCTGCAAAAATCTATGACTAAATTATGTCTAAAATTCCCTTTCCCTACGATCCGCAAATCCTGTGGCATCATCTACCCCACGAGCAAGTACTAGATGAGCTAGCTTCTACGATGCAAGGTTTATCCTATGTGATGGCACGTCGCCGCCTCCGCCAGATGGGGCCCAACGTTGCAGCTAAGGTGAACCACATCCCTCGCATATTAGGAATTTTAACCCAGTCGCTCCGTAATCCGGTTACCTATTTTATTGCGGGGGGAGCAGTCTATATTCAGTGGCAACAACCTCAGCAGCGCGAAGGCTGGGCTTTTTTGTTAGTAGTATTGCTTCATGGTATTTTAGGGATTATTTTAGGGTTCTGGATTTGGTGGACTAGGGAACACGCTCGCTTAGGACGTTTATCCAAAACTACCATTGAGCAACTGCAACAAACAGTTACACCGATTACCGCTATGACGGTTTATCGTGACGGGGAACCGATGGAGTTGCCCTCTAGGGATGTTGTCGTTGGTGATGTGTTGCAATTACGGGCGGGAGATGTGCTAACCGTTGATGTTCGGCTGCTTAATTTGCTCCATGATCAAGAACCCCATAGTGTTAATGGTAATAGTGGCGCATTACCCGCCAAAAATTTCCTCGTAAATCAATCGGCTTTGGGGGGTGACTCGCTCACGGCAAAATATCCTAGTGATGATGTGCCCGAATATACCACCATGTTAGAACGTCATAATATGGTTTATGCCAGTAGTGAGGTGATGTCTGGGCAAGCCATAGGCGTGGTTGTAGCAACGGGGAAATATACCTATGCAGCGCGACTGCAACAACAGGAACCGCTCCATTCTATTATGCATCAGCAATTGGATCAGATTCGCTTAGTGTCAATTGGGGTGGCGAGTCTGATTATGGTGTTTATTGTGGGTTTATTGTGGTCACAGGGGGTATTTGTGGCTCTGACCACTGGTTTAGCGGTGGCGGTGAGTACTTATCCCCAAAATCTATTACGGGTGGCCACGCAAACCCAGCTATTGGCTATGTATAGTTTGGCTAAACAGCGGTTTTGGGTACGTTCGCCACAGATTTTAGATGCTTTAGCTAGATTGCGCACTATTGCTGTAGTCCTAGAATCAGATACCGTCTTAAGCATTCAAGCTTTACCTTTAGCTGGCATTGAATGGGAAGGTTTACTTAAAGCATCCCCAGCGAAAACTAAGGTTTTAGCTGAGAGTTTCGATATTCCAGTGCAGAGTTATGACAATGCTAATCCGCAATTAATTCGTCAGTGGCAAGGGCTAAATCAATCGATGGATGCTCATCCCTTGCCCATAAATCAACTCCAACAAAGACGCACGGTGGGCATGATTGCCAATGCTCCCGAAGATATTCCTTTATTGCGCTTAGTGGATGTGGCTATTGTGGATCGCACCTGTCGCCGTGAGGTTAGGGATTGCGCTGGGGTGGTTTTACCGAAAGAAGATTTATATACCCTTGCACCATTAATTTTGGAATCGAGGGGCGCATTTGATCGGTTGCAGCGGGTCGTCACGGTATGGGTGGCTGGAGCTTTGACCATTGCGGTTTTGGCGTGGGGCGATGTGATTGCGGGTATTTTACCGCAGCCGATGCAATTGCTATGGGTGGGCAGCGTGGTTACGCCTTTGGTGGCGATGATGCTGGTTTTTGAGCCGACACGACCGGATTTACTGGCTCAGCCTGCCTATCGCTTTGCCACATTTTTCCGCCGGAGTAATTATTTTCGCCTTGGTGCGGTGGTTTGTAGTTTGGTGGCGGCTGTCTCGGCAGTGTTTTGGTTGCGATATTTAGGGAATCGCGAATTTTTTGCCCAAGCTCGCACGATGGCTTTTGCTACATTAGGTTTTGGGCAGATTTTCCATGCCTATGCCCTAGCCCAAAAGCAGTTTCTCAAAAACATTCCTTTATTGGTGACAATATTAATTTTAGGTGGCTTACAATTCGCCTTAGTGCAAGTGCCCACGTTGGGGGATTGGTTTATTACCGTTCCTTTAAGTTTCAATGAATGGCTCATTGTATTAATTGCAGCGACCACAGGTTTTTGGGTGCAGGAATTAGCGAAATCCCATTAATCAATCCCATTCATAAAATAATAAAATAATAAAATTGGCGCTACTGAATTAAAATCAACTCAGCAACACCAATGTAAATCATTTCTCCAATACAACCTATTCCATAAACTACAACCGACTGGATCAATAGACTGGCTCTAAACCACTTCAGCAGTGATTTGCGTAGAATCGCGAGGCTGAGGATCAAACTCAAACATCGAGTACACCACGTTACGACGGATCTGCGTCATCATATCAAGGAAGATTTCGTAACCTTCGCTCTTATATTCAATTAGCGGATCTTTCTGTCCATAACCACGCAAGCCCACCGACTCCCGTAGACTTTCCATAGCTTGCAAATGATCGCGCCACAGCACATCAATTTGTTGCAAAATAAAGAACCGTTCCGCTTGACGCATTAATCCAGGTTGCTGAGTTTCAATCAACTGCTCCTTGATTTCATAGGCACGGCGTACCTCCTCGCGCAAAAAGGCTTGAATCTCTGGCAATTGCATATCATCTAGCTGTTCAGCAGTCAGATCTTGCAACAGGTTTACAAATTCCTGCACCTTAGCCACCATGCCTTGGATATTCCATTCTTCAGGGGGCAAATCAGGATTGATATAGGCGTTCACAATATCATCCATCGTCTTTTCGGCGTATTCCAAAACCCGCTCTTTAAGGTTTTCGCCTTCGAGAACCCGCCGCCGTTCCGCATAGATGGCACGACGCTGATTGTTCATCACTTCGTCATACTCAAAAACTTGCTTCCGAATATCGTAGTAATAGGTTTCGACCTTCTTTTGGGCATTTTCGAGGCTGCTGGTGAGCAAACCAGAACTAATGGGCATATCTTCTTCGACTCGGAAAGCATTCATTAATGAAGCCACCTTTTCACCGGCAAAAATCCGCATCAGGTTATCTTCCAAACTGAGGAAGAACCGTGTGGAACCCGGGTCACCCTGACGACCACAGCGACCGCGCAACTGATTATCAATCCGCCGCGATTCATGGCGTTCTGTACCGATGACGTGCAAGCCACCGAGTTTGGTTACTTCTTCGTGTTCGGCTTCGGTGTAAACTTCGTATTCCTTTTTCACCTGTTTATAGGCTTCACGCAACTTCTGAATCACTGGATCATCTGTCGGTGCTTTTTCGGCAGCAACCGCAACTATATCTTCAGCTTCGAGTTCCGTTTTGCTTTGCATTCCCAAATTATCCACAGCAAACTTCACCGCATCCTTGAGCAGGGTTTGAGTTTCAGTGGACAAATCACAGGGGAAAATCGCTTCGGAAGCTTTCCATGTTTTGCGCTGCTTAGTAGTATCAACAGCAAAACCCTTACCCCGTGAGCGTTCCGCCCCTAAACCGCCCTGAGCCATCATCTGATCTTCTTCGGGACGGACGATTTGTGGCATGAAATACTCGCGCACTTTCAACCGCGCCATATATTCCGAATTACCGCCGAGGATGATGTCTGTACCACGTCCAGCCATGTTGGTGGCGATGGTAACTGCGCCTTTGCGTCCGGCTTGGGCAACGATTTCTGCTTCTCGTTCTACGTTTTCTGGTTTGGCGTTGAGCAAGTTGTGGGTAATGTTCAATTCGCTCAGCAATCGCGAGATGATTTCCGATTTCTCAACGCTGGTCGTACCTACCAACACCGGACGGCCCAACTCATTCATTTCTAAACATTCTTGCGCCACAGCCCGCCATTTAGCTGCTTCGGTTTTATAAACCACATCTGCCCAATCACTCCGACCACTCTTACGATTGGTGGGAATGGTGGTTACTTCGAGGTTATAAATCTTGCTAAATTCCGCTTCTTCCGTTTTGGCTGTACCAGTCATGCCGCCTAATTTGGGATAGAGCAAGAAGAAGTTTTGATAAGTAATCGTAGCAAGGGTTTGGCTTTCCGGTTGGATTTCTACGCCTTCTTTGGCTTCGATGGCTTGGTGAATCCCATCACTCCAACGGCGACCAGGCATGACCCGTCCTGTAAATTCATCCACGATAATAACTTCATCATCACGAACGATATAGTTCACATCCAACAGGAACAGTTCTTTAGCTTTGAGGGCATTAAAAACGTAGTGCGCCCAAGGATCCTGTTGATCAAATAGATCGGTAACTCCTAAAAGTTCTTCGGCTTGTTGGAAACCTTCGTCATTGAGAATCACATTGCGCTGCTTTTCGTCCACTTCGTAATGGGTTTCTTTGAGCAATTGACGGGCAATGTCTACGGCATACTGATATTTTTCGCTAGAACGATCCACCATGCCGGAAATAATCAGCGGGGTGCGCGCTTCGTCCACCAGTACCGAGTCCACTTCGTCAATCACACAGAAGTTGAAATTACGCTGCACCACTTCTTCGATGGATGTAGCCATATTATCCCGCAGATAGTCAAAACCTAGCTCGCTGTTGGTGGCATAGGTGATGTCACAGTTATAATTTTTGCGCCGTTCCGCTGGCTCCATCGAGTTTTGGATCAAACCCACCGACAAGCCTAAAAAGCGATGCACTTGCCCCATCCATTCCGCATCCCGACGGGCGAGGTAGTCATTCACGGTCACGACGTGCACCCCTTTACCCGAAAGCGCATTGAGATAACTGGGCAAAGTAGACACTAGGGTTTTACCTTCACCGGTTTTCATTTCGGCAATTTCGCCCCGATGTAAGGTCATCCCCCCCAGCATTTGCACATCATAGTGACGCAAGCCTAAAACTCGTTTAGCGGCTTCCCGTACCACGGCAAAAGCCTCTGGCAAAAGATCATCGAGATCTTCCCCCTTGGCTAAACGCTCTCTAAATTCACCGGTTTTACCCCGCAGTTGTTCATCCGTTAGCACCTCAAGTTCTGGTTCTAAGGAATTAATTAGGGCGATATCGGGGCGTAGTTTGTCTAGTTTGCGTTTGTTAGGGTCGCCAATCAGAGCCTTGAGGTTGAACATAACTGCGAAATAATGGGGGTAATGAGCGGGTTTAAATGAGCGGAATTGATTTCAGTAATGGGATACTAGGCTTAGTTTTTAGACTATTAGGGTACTAAATCATAAACACAAGTGTCTACAAAACATCAACGAGATACTAAAAAGATCTTAAGTATTAAGTTGTCAAATTAAAATGTTTATGCCATCTATCCTAGTCTATTGTTTGCCTTGGACTGGCTATAGAAGAAGGCTAGTTTCCCGAACCCAACCAGAGATAGATTTGATTTAGTAACGAATGCGGGGATCGATCCAAGCGTTAATCACGTCAATGGCAATGCTAATTAAGACGACAATGGCGGCAAAAAAGACCACAATGCCTTGAACGACGGGATAATCTCGGCTGGAAATGGCTTCAAATAACCGATTGGCTAGCCCAGGCCAAGAAAAAGTCACTTCGGTTAAGACCGCACCGCCAAGCATCGCCGCTGTGGTCAGTCCCAAAATTGTGACCACAGGGATCATGGCATTTTTCAGGGCATGGTTAAATAGGATAAATTTTGGTTTGACCCCTCGGGCGATGGCGGCTTCGACATAATCTGATTGCAGGGTTTCGTGTAAGTTGACCCGCACAATGCGCTCGAATACGCCACTGATCACAATGCCAAGGCTTACGGCTGGTAAAATTAAATGTTGCAGACTAGCCCAAAAGATCGGCCATTTGCCTTTGAGGATGGCATCAATGGTATATAAGCCGGTGACTTCGGGGGGGGGATCAATGCTGACGGGTAATCTAGCTCCAATGGGTAGCCAGCCCAATTGTACCGAAAAGATCAGTTGTAAAATCATGCCTACCCAAAACAGGGGCAAGGAGTAGCTAATAATGCCAAATAAACGTCCAGCTATGTCCCATTTGGTATTGGGGCGCAGGGCGGCAAAAATACCCACCGATAGACCCACTATCACAGCCACCAGCATCGCATAAAGGGCTAACTCAGCGGTGGCAGGGAAAAATGACAGGATGATTTTCGCTACGGTTTGGCCTCGCTCAGCGATGGATTTACCCAAATCAAGCCGAGCTAAATCCCCCATATAGTCGAGGTACTGGTGTAATAGGGAACCGGATAAGCCCAATTGTTCGCGCACGGCATTTTTTAGCTCTAGGGGGGCCCGCACGCCTAGCACGGCATCAACGGGATCGCCAGGGGTAGCCCGCATCAGCAAAAACACCACCGAAGCGACGAGCCAGAGCATCACAGGTGCTAGCAGCAAGCGCCAGAACACATAGGATATGAGGGACTTCAGACGGGACATAAAGATTTATCAATCCACCATAGAGATGGTCAAAACAGATGGCATCACTTTAATGATCAACCATCATCTTATGGGATCGACGCAGATCTAGGGACGATGACTGGATGAAATTTTTGGGGAGATAAACTCTATGATTGCTAACCGAACGAAAAACATGAAGGTAAGATATTTTGGAGATGCTGATGCTCTTTGCATCGTCTTTTCTCAAAAAGCATCCGCGAAAATATAAAATTCAGATAAGAATACTCTGTTGAATTTATAGCAAGATGGTCAACTTTGCAGAATGGCGAGCGAACACGCTAAGGAAAGGGTCGGAATTCTACAGATAGATTATCAAAAAATCCAATAAATACACTAAAGTGCTAAAATCTTAAATATCACTATTCCACAGAAAAATAGAGGATTAGGTTATGCACTGGGGCGACTGGGTTTTTAATTCCGAGAATCTTACATTAACTAATAAGGCTCAAGACTACGAGATTGATCTTGAGGAAATTCATTCAAGTGCAGCAATTCTTGATTGGATTTTTCAGGTTCTTGGAAAAAAATGGGGAGATCAAGAAACTTTACATGATCTTTTGCTTGCGTTTGATGAAATTTTAAAACCCCAGTCTAATTACTGCTCTTTTGAGAATGATACAAAATGTGACGGTGGGCAATTAGCTAGAAAGTTCGCAAATAATTTGAAATAATAGACCTGTTGGGTAATAATAATTAGAATCGCTGAAATCATTACCCAGAAAAAGTTTTGAGCTTTTTCAAGCTTATTACTCAACAGGTCTAATCTAGAGTATCTCAATTTACTAGAAATCAGTTTTATTTTTCAGAAAATTTACAAAATATTGTTTTTATCAAATTAACGGAACTACAAACCTCTTACGGCACTAACTCCTGCATTTAATTTCCTATGTGAAAGTTGGAGAAAAAAGACTAAGAATTACAAGAAAGAAGAACTTCATCAACTAACTGAAAAAGTACCAGCAAAATTCCTCAAATGCCTACAGCCCTTCAAGTTAGCCCCTATAAGTTTATCTTTTTTAGCTCTGATAGAGATGAACCGCCCCACATTCATATTAAACGCGACCACCAGTTAGCTAAATTTTGGCTTAGTCCTGTGGCATTGTCAAAAAATCGAGGATTTAAAGAGCACGAACTAAATGATATTTCTCAGCTTGTAGAAGCACACAATCAAACATTATTGGAGGCATGGCATGACTACTTTGACACTTGATACTGAACCCCTTGCAAACCAAGTCAATGTAACTGATGACAAACTAGTTATCGAGTTAATAGATGGTCGAACTTTAATCATTCCATTATCTTGGTATCCACGCTTACTTAATGCTTCTGACAAAGAAAGGGGAAGCTGGCAACTCTTGGGAGATGGCTATGCAATTGAATGGATTGATCTAGATGAACATATCGGCATTGAGGGATTGCTGGCGGGAAAACGTAGTGGCGAAAGTCAAAAATCATTCCAGAAATGGCTGAATTCTAGAATGCAAAAGGTTGATAGGGTAAGCAATCCTGTACAAGTATTAAACGCAGTTGATGAGCTAGAGTAGTGATTTGGATCAAACTATTGATGTATGTTTTGGT
>JBAXSK010000122.1:0-12031 GCA_037130765.1 Pseudanabaena sp. ELA607
GCTTTCGGTAAATGATAATATTTGCCACCCGCTGCATTCGCTAATTCCTTGGCAAATCCCGTCGAGACAAATTTGTTTTCCGTATCAATCATCAATAGCGATAAACCTAAGCCGCGAATTTTTTTGCAAATATCCCGCAATTCATCTTTTAAATTGGGCTTCTGTTCTGGATCAATAGTTTCGCCAAGGGAACGGGCTAAAGGAACATTGCCGCGCCCATCAGTAATCGCCACAATCACCACCTGTCCCACATCACCGGATTGTTTGGCATTAATCCCCACTCGCACCGCTTGAGTCAAACCATGCGCCAAAGGCGAACCACCACCGCAAGGCATGGTTTCTAATCGCCGTCGTGCTGCTTCAATGGAACGGGTCGGCGGCAATAACACATCAGCTTTTTCGCCTCGGAAAGGAATTAAGGAAATCTGATCGCGATTTTGATAAGCTTCCGTTAATAGGCTCAAAACCGCACCCTTAGCCGACTGCATCCGATTTAATGCCATCGAACCTGATGCATCCACCACAAAAATTGTCAACGCCCCAGCCTTACGAGCTAATTTCTTAGCGCGAATATCCACACTTTCCACAATTACTTTGCGATGGGGTTCCTTCAACCGCCGCGCTCTTTGATAGGGAGCCGCAGCCCTTAATGTCGCATCCACCGCAATCCGATCATTTTTCCCTTGGGGCAATACGGGTTTAATATAACGTCCCCGTTCCTGAGAAAAAATCAAACTCCGCGCTCCAGAATTACCCTGCCGTTGCATCGCCTGTGAAAATGCCAACACCGACGGATCTAAAACCACACCTTCAGGATCAAAGATAAATTCTTCGGGAATATCCGGGGGCTGAATATCTTCATCCGGCTCCTCATTATTATCATCTTCTTGATCTTCGGGATTTTCTTCCCCTTCATCTTGATTTTGGGGCGGTGGCGGTGGGGCTTGCTGTTGTTGCTGGGGTTGGGGCTGCTGATCCGGTGACATCGGCGACCGAGGCACAATCACCAACTCCACGGCTTGGCGCAAATCATCCGCCACTAATTCAGTGCGTCCATCTAGCGCTGCCGCTGCCTTAGCCACCCGCACCGCAAACAACTCTGCCCGATGCCCTTGAATGCCACCCCGCAATGCTTCAGTAACTAAATATTGAATCTGAGCTTGAGTGTAAGTCACATCCCGTAGCCATTCCCGCGCCAAAATAATTTGAGTGCGCAAATCATCGGCATCAGCGGCATATTGGGCTAAAAATTCCTCCGGTGCATTGGCATAACCCAAAGCCATACCCACCGCTTCCACACGCTGATCCAGAGACAAAACTCCATCGGATGATAAATGAATCGCAATCCGATCTAGTAAATGTTGCCCCAAAACCCCTTCCTCTGGGTTATAGGTGGCAATTAGCAACGGTTGGCAAGGATGCTGGAAACTAATTCCTTCCCGTTCGATTTGGTTATAGCCTGATGAGAGAACCGATAACAGAAGGTTAGAAATCTGCGGATCGAGCAAATTAATTTCATCGATGTACAACACGCCGCGATGGGCTTCGGCTAACAAACCTGGCTGAAATACGGTCTGTCCTAACTGTACCGACTTACTCACATCCACCGAACCAATCAGCCGATCTTCAGTAATCCCCAAAGGAATCTGCACAAAAGGCGCAGGAATCACCTTGGTAGGTAAGTCTGCCATTACCGACCGCACTACCGCTGCATCATCAAGATCAATGCCCCTTTCGGTTAAAACTTTACGCAGGGCATCATCCCAAGTTTCGGGACGGGTGGGATCACAGTTGCTAATGGAATCCGTCGCGATTTCAATAGGAGGTAAAAGGGAATGAATCCCCCTTGCTAAGACTGATTTTGCCGTGCCCCGTCGTCCCGCAATTGCCACACCGCCAATACTCGGATCCACTGCCCCTAATAACAGCGCCGTTTTAATCGCTTCCTGACCAATTACCGCCGCTAAGGGGAAATTAATGGGTATTTCAAACGTAGAATTAGAAGTCTTAGAGTCTGGCATTGAGGGATTTAGGGGAGTAGCAACCATTGGTAAAACGGAGAAAGAATTACGGAAAAGTTAGTGGAAATTTGTGCGGTAAATTATTTTTGAGGGATCTTTGAGGGGAATCTGTTGAAATAAAGTTACAGAAAACCTACCTCAAAAAAACTTTGCTCTACTATTTGCCCTAGCAAAAGCAAAGCATTACCAGCCCTAGATTAGCAGATCATGGGGCTATGGCGATAATATTCCCCCCCATAAACCCCTAGACTTAAGCTTGCAGCAAAGGATCTAATTTACCTTGAGCGTCTAGGGCGTGAATTGCGTCACAACCGCCGATATGTTGGTCATTGATATAAATTTGGGGTACAGAGCGTTTACCGTCAGTGCCACGGGCAGCCATTGCTTGGCGGGCGGCTTCATCCCCATCAATTTTGTAATCGGTATATGCTACGCCTTTGCGATCTAGCAAAACCTTAGCGCGAATGCAAAAAGGGCAGGTTTGCCAAGTGTAAATTTCTACTTTAGCCATGATTTATTTAGGTTTGGTTGATCAACAATACTGACAAGTTAAATAGCGAACTGATCCGTTACGATACAACTTAGTCGGATCAAGATGCGACACTCTAGGGTAAATTCATCACTACAAAATTTGCAACTATCTGAAGTAACATCTAATTGCCGTGGGTTCCCTAACGTTGCTTGCTGAAAATTCTCAAAATATTTAGCCATTGACTACTCTAATTTGGCTTGGGCAAAAGAGCGATGTCTAGGCAAAGTAACTTCCCAATCTGACAACGCATCAACTTCCACCACATTATCCATAAATTCACCATCTAGCAAATGTCCGCCAGCCTTCAAATCATCAGTAATGAAATGGAAATGATAACCTGCTGCATTGGTTCCTTTTAAATACTGGGGTAGCCGAAATCCGACTAAAGTACCTTTCACATTGCGTAAATCAAAGATGCGTTGCTGTTTACTAACTACTTCAGCTAACGGAGGATAAGGCAAATTTTGTTTGGGAACACTTCTAACTTTTAAATACGGGAAATTGCCTTTAATGCGAATGGCATAGGGTAAATTTAATGTTGGCAATTGGGCATTAATCTGTTGCTGTAATTCTTGATAATTAGCTTTGCCAGTTAGATTGAGCGCTCTGTCTGGGCGAAAAAAAGCTACTGTCGCAAAAGGTGTTTTTACGCGATCAGCAACAGTATAACCAACTCCATTCTCTTTGACTTGGTAAAACTTCCCATCAAGACAAATCATCTCTCCATCTAAACCATCATAAGTACCTAATCCAAAATCGCCATGTAACTTAAGAGATGATAATGACAATGCCCCTTCATATACCCCAGCATTTAAAGCATCAAGGGTTGACACCTGAAAACCTTTTTGATTTTCAGAAGTAAAAAACTTTTCTGAATAGACAGGTAAAGCGATCACCAACAGGGCAACACACAAGGCAACAAACCAGAAAAAATGTTTTCGCTTCATGATTGTTTAGCCACCAAATTCAGTATAAATTTAGGTCAAATTATAGCAACTGTCCACCTAATAACAATATTGCACTGAGATATTTTTGACCCTTGAGACATTCTGCCTGTAATACAGCAGTCAAAATCTGCTTTAATTTCAGAGAGTTGTCAATAAGCAATGCTAGAACCCATTACATCTAAATAACTAACATCATGGGTACGCAAAATCCCTGCTCCACTAAGGTTTATGATTAATCTTCGTATTCTATAAAATCAGAAAACCATTGCAACTTTGGTCTTGAATCATGATTAAACTGACGGGCTGGCGATTATGGGTATTTTTTGGTGGCATCGGTTTAGGAATTTCTTTCCTTGTGCCATTATTAGAACGCATTGCCCAAATTTATCAATTAATTGCTTTGGCTTCGCCGCTGTTGGCCGGAGCGACGGTACTGCTGATTTTATTAGTAGTGGTGGGATTGCTGTTTTTATTATGGCGATATTTAGAGATTTTCCAAGGCAGTCCGCCACCAGCAATACCGGAACCTATCGCCCCTTCTGATAAAGTTGAAGCTGCCCAAGAGACTCTAGCCGCTTTAGATCAGCAACTGGCACAGATTGAAGATGAAGTAGCTCGCCAAGCGTTGCAAGCTAAAGCTGATGATCTAAAAGAGAACTTCCTACGGGAAAGTCTGCGGGTGGTGGTGTTTGGGGTTGGGGCAGCGGGCAAAACTTCCCTAGTTAATGCTTTGCTCGATCAAGCCCGCCAAGCGCCCGAAAAACGGGGACAGATTGGGGCCGCAATGGGCACAACTCAAGCCGGTAATGTGTTTACGGGAATTGAATTAGAGCATTTAGAGAACCTCTTAGAAATTACCGATTGTCCAGGGATTTTAGAAGCTAGTGCCTTGGGCGCAATTCAAGAACAAACTGCCCGTACCTTAGCCACTGGAGCAGATTTAATTCTATTTGTAATTGATGATGATTTGCGTCAGAGTGAATTTACCACCCTCAAAGCTCTGATTGATATGGGCAAACGGGTGATTTTAGTGTTCAATAAAACGGATCGCTATCGGAAAACTGATGCAGAACTTCTCTATCAAGCAATTCAAGCTAAAGTCGTTGGAATCATGCCTGAGGGTAATGTGGTGATGACAGCGGCGGCTCCTCCGTCTTTGACTTTAGAAAATGGGAAAGTAGTTTCTCCTAAACCACAAATTGGGAACTTATTGCAACGCATGGCCGCGATTTTAAGCTATGAGGGTGATGAATTAGTGGCAGATAATGTTCTCTTACAGTCCCAAGGGTTACATGGAGAAATTCGCGATGCGATGGCTCAACAACGGCAAAAACAAGCTGATAGAGTAATTGAGAAGTATCAATGGTTGGTGGCAGGAGCCGTGTTTGCTACTCCTTTACCTGTGGTAGATTTGCTAGCAACAGCGGCAATTAATACGCAAATGGTTCTGGAATTAGGTAAAATCTATGGCTGCGATCTCAGTCGCGAACAGGGACAGGAAATCGCTCTTTCTTTAACTCGAACTTTAGTGCGCTTGGGGATTGCTAAAGGAGTGGCGCAATTAATCACGAGTTTGATTTCGGTGACTTTTGTAGGATTGCTGCTCAAAGCGAGTATCCAAGGGGTCACAGCCGCTTATTTAACCCGAATTGCCGGTAAAAGTTTCTGTGAATATTTTCAATCCGAACAACAATGGGGTGATGGTGGCATTAATGCTGTGGTAGAAAAACAGTTCCAACTAAATCGCCGTGATGCGTTTTTAAAGGCTTTCGTCCAAGAAGCAATGGAGCGCGTGATGGCTTTGGCTCGTGCTAAGGAATTTCGCTCATAAATTATCATAAATAATTTGGTGAATTATTCTGGGTTAATATTTTGAGCATCTGAAATTACAACCTGATTGGTTAAAGCACAAAAACAAGGATCTTGCTCTAACCATTGAGTTCCCACCTGATGTAAAGTTGCCATCACTGGCTTGATTTGTAATCCTTTATCGGTAATGGAATATTCCACACGCGGGGGAATTTCAGGATAAACCTGTCGCCGAATTAATCCCGCTGCTTCTAATTCTCTTAGGCGCTGGGTCAGGGTTTTGGTGCTGATACCAGGTAATGCTGCTAATAACTCATAGGTACGCCGATCCCCGCTAAATAACTCGCGCAATACTAAAATTGACCACTTATTTCCTAACAGATCCACCACAAATTGAATGGGACATTGAAACTTAGGATCTTCACAGGGATTATCTGATGACATTGACTTATTTTTCATTAGCAAGGATTACTAGGTTATACCAATATATGAATCAAACAACAAATAGATTAAGCAGGGAAATAGATTAATTCGTAATTTAATTTGTCATTTTTATAAGTACTGTTGATTATTTTTCATTATATACGAAATGTAAAGCTTTTGCCTAATTCTATGACCAGAAACTACTAAGACAAAATTATATTTCTTTACAAATTCTTTATAACCATCACAAACTAATTTGCCGTCCTAATCTTTTACCCTAGGTAACTATAGCCCTGTGATGGTAACTGACTTGTGGAAAGGCTGAACTTTAGTCAAAGATATTGCTCATGTTATTTGACAACCCTTAAGTAACCATTTCAATCATTCTGATCAATCGATCTTGATCAATCGATTTTATTGTTTCTTAGATCATTTTTTTAGTTCTGCTTATAGCCCCTCTTTTAAACCCCAATTTTATTGATAGCCTAAACACCCATCTACTGCCAATAAATCACAATGGTTTCTATCACTCCATCAGACTTCAATCAGGGCAATAACGCCGTTGTGGGAATTAAAACCCCAGTTAAAGAGACTTTATTAACACCTCGGTTTTACACCACCGATTTTGATCGCGTGGCACAAATGGATTTGTCACCCCAACAAGCGGAACTAGATGCAGTTTTACACGAATTGCGCACCGATTATAATCGCTATCACTTTGTGCGTAACGCAGACTTTAAGCGCTCTTGGGAACACGTTGATGGCGAAACCCGTGCGGCGTTTATTGATTTCCTAGAACGTTCCTGTACTTCTGAATTTTCTGGGTTTCTGCTATTTAAAGAGCTTTCCCATAGACTGAAGAAAACCAATCCTTTGCTATCTGAAGCATTTGCTTTACTTGCTAGAGATGAAGCTAGACACGCCGGTTTTCTCAATAAAGCTATGGCAGATTTCGGACTTTCCCTTGATTTGACTGATCTGACTAAAAAACGCTCTTATACATTTTTCCCGCCAGAATGGGTGATTTACACAGTTTATCTCTCGGAAAAGATTGGCTATTGGCGTTATATTATAGTGCATTACCATCTCCAAAAACATCCCGAAAATCGCTTCTACCCTCTTTTTAACTATTTTGAAAGTTGGTGTCAAGACGAAAATCGTCATGGAGATTTTTTCAAAGTACTATTGCGTTCTCAACCTAGTTTATGGAATAGTTGGAAAGCACGATTATGGGTGCGCTTCTTCTTGCTGACTGTGTTTGCCACCCACACTCTGACCGTCTTAGAGAGAGCCGATTTCTATCATTCTATCGGCATCGATCCCCACGAATATAATCGTCAGGTAATCCACAAAACTAATGACACAGCCAAAGGAGCATTCCCTAGCATTTTAGATACTCATCATCCTGAATTCTTTAATCGCTTGGAAATGTGCGCCCTTGCCAATCAAAAACTAGCAGAAATCTCTGCCAGTAAAAACTTTTCCCTAATTAAATGGTTACAGAAATTGCCTTGGTTTGCAGTGATTTTGTGGCAACTCTTGCGGGTTTACACATTACCTTCTATTGATGCTGAAAATCTACGTCATACAGTCTATTAATCTGAAGAAATAACTATGAGTAATCTAGCTACTGCTCTGCGCGAGGGAACTCAACAATCTCATACCCTCGCCGAAAATACGGCATTCATGAAATGCTTTCTCAAAGGTATTGTAGAACGCGAACCACTGCGCAAACTCTTTGCCAATCTGTATTTTGTCTATACAGCCCTTGAGAATGCACTGATCGAAAATGCACATCATCCTGTACTCGGTGGCATTTACTTTCCCGAATTAAATCGTGCTGCGAGTTTATCTGAAGATTTAGTTTTCTATTATGGAGAAAATTGGCAGGAAGCAATCGCACCATCAGAAGCGGGGCAAAGGTACTGTGAACGCATCAAAGCCTTAGCCCAAAATGATCCGGTGTTGTTGATTGCCCATGCCTACACGCGCTACATGGGGGATTTGTCGGGAGGGCAGGGCTTGAAATCGATTATTCGCTCTGCTCTCAATCTGACCGGTACAGACGGGACAAAATTCTATGAATTTGAGCAGATTCCTAATGTTGGTGCTAAAAATGCCTTTAAAGAGTTTTATCGTAATGCCCTAAATGCCCTGCCTCTAGATGCAGCTACGATTGAACGGATTGTAGCGGAGGCAAATCTAGCTTTTACCCTCAATCGTGATGTGATGCATGAATTGGAACCTGATGTTAAAGCCGCCATTGGTGACCATACTTTTGATTTGTTGACCCGTCAAGACCGCCCTGGTAGCACAACACACCATCACCATCATGGCAAACCAGAGCTAATCACGCTTTAGTGGTCATCTAATCTATTTTCCATAAATTGAATTCCAGCAGAATCAAGTTGAAATCGTGATCAAAATTCATGAAACAATTATCTCAAGTGGTGCAATTTGATGCTGATTTATTACACAAATATAATCAGCCATTACCACGCTATACCAGTTATCCCCCAGCCACAGAACTGACCCCAGACTTTGATGCGAATCAGTTTCGCTCTGCCATTACCAAAGGAAATTGGCAAAATACGCCGCTTTCTCTTTATGCCCATATTCCTTTTTGTGAGACTCCTTGCTATTTCTGCGGCTGTAATACGATAATTACCCAACGGAAAGAAGTTGTTGATCCCTATTTGGGCTATATTGCGCGACATATCCAACAGGTAGCCAATCTTGTTAGCCAAGAGCGACGGGTGAATCAAATGCATTGGGGCGGTGGCACACCAAATTATCTTTCCCAAAATCAAGTAGAGTTTCTCTGGGAGCAATTCCAAAAGCAGTTTAATTTTGAGCCAACTGCCGAAATTTCCATCGAAATTAATCCCCGCTATGTGGATCGTAATTACATCCTATTTCTGCGCCAATTAGGGTTTAATCGCATTAGCTTTGGTATTCAAGACTTTGATTCGCAGGTTCAAGAAGCAGTCAACCGGGTGCAACCTGAAGAAATGCTCTTTAATGTGATGTCATGGATTCGGGAAGCTAATTTCGAGAGTGTTAACGTCGATTTGATTTATGGGCTACCATTCCAAACGGCGGCAACTTTTCGCCAAACTATTGAGAAAACGCTGCAACTTGATCCCGATCGCATTGCTGTGTTTAATTTCGCCTATGTGCCGTGGTTGAAACCGATTCAAAAACGGATGCCCGAAAGTGAATTCCCTAATGCTGCCGCAAAATTAGAGATTTTACAGCAAACTATTGCCCAGCTTACAGATGGCGGTTATGTATTCATTGGCATGGATCATTTTGCCAAACCTAATGATGAATTAACTATCGCGCAGCAAGCCGGTGAACTGCATCGGAATTTTCAGGGTTATACCACCAAACCAGAATCTGATTTGCTAGGATTTGGCATGACTTCCATTAGTATGTTACAAAATGTTTATGTACAAAATCATAAACGTCTCAAGGACTTCTATCATGCCATTGACAATTATGATTTACCCCTCGAAAGAGGTGTACAACTGACGGAAGATGATATGATTCGCCGCACGGTGATTATGGAACTGATGTGTCAATTCCAATTATCAGTGCCAGATCTAGAACCTAAATATCATCTCGGTCGCGAATTAGATTTTAATGACTACTTTGCCGATGCCCTGCTCAAACTCGATGCCCTAGAAGCTGATGGACTGCTGAAGCGCTGGGGCGACGGCATTGAAGTTTCTGCTATTGGACGACTGCTGATTCGTAATATTGCTGCCGTATTCGATGCCTATCTAGGCGAACGCAAAGCAGAAACTTTCTCCAAGTCGATTTAATTCCTAATTCCTAATTGCTAGCTCGTACTTCCCTAAATCTCTTCGATCTGACGTTCCCAAAAGACTAAACCTAACATCTCTATTTTTCCGTTGTGAGGCAATTCTCCGACTATGACAGTCCAACCGTTACGCCAAGATCCAACCCAATATCCGCTCAATTGGCCAGCGGTATGTTTTTTCACTACAGTACACGCCCTAGCGTTGCTCACTCCTTGGTTCTTCTCTTGGTCAGCCTTAGGGGTGATGATCTTACTGCACTGGCTGTTTGGTAGCATCGGCATTTGTTTAGGTTACCATCGTTTACTCAGCCATCGTAGTTTTCGCGTGCCCCGTGCTTTAGAGTACTTCATCGCAATTATCGGCGCACTCGCGCTCCAAGGCGGGCCAATTTTCTGGGTTGCCGGACATCGCCTGCACCATGCCCATACCGAAGATGTGGAGCAAGATCCCTATTCTTCCCGTCGAGGTTTTTGGTGGAGTCATATGCTGTGGTTATTTTATCCTGCACCGAGCTTCTTTGAATATGAGAAGTACGAGAAAGTGGCTCCAGATTTAGCTCGCCAAGGATTTTATCGCTGGCTGAATCGCTACTTTCTCTTGCTACAAATTCCTTTAGGACTGCTCTTATATTTCCTTGGTGGTTGGTCTTTCGTTATTTATGGAATGTTCTTACGCGCCGTTTTATTGTGGCACAGCACATGGTTTATTAATTCCGTCACCCATATGTGGGGCTATCGTCATTTTGAATGTAACGATAATTCGCGTAATCTCTGGTGGGCAGCAATTTTAACTTACGGCGAAGGTTGGCATAATAATCATCACGCTTATCCCCATGTGGCCAAAGCTGGCTGGCGCTGGTGGGAAGTTGATATGACTTGGTGGGTGATTTGGCTTCTCAAAAGTTTGGGACTGGCGCAAAATGTCACGATGCCCCCTGCTTCAGCCCTAGCGATTATTCATGGTATATCCAGTAAATAAACCGTAAATTAGAGCTTTCCCCTGTGTAATTGAAACCTATCAGAGTCATATTTACTAAATATTAATCAATTAAAGATCTTTCTTTTAAATAAAGGAGAGATCTTTTTATTTGCAGCTTCCCAATAATTAATAATAAAGACAACTAATAAAAAACTGATTATTTATTGGAACAAGTATTTTTATTATCGCAATAAATTAATATTTAAATTCATTATCATGGGTATTAAAATGCGGCAAAATATAAAATTATCCAGAAAAATCTTAATACTTGTGAGAAAAAGTATATCCTGATATGATGATAACTTATAAAAAATAGAAATTGTCAAACTATAAATTCTTCTTATTATGCATAAATCACCATTGATTTTAGTAGTTGATGATGAGCCAGTAAATTTCAGTGTAATTAGAACCTTACTACTCAAAGATGGTTATCAATTAGAATATATTTCCAATGGTATCGACATAATGCAGAAGTTATCAGAAATAAATCCTGATCTTTTGTTACTTGATGTCATGATGCCAGAAATTAGTGGGATGGATATTTGCCGCCAAATCAAAAGTGATCCTGCTTGGGAAGGCTTACCCATCATTATTGTTACTGCTTTAAGTACTAAGGAAGATTTATCTGATTCATTAGATGCCGGAGCGGATGACTTCATTCCTAAACCAGTACATGGTTTGGAACTTAGAGCTAGAGTTAAGTCAATGTTACGCATTAAGCGGCAATATGACAAGATTCAAGAATTATATGAAAGCCAATCCGGTGTAATTAAACTTCTAGAAAATAATTTAATGGAACTAAAAGGGAATGTGGCTCGGGCGATTCCTCATGAAATCAATACACCACTCAATGGAATTTTAGGTACTATCAGTTTATTATTACAATATTCTGAGGGAATGTCAGCGGAAGAAACTAAAGAATTGCTTTCTATGGCTTACCACTCCGCCTTACGTCTCGAAGATATTACGCAAACTTTCCTTACCTATGTCAAAGTATTCCTAAAAAGTACTTATCAAAGCAATCATAATACTTCTACTCATATTGCCATTCCCTTACATGAAGTTGTCGTTAATGTTGCTAAAGTTCAAGCAGAGAGATTTTCCCGCTTGGCTGATTTAGTCTGTCATCCAATGGAATACGCTTGCATTAAAATTGAGAATATAGATTTAGAGTACATTCTCAAAGAAATTATTAGCAATGCTTTCAAGTTCTCTAATCAACGCGATATAGTAACCATATTCAATAAAGTTGAAAATAATTATGTATATGTAATGATTTGCAATAAAGGACTCTCAATGACGGAAGAGGAGATCGCCAAAGTCGGTGCTTTTATGCAATTTAGGCGGGAAATTCACGAACAACAAGGGTTAGGTTTAGGATTGACTATTGCCCGCAAAATCATTGAAATTTATCATGGCTCTTCCAAACTTTATAACAGCGATAAGGGAATGACCGTAGAAATGTGCTTTCCCATTGAAGCAGAAATTGTCTAG
>JBAXSK010000123.1:0-11944 GCA_037130765.1 Pseudanabaena sp. ELA607
ATATAGTCTTGTTGCAAAGAAGTCTCTAAGCCACTAAGCAGCGTGTATTTCGGTTCCCATTGTAGTTCAGTTTGGGCTTTAGCTACAGAGGCGAAAAAGTGTTGTAAACGGAATGGAAATGCTTTCTTTTTGCCAAAATCGAAATCTTTAGGATTATAGAAGTGGAATTGCAGAGCCTTGGGATCCTTACCAGCAGCCTTAGCGCATTCTTTGGCTAAACCAGTATAGGTCACAAACCGAGTATCAGAAATATTGTAAATTTGACCAATAGCTTGCTGATTACCCAAGACAGCGGCCATGGCGGCGGCTAAATCATCGACATGACCCAATTGAGTGATAAATTTGCCATTACCGGGAATTGGGATGGGACGATCCCGCATGACGCGATCAAAAAACCAAGCTTCCACATCATTATAATTCTGCGGCCCGTAAATATAAGTGGGACGAATGGAAGTAAACGGAAAACCGCTCTCTTGGTGGAGTTGGGCTAAATAGGCTTCAGTGTCAAGTTTCCCTTTGTGGCGACTTTTAGGATCGGTAGCATCGGTTTCGGTATAAGGCAACAAGTCAGCGTCGAGATATACGCCAGCGGAACTCATATAAATAAAATGCTGCAACCGCCCCTTAAACAAATCGGCGAGGGGTTGGGTGTCGCTCAGTTCCCGACCATTATTATCAAACACGGCATCAAAGGACTCATCCGCTAAAGGTGCTAAATCTTCGGCTTTAGTGCGGTCACCAACAATGGTGCGTAAACCGGCTACTGGTGCGGGTTTATTGCCGCGATTAAACAAGACGACTTCATGACCTTGGCTAACAAGTAATCGCGTTAGCGATACACCGACAAAGCGTGTGCCGCCCATGACTAAGATTTTCATTAAGCTTTCCTAAGTATTGATTTAGAGAATTGGTATTGGCAAAAATTTCAATTTAAGAAATCTAGTTTAGTTTATGCCGGTTGCAGGGAGAGACTTGGCAAATTTGGCGCAAGTCTGGGATCAAGTGTACTTTAAAACGATTCCGTTAAAATATACCGTAATTTTGAGTGTAATTTCAGTAACAGCATATCTCCAACTAAATATCTGAGAAAATCAGCCCCAATTTAAGTTGCGATATGGCTGATTTATTATCAATTCATTTATGACAAGAATTGATGCAGCACAAATTTTATCCAGAAAAATTTCATGTATTGTTGAATTGTTAATCCATTAATCAAAGCTGTTTAGAGATACTAAGCATCATAGTTGGCAGGAGTGATTGATGGCGTGTGATGCTAAATCATGGCATTAAAGACATGAAATTTCGATTTTTATGTAAACAAGCAATTTAGCATATTTTTCTTACGGTTGAGAAGCTGGGACGCATTCTATTGGCATGAATGCGATCATAATTTGGATTATTAGGATTTTTTGCAGGGGATCAGAGGTAATTGCTTAGTAGTCTCAAAAAATCAAAGCCATTGTTGGTAAGAGTTTAAGTGAATTAATTGACTTATAAACTATCTAATCAACAAAAAATATCGGTAATATTCAATTGTAATAGGATATGATGCTAATAGTTAAGGCGATCTGCTTTATTATCCAAATTTTTTCGTGATTTTGGCTGCTATATAGCCATAATTTCTTGTTAGCTGTAATAAATTTTTGATAATTAACCTATTTGGTGACAAATGGATACACCACCCTTGGGTATAGTTGTAAGTGGTTCCCTGAGTGATGGGCTAGAAATTCGCCTTAATGGTGAAGTTTCGGTTGAAGAAATGCGCGTGGGTAAATTTTTGGTGGTGCATGGTAAACGGACGCGATTTTTTTCAATTCTGACCGATGTAAAATTAGGTACAGCTAGTCCACGCATCTTACTGAACCCACCCGATCCAGATAATACATTTCTCCAGGAGATTTTGGCTGGCACGGGTACTTTTGGCACGCTCACCCTCTCACCCATGCTGATGTTTGTCTCAAGTCATCCGGCGGATCAATTAACGGTGCAAGTCAAAGCTGCAAAACGTAAAAAATCTGATCCATTGCCCGCACTTTTATCGAGCTTAGATTCAGAAACGCCCGAATTTCAGTTGTTGCCGGTTAAAACTGTGCCGAGCCATTTTAGTCAGGTTTTTGATGCTACAGAACGGGATTTTCGGATTGTATTTGGTTGGGAAGATGATCCCCATCGCCGCAATTTTGCCGTCGGGCAACCCATTGATATGCCTGTGCCGGTGTGTTTGGATTTAGATCGATTTGTGGAACGCAGTAACGGCGTATTTGGCAAGTCAGGCACGGGGAAATCTTTTTTAACGCGGCTGTTGCTCTCAGGGGTGATTCGCAAACAGGCGGCGGTGAATTTAATTTTTGATATGCATTCCGAATATGGCTGGGAAGCGGCACGGGAGGGCAAAAACTTTAGTACGGTTAAAGGACTGCGGCAACTATTTCCATCCCAAGTCCAGATTTACACCCTCGATCCTGATTCTACCAAGCGACGCGGGGTCAGGGATGCCCAAGAATTATTTATTTCCTATGATCAAATTGAAGTAGAAGATTTGATGTTAATTCGCGAAGAGTTAAATCTTTCGGAAGCAAGTTTAGAGAATGCGATTATTTTACGGAATGAATTTGGGAAAAACTGGATTACCCGACTGTTAGCCATGTCTAATACCGAGATTCAGGAATTTTGCGAAGAGAAAATGGGCAGCAAAGCCTCGATTATGGCGCTACAGCGCAAGTTAACGCGCCTTGATGATTTGAAATATATTCGCGCTAATTGTCCTGAGAATTATATTAAACGATTGTTAGAAGCTATTACTGCGGGAAAACATATTGTAATTGAATTCGGTTCCCAAGCTAATTTGCTCTCTTATATGTTAGCCACAAATATTATTACGCGGCGGATTCATAGCGCTTATGTGCGTCAGGCGGAGCGTTTTTTGCAGACTAAGAATATCCAAGATCGTCCACGTCAGTTGATGATTACTATCGAAGAAGCCCATCGTTTCTTAGCACCCCATACGGCTAAGCAAACTATTTTTGGCACAATTGCGCGGGAAATGCGGAAGTATTTTGTGACTTTATTGGTGGTGGATCAGCGCCCTTCGGGAATTGATAATGAAGTGATGTCTCAAATTGGCACACGCATTACCGCTTTATTGAATGACGAAAAGGATATTGATGCAATTTTTACCGGAGTATCTGGCAGTGGTAATTTGCGCACAATTTTATCGAAACTCGATTCTAAACAACAGGCTTTAGTTTTGGGTCATGCCGTACCGATGCCGGTGGTGATTCAAACTCGCGCCTATGATGAGATATTCTATCAACAGATTGGGGAGACTGCTTGGCAAGATTTGAGTACTGAAGAGGTATTGCGGGTAGCGGAAGCAGCTAAGGCAGATTTAGGTTTTTAGGATTGGTGTTGAGAATGATTAGAACTTATGTCGCATTTTCTAATCTGGGTGCATTGTTATATATCTAGAAGTGAATCTGACTAATAGCAAACCGTTTGAGGATTTTAGTTAACATACAATTACATTTAAGAGTATGGTAGTGATCCGCAAGTAGTGGTGAAGCCAAGCACCTAACTAGTATAGGTCATGTAGAATATTTGCTAATATCAAATACTATCTAAAAATAAGCCTCGGCATCCTATTTTTATGAAAACTATTCTAGCTGTTATCTTTTTTCTGTTGGAGCAGTCTCAGCAAAATCCTGAACAGATCGCTAATAACACTGATGTAAAACAATCTTGCCCTCGTTGTGGTTCTGATCACACTCTCAAGAATGGTTCGACTCACAATGGTAAACCTAAACGTCAATGTAAAGATTGTGGTCGTCAGTTTGTGCTTAATCCCCATAAAATCAAAGCGTTTTTTTGGAGATTAAATGATTTATAGAACCGATTTGATATCTTAGGAAGCTTTACTCAAGTCACTCGCATACCCTTGACACTTTGCATCCTTGATCTCTGGCAGCTTACTCATCTGCTTTTACCTGTTTTAAACATCCTCTCTCTACTTAGCGATCATTTCCCTTTACATCCATTCCCCTTTATACTTTCTTTAGGTGTTAGCTCTGAATATCTCTTTGCCATTTTTCCTTACACTATACCTCGATATTTATCAGATATCAAACAGGCTCTATGTTTTACTTGATTGTTTCGCAAGGTGATGTATCTACTATAGCTTTAAGGTTTAATGGAAGCTTTAAGGGGATGTGATACCTTTTCGTTAAAATGACTGTGAGACCCCAAACGAGGGTTTAAGGGAATCTCAATCTGAAACTCGCTGCCCTGTCCTAGCTCCGAGAAGCACCTAAGACTACCATTGTGTTTTTCCACAACGATCTGATAGCTGATAGACAGTCCCAGCCCCGTTCCTTTGCCAACTGGCTTGGTGGTAAAAAATGGGTTAAACAGGTATTGCCTAACCTCTGGCGGCATACCCGGACCATTATCCATAATTCGGATCACAACTCGTTGATGCGATGGAAGACCATTTTGCTCCGGTACCTCAATCTGTTCTGTCACAATCTGAATGGTCGGTGGTTTATGTGTTAATGGAGTTTCATTGATCTTTTCTTTTCCTGATTCCTTTGAGCCTAGCTTTTCCGAGGCTGTCACAGCATAGCGAGAAGATTCAAGCGCATCAATTGCGTTGGCCAAGATATTCATAAATACTTGATTGATCTGACCGGGGTAGCATTCTACTTTGGGCAGGTTGTTGTACTCTTTGATGACATTAATTTCGGAATAGGGTGCGCTCGCTTTTAACCGATGCTGCAAAATCAGTAGTGTGCTATCGATGCCTTCGTGAATATCCACTGCTTTCATCTCTGCCTCGTCTAAGCGAGAAAAATTTCGCAGAGACCGCACAATTTCGCGAATGCGATTCGTTCCCGTCTGCATGGATGTCAATATTTTGGGTAGATCATCCATCAAAAACTCCAGATCAATCTCGTCTATCAGGGTCTGAATTTGAGGGACGGGATAGGCATAATGTTCTTGGTACAGCTCGATTAGCCTGAGCAAATCATGGGAGTGATTAATCGCGTGACTAATGTTGCCGTGAATGAAGTTTACGGGATTATTGATTTCATGGGCAACACCTGCCACCAGTTGTCCCAGCCCAGACATTTTTTCCGTCTGAATCAGTTGAGCCTGAGTTTGCTGAAGCTCGTTCAGGGTTTGCTCCAGCATTGTGGTCTGCTCTCTGAGGGAAGCCGTCCTGTCCCTGACGCGGATTTCTAGGGTTTCGTTCACCTGTTTGAGAGCTGCCTCAGCCCGCTTGCGATCACTGATGTCAAAAATCACCCCATCTAAACAGATTATGGTATCTGTATCATCAAAGATAGCTTGCCCCTTGTCGTAGACCCAGCGTACGCTCCCATCAGCATGGAAAATCCGATATTCAATAATGTAGGGTTGTCGCTCTTGTAAACTTCGTTCAATAGTAGATTGCACCGATGCAACGTCATCATGGTGTACCAGACTGGTAAAGTCTTGAGCGGACTTTCCGATCAGATCGGGGGTAGGATAACCCACAATATCTGCGATCGCGTCGCTCACAAACTCTAAACTGCGAGTTCCGGTGTAGGTTGCTCGATAAACGGCTCCTGGAATGTTAGAAACTAGGGTTCTAAACTGTTCCTCACTGGTTCGCAGTGCCTCTGTATTAAACTGAATCCGATCAGCCATCTGGTCAAAAGCTGAAGCAATCTGGGCCAATTCATCGGAACCCCGCAGCCTTGCCCGCTGATCCAGTTCACCTCTGGTTAAGCTATTGCTGGTAGCGACTAATCGGGCTGCCCGCTGGGTCAGGGTTTTTTCAAAGAAAAGCCAAGCAATAATACAAAGCAATCCCAATCCAGTAGCTGATTCTAGGGAGCGCCACAGGGAGTCTGCCAGCGCCTGCTGTTTGAGTGCTGAAACATCGTATTCCAGCCACAGGATGCCGACTCTAGAAGGTCGCAATTCACCAGGGACTGCTCCTAACAGGATCGGGTAAATAGCCCAGACACGGTCCCCATTATTGGATAACATCACCTGCCCAGACATCGCCTGACGTACCGAGGCAAACAGATCCGCCCGATTAGCGACGGGCATCTCGTTGATCGCACGGTTGCGCAAGTCAAACCTGGTTGCCATCAGAACACGATTGTTCTCATCAAACAGCACACCCAATTTCAAATTGGTATCGCTCTGCATCTGACTAATCGCAATTTCCGCTTGCTCCCTATCTCCCCGACGAAACAGATATTCGAGCATACCCGACGTTTGGTCGCCTGAGAATTTGGCAGTTTTGCTGATGTACTCTTCTAGACGCTGAAATGACTGGTTTGCCTCCCTTTGAATACTCATCAGACCCAGCACTGTGCTGAAAATCAGGAGAATAGCAGGGATGGAAAACTGCAAAGGATAAGGAAATTGCTTGATCAAGTGGGATTTTGAGAATCCCAAGATCAGTTTTCTAAGAAATGCTTTTAGGATCATGGATTTACTAGTCTGGAATTCTTGGGTAGGGGTGCAGGGCTGTGCCGCGCCCCCACAGAGAATCTGATACAGTGTTCTAGCTGCTATTTACAGACGAGCGGCTTTAACCAAGCGATCATCCAGTAGCGGAGCCGGATCAACCTTTTGGGGTAACAGCTTGTTCTCAAGCATGATGTCAACCAGTCGGATGGTCGTCTTTAGCAGCGACGGGTCAGTTTTTCCTAACAGCTTCTGGTTCTCCTGTAAGTCAGGACTCCGAAGTCCCTTAAGAGAATCTAGAAACTGCTGCGGAGTCACACCAGTTCGGGGAGCAACCCGTATGGCACTATCCTGCGGATGCTTCGCTAGATAGTCGAGGGCACGAAAGCGCCCGTTTACTAGGGACTGTACTGTCTCTAGCTGTTCCTGGATAAATTTCTCCCGCACCAGCAAGACATCCACAATTTCCCCTGGGATTTGAGAACTATCAAATATTTGCTTCGCTCCTGCCACCAGCAGTTTGGTGCGGGCTGGACCAAATGTCACAACCGCATCGACCGTTCCATCCTTAAAAGCACGTTCATGCTCAGATAGCCCCAATGAGACAATCTGAACATCTTGGGTGGATAGGTTGGCCTGTTCGAGAACGCGGGTAATGATGTAAGCTCCTAAAGCACTTACTTCTACACCGACTCGTTTACCCTTTAATTCTTTCAGACTAGAAATCTCTGGCTTGGCTAGAATGACATCCCCACCTTCTGAAAAATCCATAATGGATATGATTCGTACATCTTTATGGGTAGTTGCTAATACCAGCGCCTGATCAAGAGAGATACCAGCGGCATCCACACTTCCATTACGAAATGCCCGTACTTCTTCCGTACCCGATGGAAAGTCCACCAACTGAACCTGAGTGTTATCGTAATATCCCAAGCTCCTTGCTAGGTATAGTGTTTCATAACCAGGCCAGAGGTTAACCGCAACCCGTAACGGCATAGGTGGGGCTTTGCTGCAACTTGCCAGCACCGATATTCCCATAAAAAGTGCTAAGATCACTAAAATAAGGGGTTGCCGATGTGCCCTTTTCCAGTTCTTTTTCTGGTAACTCTGAGGTTGCTTAATCCGAAACTGACTCACTTTCATAGTCCACCTCCAATGGATAGTAAATCTCTGATGGCTAGTAAACTGAAAAGAACACATTGAGAAGATGCGATTTGCTTTAACGCCTCAAACCTTGATGCTCTTACTTCCTAGCTTTCAAACTTTGGGCAGGAAAAAGTAGTTGTTATGAAGTATCGAACAGCCTCAAACTTACGAATTGTCGTCATCCTCTTCACCTAGATGATGATGAACATACCCCTTTGGTCTTGTAGTCACTGACTCTAGGCTCTGTTTTACGATCAAACAGACTGCTATAACAGTGCCTAAACGGATGAGGCACAATCTCCCCCTGAATGGTAAGAATTTCAGGACGAAAAGTGTGCTGAACTTGACTGAGATCCGAGCTAACTATGTGTTAGGCAGAAAACGTCCAATATGACTATAAAGTATATGAAATGAGTGTCAAGTTGCCTTCTAATTAACCTATATGTATTGTTATACAGGAAAATTCTACCTAATCACCCAAATAGCGGGTTATTCTGACTAAATCAAGTATTTATGCTGACAGGTTCATGGTCAGAGGTGTTGAATGACCAAACAAAACTTAACATAAGACTAAATGAGAATCTTAGCAGAAGAGATCATAGCTCCAATGAATTATGGAGCAGTGTCTATGCAAAAATATTTGGATGTGCACAGATGTTCTCTGACCATCACAGTAATTTAACTTACAGGCTGCCAATGTCTATAGACAGCGGCTTGACCAGCATATTGCTGTTGCGGTGGTTGGCTCAAATCAATTAAATTCCAAACGGTAACTTGTTCAATCCAAAACTTACGCCCGCTTTTCGCGATCCGTTTTCCCCGATAATTAGTCATAAATCCATTTTGGGTTACTGCGGCAAGGAGTTGCGCTCGTTCTTCGCGATTATCTGGTTCAGCGGACTGACGCGAAGGCAAAGCCGTAAATTCTGCCCAATTCATTTCAAAAAGAGTTTGTGCCGCTTGATTGGCATAGGTAAAAATCGGACTCGCAGCCGTATCATGGGAAAGTACCATAAACGGAGCTTCATAAATTGCTTTAGCGATGGTAAGATCACTGGCATCAGCGGGCAAAGGTTCAGAAAAATAATCTAATAGATCTTTTTGCGCGTAATGTAAGAGACTTTGGCGTAATAATTTGATGTGATCAGCTAAATATTGATTATCAGGGGCAGGTTCCGGAAATCTCAAATTAGATGGCATAGGCATAATTATAAAACTTACTATAAATTTAGGGCTATGGCGAATTTAGTAATATTGCAAAGTCATGGGATTCAAGCAGAGATTGTTAGACCATATTAAACTTATAAATATCAAAAATCTCATTCAAGCATATCAAGAATGATGGCTTAAGTTATAGTCGCGACACATTAGTGATCCATAAGTTGTGATAGCCTGTGGCCATCATGATAAATGATGACAAATTGCGGACTTGATCCCTAATTTATCATTAACTTCATCTGTCATGATCAGCATCAAGGTCTCCTCTAGAGTTATTCTCAAATTACCCTTAAGCTATTTCCAAAGCGTATGTATCGTTTTCAAGTTAATGCCCCGACTCAAATCGGTGAAGTGATTGGTATTGTGGGATCTGTGCCAGAATTAGGTCAGTGGGATGTTTCTAAGTGTTTGCGTTTGACCACAGATAAAAGTCGTTATCCCCTATGGCAAATTGAGGTTACATTTAACGGTGGGACTAATTTCATTCACCAACAGGGACAGCCCATAGAATACAAGTACATTCGGTTTAGGGAAGAAAATCTATCAGCAGCAGTGGGGGCAGGGAATAGCTCATTTCCATCTGTAATTCAGAATGTGGTATGGGAATCGGCTGGGGTGAATCGCTGGGTTCCCTATGAAAAAAATTATGCCAGTGTGCCAAATCCGATCATCATTGTCGATGATGGACATTTTGATCGGGTGCAGCCCTTTCCCTATGGTTATTTTGCCCAACCACCAGTAAATCTGGGCAACCTCGCATCGTCCCCAAGCAATCTGACTGAAGTATCCGCCAATGGTGCGACAAACAGCACCAGCAAACCCAGTAAAATCATGATCTTGGGTAGTTCTGTGGCGATGGGATGTAGTGCATGGCTCTTGCAAGGCTGGGCTTATCATCTAGGGCAAGTGCTCAAGCAAACCTATGGCCATGAAGTGATTAACTGTTCTAGTTTGGGGGCTAACGTTACTGCTACCATTGAACGGTTTGCCGATGTGGTCGTACCGCAGCAGCCGGATATGGTAATTATCGCTCTATCTTTAGGCAATGAAGGTTTAGCCTATTGTGCGCCCCATCATCGGCGGGCAGTACAGCGACGGTTTGAAAGTGGTTTGCAGCAGTTAGTCAAGATGGTGCGAGCGATTGGGGCCCAGCCAGTAATTGCGGGCTTATATCCCCACGGCGACTATACCGCCGAACATGGCTGGCTGCTCCATGATACCCATGCTCGGCTGCTGACTTGGAATGTGCCGATGTTAGATTGGCTCTCGGTGCTAGACAACGGGCAAGGGGCGTGGCGTTCTGGGTTATCTTTTGATGTGGGGCATCCCAATACTTTGGGGCATCAAAAAATGTATGCTGCGATTGACTTAAATCTTTTTGCTTTGGGCGGGCAGCAAATGCAACAGCAATACCCGGTGCAGAAACAGAAAGTAAAAGTCTTTGCCGATGGTGTGGGTTTTAGTTTAGAAGTATGTCCCACGGAAAAGACTCTACGCATTGTCAATCAAACCAGCCATGTCTATACCATTGCCAACTACTGGCAGGAATTGCAAACCAGCTTACGGGAAAAAGCCCATCTCATGGCAGGGGTTTATGTGCCCCAAGATAAGAACGCCTATGGTTCGTTTTTTGTGGCAGCCGATGGGGCAATTACTTCGCGATTGATCATTCCCCCCAACACCGATATTACCTATCGTCCGGTATTTGATCTGTTTGCGCCCCAGAGTTCCCAAGTGCTATTTTATGACGGTTCCTTGGCATTATTGCGCGAAGACGAATATACCTTGCGCATCATTAATGAAACGGAACACGAATATAATATTCAGCCCATGTGGAAGGAAGTGCGGCAAATCCTCAAAGCCATGCCCATCGGCGTTTATGGCGATATGCTTGAACCTGATGCTCCCTTCCGTACCATGATCATTGGCGAAGACGGTTTAGAGAGCCGCGTTAAAGCACCACCTCTAGCTGCATTAACCTTCAAATTTAAGTGTAAATTGAGTGATATTAGTCGAGTGGCGATTTTACCCCTGGGTGATCGTTGTGGAGCGCGGATGATGCTCTATAAAATGCAATATGATGGCCCAGCATTTCCCTTTGACTTAACTCGCAGCACTAATTTAGGTGATGTGGCAGATATTCTAGCCAATGACTTTGCCGATATGTGGAATCCGCGCTATCTCACCTATAGTCCTAACGAAACCCGTCTCTATCACACCAAATGGAGCGGTTTATCCTTCGGTCATGAAGTCGAAGATTCCGATAATCCACTAGCAGATATGACTCCGGTATACGAACGGATGCGGGTGCGTTATAGCTCTAGAGCCGCTAGATTCCGTTACGCCATCCATAAAGCAGATGAGATTCTCTTTATCCGTACCGGTGGCACAGAGCGGGGTTATGTGTGTGACTTAGTGAATAAGCTAAAACAGATGTGTCAAGGCAAACCATTCCGGGTTCTATTACTCGCCAACCAAGATCCGACTGAATTCGCTGATATTCCCCATGTGTTGCATTATCCCTACGATTTTAGTCCCGATCAAATGTATGCGGATTTGAATTATTGGTTAGAATGCACGGAAACCCTGCGCCAGCTATTGGTTTCTCTAGGGATTACCACGGAAAATCTATTTTGGTGTCCTCCGAATCCGAAGCCTGTGGTTAGCCCAACAGTTAAAGATGCGGCAACGAAGGATAATTAGAAATTATTCGCTACTTAAATCAATTAGATTCTGCAAATAAACTGATGCATTGCTTGATTTTGGCTAACAATGCATCAGTAATATTGCAACCTTCCCAATATAAAAAACTTGGCAAATGTCCTTGAGGTGCAGTGAGATTAAAAATTAGCTTGTCATAACTGCGCCATTTTTGACTCAAAAAAGGAATGGGAAACCATGACCATTTGCGCCACTGTAATCGCGAACTAAATTGCAAATAAGTTTCGGCAAAGCGCCAATATTCATCTGGCTCATAAAATAATCTACCGCCAATACTTTGCCATTGCTTTAATTGGGCAGTAAAGCCAAAATGTCCTCGACTATATTTAGCCCATAACTGTTCAACCAACCAAAGTTCTTGATTTTTTAAATGATCAATATCTTGAGCTTGAATTTGTTT
>JBAXSK010000124.1:0-11837 GCA_037130765.1 Pseudanabaena sp. ELA607
GCTGTGACCACTGCCCCAAATACAAAGCTAATCCCAATATGAGTGATGGCTCCTTTAAATTCATGACTTATATTGACACTCATCAATATTTTTTGCCGTGGCTATTATGCCAAAGCATATCGATGTATGTCAATATAAGAAGCCAGGCATCACTCAAATATTAGCCAAATATCAGTAGAGTGTCAGCCATGATGAAGTCTGCCCCAGTTAGCTTTGCCTGTTGTCCGCCACTACTGGACGTAAATCTAACTCCTGAGGAGGTAGTACAGTTAGCTGCGCTGTTTCGAGTTCTGAGTGAACCGGCGCGGTTACAGATGCTCAGTTTAATTGCAGCGCAACCAAATCAAGAAGTATGTGCCTGTGAGTTAGTGGAGTCTTTAGGCTTATCGCAACCAACGATTAGCCATCATCTTAAAGTGATGTATGAAGCAGGATTACTAGCAAAAGAACGGCGTGGTACTTGGATTTACTATCGGATTGTGCAAGAACAGTTAGCAAGTTTAAAAAATTTGCTCGCCTGAAGTTAGTTACGCCTCACTAGTTGCTATACAGTTGCCCAATGATTTGCAACTTAATTGATCAATTTCACTGGTTAGATGATTCAGGCTTAGGTTTTAGGGGGGGCTGCCTTGAGTTATGTTTTGCCAGAGCCGTCAACAAAGATCCCAACACCACCAGTAATGCCCCAATCACACCGCTGAGGGTTAATGGCTCTGGGGGGATCAGCGTCGGGAAGAAATTAGGTAACACTGCTGAAGCAATCAGGGTAATTAAGGGCACTAAGACTAAAACGGCACTCACGCGAGAGGCTTCCCAATGTTCTAGGGCGGCGGCAAAGCTACCATAGGCTACGACCGTATTCGCAGCACAAAATAACAGAATTGCCCAGAAAAAAGGGGAAAGGCTCAATAATTGCTGGGGATGGGCAAAGGGCGTAAATAGTAGGGTTGCACCGGTATATAAACCCCACATCACCACTGGGGAAACGTAGTGGCGTAATAATTGTTTTTGGGCAATGCCATAGATGGCCCAAGACAAAGCCCCAAAAATTAGGATCGTATTGCCCCATAGGTATGTACTCAAAGTAGTTACTAAACCAAGTACTTGGCTATGGGAAAACAAGATTAAACCCAGAATTAAAATGCCTACACCGAGCCACTGCCAGAGACTATATTTTTCCTTGAACCACCATAACGAAAATAAACCCAACAGCATCGGGGCCAGTTGAATCAAGATTTGGGCATTATTGGGGGTAGTTGCCTGTACGCCGAGCAGAAATAACCAATAATTGCCTGATAAGAACACCACGGCGATCGCTAAAGTCCCCCAAGGCACGGCAGACCAACGGTTAGGCATTTGTTGCTGCCATGCCACATAAACGGTTAAAGCTAGGGCCGAAAATAAAAAGCGAAACCAAATTAAAGTGGCAGGATCTAGCACTTGTAGCATGACTTTCAGGGCTAGAACTAATACTCCCCAACAAGCCACAGTGATTAGGGAGAATATGATGCCTAATCGCCAATTTCGGGGGGTTTCTAACACAAATTTCCTACCACAAATTCTTTACCACAAATATTTTTACCTAATCAATTTTAGAGTAGGGCAACCACGGATGAATTACCTTTGCCCGAATAATTCAGGCTCCTGTAGGGGATATACTCCGTGCCAGCCCTATCTTTTGTAATATTTGTAATAAATTCGTAATCAATATTTGGTAATAAACTTCCGTAATCAATATCAATTAATTACCAAACATTTCCACACTAGAAGAGAATACGGGTTCAACGTGTACTGCTAAAACGCGCTTGGGCCGTACCAACAAAATTTCGTTGCCATCAGGACGCACGGGTAAGGGCAATAAATCATCTTCATTAGATTTTCCCTTGAACTGCGAACCATACCAAGTCTTGACCTCTTCCATGGTGGCAAACCTTAGTTGCAGTTCGTGGCCACCTTCAATTTTAAGATGGACAATGTACTCATTGGGCTTTCTGGGTTCTCTGGGCATATGCTTAGGGGGTAGGCAATAACGTCTTAATTATGCCCCCAATTATGCCGAACTGGTCTTATACAGAATTGGTATTATGCATAACTCCCGATGGCTGGCGATCACAATTGGTAATACTCATGGACGAATTGGTGAATTTTTTGATAGAGAATTAACCCAAGTCCATCGTTTGACCCATGCCGAAATAATCGACTTTCTGACTAACCCCCAGAAATATTTGTCTGCTGATTTTGCGGGGTTCAGTCATTGGCTAGCTAAGCCGTCCCCTGATATGCCCACCAGTGCGCTTAGCCAAGATCCCAACCCAAAACCAATCCGCTTAGCAACAGTTGTGCCTGAGCTAGCCTTACCTTGGCAAGATTTACCCTATGTACAATGCCTGACCTTGGCGGATGTGCCCCTAAAGTCTATGTACCCCACCTTAGGCATTGATCGAGCATTGGCCGCATGGGGGGCGGGGCAGCGCTATGGTTTTCCAGTGTTAGTGATTGATGCAGGCACAGCGCTAACTTTTACGGCCGTAGACCCAGACCAAAACCTATTAGGCGGGGCAATTTTACCCGGACTGAATACCCAGTTACGCAGTTTGCATGGGGCGACCGCAGCTTTACCCCACACCGCCTTACCTCAAACCTTACCGCCCCTGTGGGCCAGAGATACCATTACTGCCATGCACAGCGGTGTGATTTATACGGTGATCGCCTCGGTATGGGCATTTACGCAGCAATGGCGGCAACAATTCCCCCATAGCGCCATAGTTTTTACCGGTGGTGATGGGGCGCAGTTATCTCAATGGTTTAGGCAATGGTTAGAGCAACGAGATCTTGTCCCTGCCACCGCTGCTAATTACGCCAATCTTTACCATGATCCCCATTTGGTTTTACAAGGCATGGCTCTAGCATCATGGTGAATTGCGGTTAAATCAGTCCAGTATTTTGGCGTTTGCGATAGATGACAATCACAGGGTTTTAGCCCCCTAAGGCTAAATGATTGGCCCATAATCATGTTACGATTCATGTCAAATTTGACCCCGATTGGCATTTACTTCGACCTTAAACCTCGGCAAACCAAGACTAAGCCTGTGATAGCAATTGATGGAAATGCACCAACCAATCCACGGGCCAATGTTTAGTGAATAACGTTAGTGAACAATGAGCGGATTATGAGCCCCAACCGTAGCTTCCCTGATCCTATTCGAGTAGGCGTAATTGGTATCGGTAACATGGGACAGCACCATGCGCGGGTTCTGAGTTTACTCAAAGATGCCGAACTGGTGGGCGTTTCTGATGTAAATGTAGAGCGCGGCTTAGATACCGCCAGCAAACATCGGGTCATGTATTTTGAGGATTATCGCGACTTGTTACCTCTGGTGGATGCCGTTTGTATTGCTGTGCCCACCCGCTTACATTACGAAGTGGGTATGACTTGTCTCAAAGCCGGTGTCCATGTCCTAATTGAGAAACCCATTGCTGCCAATATTGCCGAGGCGGAATCTTTGGTGAATACGGCGGCGGAACAAAATTGTATTTTGCAGGTGGGGCACATTGAAAGATTTAACCCCGCTTTCCAAGAACTAAGCAAAGTCCTCAAACATGAGTCGATCTTAGCCATCGAAGCGGATCGCATGAGTCCCTATTCCCAACGGGCTAATGACGTATCAGTGGTTTTTGATTTGATGATCCATGACATTGATCTGGTCCTAGAGTTAGTGCCGGGTCAGGTAGAACGGGTCACTGCCCACGGTAATAAAGTTTCCCCTGATTCGACTTATTTAGATTATGTCACCGCTACCATTGGCTTTGACAATGGTGTGATTGCAACTCTGACTGCCAGCAAAGTGACCCACCGCAAACAACGGCGCATCGTGGCCCATTGCCAAAACTCTCTTACAGAGTCAGATTTCCTAAAAAATGAAATTATGATTCATCGGCGCACCACCGCCAATTGGAGTACCGATTATGGTCAAGTTTTGTATCGCCAAGATGGACTGATCGAAAAAGTTTCTACCAGTAACATTGAGCCACTCCATGCCGAATTAGAGCATTTTGTCGCCTGCGTGCGGGGTGGTTTGCCGCCTTCGGTGGGGGGAACCCAAGCCCTGAAAACCCTACAACTAGCGAGCCTCATTGAGCAAACTGCGATCGATGGGCAAATCTGGCGCAGTTGTGATTTACAGGTACGCAATGTGGTGGCATTTAGCAAAAATGTTTCCTAAGCGGATCTCTAAACTAAATTATTTAGCTGATTATTTTAAGCTAATTATTTAGTGAATGGCTTCGGGATGATTTTTACTCCCAGCAAAGCTAGGGGAAGGCAACCCCAAAATCAGCCTCAATCTTGGTCTAAACCAGCAACTAAACCATTGGTTTCATAAAGGTTAATAATGATTTAGCTGAATCACAAAGCAAAATCACCTTAACTTTGGTAATCTCTAGTGTGTTTAATTGGGTGATTAAGCTAATATTCTTGATGTGAAACATCGGAGATTCCGAGTATGCAGCTAAAACAGGTCGTGCAACCCTTTGGTGAAGTTAACGTTTACCCCCAACCTAACGGTGAAGTAGAAGTGGTTGCCACAATTTTGATGGTACCTGCCATTGAAGGCGTGCGGGTGGGCTTAGCCCTTGATGGTTCGGCTTCGATGAAAAAAATGTATGGTATCAGCGGCGTAGTGAGCAGTTTTTTTGCTAATGCCGCGACGGTGCATAACATCGTTGAGCCAGTCACGCGGGTGATTGTGAAATATTTATCTAATTTTTCGATTAATGGCAAAGTAGATTTTATCTACTGGGCCTGTGGTGCTGGTGGCGAACTGGTGGAAAACTTAGGTAATTTCAGCGGTGAAGAAATCGAAACAGCAATTATCAAGGGCCCCACGATTCCTTGGGGTACTGGTACACAACTGTTGCCACCAGTCCAATTTTTTATCAATAAATATCAGGATGCTCCGCCCAAAGGCATCAAGCAACCAGCCGCAATTTGTTTACTAGTCACCGACGGCATTATTGAAGACATTGAAGAAGTCAAGGAATTTTGCTTTAAATATGCCTTGGATGTAGCTGCGGGTCTTAAACCTTTTATTAAATTTTTATTAATTGGTGTGGGCAACGACATTGATCAAGCGCAATTGTCTGACCTAGATAATATGTTTGAAGGTAGTCCCATTAAAGATGCCTTTGGCCACAGTATTGATATTTGGGATTATCAACTCGCCGATGATATTCATATTTTGGAACAAATCTTTAAGGAATTTGTTTCCGAAGAAAATATCGTGACCTATTATGGGCGGATTGTAAATCAAGCGGGCCATGTGTGCGAAGAATATAACTTTGGTGTGCCCGCTTTGATGCGCTTTAATTTGCCCCCTGAGTCCACGGCATTTACGTTGGAATTTTCTGGTGGTAGTGTCACTCAAGATCTGGCCGAAGCTTTGTCCCCTGTAGCTGTGTAGTAACTCAGTCAAACGAGATATGTGTTACTAAGCTCATAGCTGCAAAAAATTACCTAAAACACAGCCTATTGTTAACGTCTGATTAATAATAGGTTGTGTTTTTATGGTTGCTTATCTAGCTAATCAATGATCAAAATAGAAAAGTAAAGGGCTAACGTCGCTAGTCTGTCGATTGGTTCACTAATTAATTCCTGTTCTTTTTGATCCCTTTTTTCTCTTGCTTGTGGGGAAGCTATTTCTAAAGTTATGAAAAAAATAGTCCTTTTATCGCAACTTCACGCTAATGATTTTGCTTCATGGCAGCAGTTACTGGCAAGCCATGATGTCTCTATTTTAGAAGTCCCCCCCAAATTAGATATTATCGATTTGCTGGAAAATATTCAGCAACAAAAACAGCCATTGCCTAATTTGCTGCTGCTTGACATCGAGATGAAACGGGTCAATGGTTCTTCTTTGGTGGCCATGTCCGTTTTACGGTGGTTAGTCGAGAAAAAACAACAGATTCCCGTATTATTGACCAGTTCGCGCCACCGCATTATTCCTGAATCCCAACATCTTTGGATTACTCGCCTTGGGGCGGCTGACTTATTACCTAGGCTGACCAGTGCCAATGCTGCTGAATTTAGTCAAAAAGTCGGGGAAATCCTCCGCGCTCAAAATCCTGTGGTAGTTGCGTCTAGATCGCAAAGTTTAGACAATGAATCTACTCCATCGGAACGAAATTCCCCCGCTAAACGGCTGCGTCAAGCCGCTTCCGCAGATATTGCCCGGAAAATGGCGATGATCCCCCTCGCCGTAATGCAGGCTAATCAGTCCGATGCTGAATTACCCGAAGAAACTCAAATCACTTTTTCTTTAGATGCCACCATTGCCGAATTAGCTGCATCGCAAATTACCCTTGACATAAATGAAACAGGTAAGCAAGCACAGCAAATTTTTGAAGCTAATCCATCCATACCCGGCATTATTCTGCTCCAAAATAACGCTTATTTGGGGATGTTGTCGCGGCGACGGTTTTTAGAAGTGCTGAGCCGTCCCTATGGTTTGGAGCTATTTCTCAAGCGTCCCATCACGGTGCTGTATGAACAATGCGAAGTTCCCGTGTTGAAACTGCAAGGCAATATGTCGATTGTGATGGCGGCGCAGATGTGCCTGCAACGGGAAGAAGCAGCATTACTCTATGAACCAATTGTGGTGGAAATTGGGTCGAACCAATATCAGTTGCTTGATGTGCATGAATTATTACAAGCCCAGTCTAAAATCCACGAACTGGCTACCCAACTGCTGCGTCAACAAACCCAATCTCATCTGATCCAAGCCGAAAAAATGGTTACGTTAGGTCAGGTTGTGGCGGAGGTTTCCCATGATATTCGCAGTCCGGTGGGGATGATCCATAGCAATACCGAATATCTCAGTACCTACATTGAGGGATTGTTAAACCTGATCAGTGCCTATGAAGAAATGTCTCCTGATGGTTCTACCACGACGCGCAAAATTGCCGATCAGCTAGATCTAGATTTCGTCAAGGGGGATTTACCCAAGGTCTTGTCCAGTATTCAATCTGGAGCCAAACATTTACGGCGCTTAGTCGATGGTTTGCAAACTTTCTCGCGGATGGAAGACGTAGATTCACCCCGATCGGTCAACTTCCATGAATGCCTTGATAATAGTTTGTTGATTTTGGCTAACCGTACCCGTAATATGCAGATTCACAAACATTACGGCGAACTGCCAGATATTGAAGGCTACAGCGGGCAACTGATTCAAGTATGTATGAATCTTTTAGGTAATGCCGTAGATGCGTTATTAGATAAAAATAATAATAACGATGATCCTAGCGCCTATCTCAGTGATAGCCCGTGGCAGCCGCAAATTTGGATTACCACTACCACCTATCAAGTTGATGGCAAGGCTTGGATTCGAGTACAAATTGCCGACAATGGCAAGGGTATTCCGCCCCAATTGCAAAGCCGGATTTTTGAAACATTTTTCACCACCAAAGGGGCAGGGGAAGGCACTGGTTTAGGTTTAACCATTTGTCACCAAATTGTCACCCAAAATCATTGCGGACATTTAGCGCTGCATTCCCCGTATTTTTCCCAGTGGACAGGGGCTATGGAACAGGGCACAGAGTTTGAAATTCTGCTCCCTGTTACTCAAACCGCATCATCTAGGACAAAATTAATCCCTAGACAAGGACAGGCTGCGGCTGCGGCATCGAATTAGGCAAATTGTTTTCCGTGACCTGTAGCCGCTTGGGTGTGGGTAGTCCCACCATTTCTGAGTTACTCGCTCCAGGTGGCACCATCGGATAGCAGTTTTCATCCCGTTTGACTCGGAAATCGGCTAAAACGGGGCCTTGATGGGCAATGATTTCGGCCACGGCTTGCTCTAGATTTTCAGGATCAATCACTTTGACCCCTTTAATGCCAAAGGCTTCGGCTAATTTAACGAAATCAGGCATCCCCACCTCCATGTTAGAGGAAGAATAGCGCTCATCATAGAAGCTTTCTTGCCATTGGCGCACCATGCCCTGCCAGCCATTATTCACGATCACGATTTTGACATTAATGCCATATTGAGCCAGCGTCCCCAATTCTTGGAGATTCATCTGGAAGCTGGCATCACCGCTAATACAAATCACTTCTTCTTCAGGCAAAGCCACTTTTGCACCCATAGCCGCAGGCATCCCAAAACCCATCGTGCCTAAACCCGCGCTGGAAATCCACCGCCGAGGGCCATTTTTAAGGAATTGGGCTGACCACATTTGATGTTGCCCCACATCGGTACTGTAATAGGCTTGGGGTGCTTGTTTGGCAAATTCAGCAATCACCTGTTGCGGCGACAAAACCCCTTCATAGGTGGGCACTTCAAGGGGATAATCTTGTTTCCACTCCTTGATTTGTGCTAACCATGCTTTGGTTTTGATCGATTCTTCATAGGTGGTTGCGTCTAAAATGGCTTGAAGCACATGGCGCACATCCCCCACAATAGGCACTTCAGGGACGCGGTTTTTACCCACTTCCGCCGGATCGATGTCGATATGAATTACCTTAGCTTCTGGGGCAAACTTATCCAAGCGACCGGTAACCCGATCATCAAACCGAGCGCCCACCGCAATTAACAGATCACAACCCTGTACCGCAAAATTAGCATAGGCAGTGCCGTGCATCCCCAACATACCCACTGCTAGGGAATCATTTTCATCAAAAACACCTTTACCCATCAGCGTAGTAGTAACGGGCAACTGGAAGCGAGTTGCCAGCGCCGCTACTTCTTCATGGGCATTAGCTATAATCGCCCCACCACCCACATAGAGCAAAGGTCGCTGGGCATCACGGATCAACTGCACCGCTGCGGCGACTTGATGTAAATGTCCTTTAACTTTTGGTTTATAGCCAGGGATATTGATCGTTGCTTCGGGCTGATATTCAAAAACTTTTTGCCCAATGTCTTTGGGAATATCAATCAATACCGGACCTGGACGACCGGTACTGGCAATATGAAATGCTTCTGCCACGACCCGCGCAATGTCTTCGGGGGCCCGCACCACATAGGAATGCTTCACGATCGGCAGGGTAATGCCCCAAATATCCGTTTCTTGGAAGGCATCGGAACCAATGGCATAGGAGGGGACTTGTCCGGTAATGACCACCATCGGGATCGAGTCCATCTGGGCTGTGGCAATACCTGTGACTAGGTTAGTGGCTCCTGGGCCTGAGGTGGCCACACAGACCCCTACCTGTCCCGTAGCTCGCGCATAACCATCAGCCGCATGGACGGCCCCTTGTTCATGGCGCACCAGAATATGTTTTAAATCGCCTCTAGCTTCTGCTTTATAGATTTCGTCATATACCGGCAAAATCGCGCCGCCGGGATAACCAAAGAGATGTTTTACGCCTTGGCGCGTCACACTATCTATCAGAGCAAATGCACCCGTTGTTTGCAAAATAGCCTCCTCTGAGTTGGGAAGTTAATGAGTAAAATTATTAATTGAGCCGTAAGTTTAAGCAGAAAGTTAGTCAATCTCATAGTTTTGCCGGTGGCATTTGCCGATAAACTGAGCTTAAATTTAGCCGCAAATTATGAGCAGGAATTTAGAGCCAATTTTGGGGTTCAACAGAGCAACTGGCAAAGGTTTACAGACTTGAAGATTATCAGCTAATTATTGTAGCTATGATAACACAGCCCATTGATGCGGACTGATGAATCAACTACGGCTCAGCCAGATCGGGACTGTTGACTAGTAAAGGTTAGGGGAAGTCTCATGATGATTAAGGATGACCATGATCAGGGTGAGTCAATGGTCAGCAAATAATTTCACTGCCGTTAAATAGCAGACAATATGCAGATTTGACGATAGGCTAATATACGGCCCATCGATCAAGCCCACAGATTTAAACATGATTTAAACATGGGTAAAATTTGTGCAACCTATCACAAAGTTGTCAAATTAACCATCTAGTGGGTAACGTGGTTTAGTACCCTGTTATTAATTTCTTTCTGCTGCGGATCTCTTAGCAGAATCTCTGGGGTAAAGCACGGCTGATCATATTAATCTGCCAACCCAAACCGCCAATCAAAGCCAGCCTATTAAGATGTATTGATCGCTCTTAAGCCAGCTAGTTGGTTAATGGTGGTGCAGTTATGAAGTGCATAGCTTTACCTGTGATCAAGCGTAAATCAACGTATACAAAAAAGCCCATGAGTGCGAATAAAGACATTCCGGTTAATATCTACCGTCCTGCAAATCCTTTTGTGGCCAAGTGCCTCTCTAATGAGGTATTGGTGCGACCTGGTGCCGCAGGAGATACCCGCCACGTTAAGATGGATCTTTCTGGTAGTGAGCTAAAATACCTAGAGGGGCAAAGTTTAGGGGTAATTCCGCCTGGTACGGATAAGAATGGTAAGCCTAACAAGTTGCGCCTTTATTCCATTGCTTCGACCCGTCACGGTGATGATCTTGACGATAAGACCATTTCTTTGAGTGTCAAGCGTCTTGAGTACAAGAACGAGCAAGGCGAATTAGTCAAGGGTGTTTGCTCTAACTTTTTGTGTGATCTCCAACCAGGTGACGAGATCAGAGTCACTGGTCCTGTGGGCAAAGAAATGTTGTTGCCGGATGATCCTAATGCCACGGTAATTATGATTGCCACGGGTACAGGGATCGCGCCTTTCCGTGCTTTCCTGTGGCGGATGTTCAAAGAAAAGCATGAAGATTACCAGTTCAATGGTTTGGCTTGGTTGTTCTTTGGCGTACCGACTGATTCTGCTTTGTTGTACAAGCACGATTTGGAATGGATGGCTTATCGTCATAAGCGCAACTTCCGTTATGATGTGGCGATTAGTCGTGAGCAGAAGACGGAATCCGGCGAGAAGATGTATATCCAGAATCGCATGGCGCAATATGCCGATGAGCTATGGGAAGTGATGCAGAAGCCTTCGACCCATACTTATATGTGTGGTTTGCGCGGCATGGAAGATGGAATCGCTGGTTTCATGGAAACTACTGCGGCGAAAAATGGCAAGGTATGGAAAGAATTTGAGAAGCAAATGAAGAGTGAAGGGCGCTGGCACGTTGAAACTTACTAAGTCTATGGCTTAGCTGTAAACATTGATAACTCTGCTTGTCTCTACACATTGGAAACTTTGCATAACTGTGTTCTTTTAGGCTTCAGTTCTTTTCTGGGCTAAAAGAGCGCAGTTATTTTAATGCAACGGAAGTTTAAGAAGTTGGACAAAAAAATCTGTAAAATCTGGATTGAGTCAGATTAGAAACTGCTGTGTCAAGATTAATTTTGCTGATCAATCATGACCAAACCTTTACCCCCTCGGCAACCCATTCATAAATCCCAAACTCTGAATCCGCCACACCGTCAGCCAAAGTGGATTTTCCGTTTGCCCGCTTGTTCTATTAATGAGTTAAAAAATTTACCGATGGAACCAGCAATTTATTATGTAACGGGGTTTTGGTTGGTGTTTTATGTGGGCAAAGCGAAAAATCTACGCCGTCGCTGGACTAAAAGCCATCATCGTTATCTGCAATTTCAGATGTTAGGTAAATTGGGGCGCTTACACTATCGGATTTTGCCCCTGTCTATGATTGATCAATATGAACGCCAAGAAATTAAGCGCTTAACTCCGCCTTGGAATGGCACTAAGCCGCCGAATTTTTTGACTTTATTAAAGTTGGGTTGGCAGGTGTGGGGCAGAGTGATTATATATAGTGTGATCACTCTGTTAGCGATCGCCGTGATCATTTACTGTGTGGTTTATCGTGTCTAATCTAGTTAAGCAAAGCTACAGCAGCAAATGTAGTGGATAGACACACCTAAAATAGTGCAGTATATTTTAGGTTAAAAGCTTACTGCGTAAACA
>JBAXSK010000125.1:0-11808 GCA_037130765.1 Pseudanabaena sp. ELA607
CGAAGTATTCTTTGCTTCATCAGAACCCGTTGCATTTCATCCTTGAATTGGCGTGTTTTGCCCGTACATTCTGTATTTCGACAGATGTATCGTTTTTTTCCTGTGGCACTATGTCCGTGACGGTATATCTCAGTTCCTCCACAGGTTGGACATTCAACTGCTTCTGTTACCATATTTTTAACCTCTTTTCTGATTTCTACATCTTAACCTCTTTCAACAACTTTGTGACATTACCCAAATAGCTAAAATCAAGAAATTGCAAGATCTTGGCTTAACCGATCCTGAAATTGCAGAACTCTTAGAAATCCCCTTAGAACTAGTGAAATCTATTAATTCAGATGAATCTGTAATATGAGTGTCAGCCAAACCTTGCTCCACTGGATAGGAGGTCGTGATCCTAAGACTTTGAATTTTCTATGGGAATGGCGTTATCAAGATGGCAAGGGGCGGTTTATTGTACGGATTCACAGCCCTATTTAGATTTAGGTCTATCTGGTGGTCAGTTGTCTCATTGAATCAGGAATCCCCATCACTTCAGGGCGAGGAGTGTTAATGAATGCATAATTTTCATATTACAGATATTACAGAATCTGACCCGTTAGAAGCACCGCCGCACCAGTGATTAGGTACTGTGAGCTACAAAATGTCCTATGATTAAAGCCAGATAAAACAGTAAATCACCGTGGCTAATCAGAACCAGATTGCCGTTTTACATCAGGGCATCGATATTGGCATCGATTACTGGAATAAATGGCGTGAACAAAATTCCCGCGAGAATATTGATCTCAGCGGCGTTCGTTGTGCCCATGCTAATCTGAGCAAAGTAGACTTTAGCGATGCTGATCTCAGTGAAGCCGAACTACAAGGCTCTAATTTGGTTGCGGCTAATCTGCGTGATGCCATCTTAACCCTAGCTAATCTCAGTGGCGCTAACTTAACCTTAGCCACCTTTCGCGGGGTACGATTTTATATGACCAACCTCAGCGGGGCCAACCTGAGCCTAGCTAATCTGAGTAGTGTAAATTTATCCTTAGCCGACCTCAGTGGGGCAAATCTCAAAGGTGCAATGCTGCATTATGCCAACCTGACCGGTGCAAATCTTAGTGGTGCTGATTTAAGTGGGGCAGACCTGTCCGAAGCAATTCTCTGGGGCGTAAATCTTAATGGGGCCAACCTATCCGATGTGGTTTTATGTGAAGCAGACTTAAGCGGCGCTAACTTGCGGGGGGCAAACCTGACCCGTGCTAACCTCAGCGGTACTACCCTCAGACGTACCGATCTCAATGGCGCGCGTTTGACCGATGCAATGCTGTCTTAAAATCTAGCTAACCTCTGCCATCCAGATTATTCACTTACTCGTCATCCCCATCCCGATTTTGTTATGTCACCATATTTAACCCCTTGGCAATTACGCGGGCGGACTTTTGCTTGGGGAGAGCGTACCTATGTCATGGGCATTATCAACGCCACCCCCGATAGTTTTAGTGATGGTGGACAACACAACACCCTCAAACAAGCCATCAAAAGAGCGAAACAAATCGCGCCCTATGTAGACTTAATTGACATTGGCGGCGAATCCACCCGACCTGGAGCCAGCCCAGTTAGTGCCACAGCAGAAACCGCTAGGGTTGTGCCCCTGATTACCGCATTACGCCGCGAACTGCCAGATTTACCGCTCTCCATTGATACGATGAAAGCGCCTGTCGCCAGTGCCGCCCTCAACGCTGGAGCCGACATAATTAATGATGTCAGTGCCGGACGCTTTGACCCTGATATGTTGCCCCTTGCAGGACGGCGACGAGTGCCAGTGATTTTGATGCACATGCAAGGCAAACCCCAAACCATGCAGCAAAATCCCCAATATCAAAATGTGTTGACAGAAGTAAAAGATTTTCTGCGCCAAGCCATTGAGGTAGCGGTCGCCTGTGGTTTGCCCCGTCATTATGTGGCCATTGATCCGGGCATTGGTTTTGGCAAAAATTTAGACCATAACCTCCATCTTTTACGGGACTTAGCCCAATTACGCACTCTTGGCACTCCAGTACTCGTGGGGCCCTCCCGTAAAAGCTTTATTGGCATGATTTGCGATCAACCTGAACCCCAAAGCCGTAAAATAGGCACTCTAGCGGCTTGCAGTGCCGCCATTGCTGGAACCGCTGATATTTTGCGCGTCCACGATCCTAAACTGCTAAAGGATGTACGCCTAGTCAGCGATGCTATTTTCCGGCATTAGCGCCATTCTTTGACATTAAAATATCATATCTAACACCCAAATCTTTAGCTCTAAATAGTTAAGATCAAGGGTTACAATGGTGACATAAACTACACAAATCTTGAACTAACCACAACAATATTCAGATTTATTGTGTCAGATCTGCATATAAGTCCTTAAGTAAATCTAGGGAAAGCATTGTGGGATCAATTTCGGTGTTTTTAGAGGCAGTTTTTAAGCACAATTTGTTTTTAAGCTGGTACTGATTAATTTGTGGCGAAATATCGGTAACACTTCTATTTCGGATAGATGTTGAAATCGGTATATTTTCTTTGTTGTATTTTACCCCTATCTATGACGCTGAGGAATAATAGTCGTGGCTAAGCCCAAGCATTTGCTGATTGGTTCTACCCGTTCGGGCAGCGGTAAGTCTGCTAGTGTCCTTGGTCTAGCTTTTAATTTACAGGCTAAGGGCTATGCCGTCGGCTATGGTAAGCCTTTGGGAACTTTCATTTCGCGCCATCTGCCAGATGCATCAGAACAAGAAGTAGATGTGGAGTTCATTACCAAAACTTTAAATCTACCGAAAAATTTACATCTGCCAACCCTAGTGCAGTTAGGGCGTGAAACCATTGCCCAGCGGCTCAGTGGTGCGGACACCATAGACTATCAAGCCGAGTTACGCAAATATAATGACTATGACCATGCCGATTTGGTCTTAGTTGAGTCTACGGCTAATACCGCTGAGGGCGCTATTTTTGGTCTATCTTTAGAGCAAATGTCGGACTGCCTAGAAGCCCCGATTTTGTTGGTATTGCGGTTTACTTCCTTGCTAGTGGTGGATCATATTTTGGTCGCTAAGCAGCGGTTTGGGGAGCGCCTCTTGGGGGTAGTGATCAACGATGTGCCTGAAGATGAATATGAGTTAGTCAGTGCTTTATTGCGGGACTATCTAGAATCACAGCAGATTCCCATCTTAGCCATTACCCCCGAAAATCGTACTCTGCGCAGTATTAGTGTCAGCGAGTTAATTGATCAGTTGGGCGCTACGGTGTTGTGTCGGCCTGAAAATATTGACTTTAATAAGTTGATGATTGAAGAGCTAAAAATTGGCGCAATGGATGTCAATTCTGCGCAAAGTTTCTTTAGCAAGTCTTTTAACAAAGTGGTGATCACGGGCAATGGTCGGATTGATCTGCAACTGGCAGCCCTGGAAACTTCCACTAATTGCTTGATTTTGACGGGTCGTCCTACGGTCAGCGAGCAAGTTTATCAAAAGGCGATGGAGTTGGGTGTCCCAATTTTATCGGTGACCACAGACACGCTCAAAACCGTTGATATTATTGAGTCTTGCTTAGACCAAGTGCGACTCCATGAGGGCGTTAAGGTGGGCATTATTAAGGATATGATGCAGTCTCATTTCCAATTAGAACGACTGATGCGCTTGCTAGGATTATAAATTAGTGAGAGTCTTAGAACATCCGGCATAATTCGTAAACATCTAAGAAACCATTTAAGAATTACTTGCTATGGTCAAAGACTCTTAGAGATCCCCCTCAATCCCCCTTAAAAAGGGGGAAGAAGATATAGTCAATCAAATTAAGAATGGCACGGCTTGAAAGTAATAAATAACACCACCCCGTCAGGCAGAGCCTGCCACCCCTCCAAGGGAGGGGAATTTTAATCTTGTCTGTAATTCCCCTCCCTTGGAGGGGTACGCCGCAGGCGGGGGGTGGTCAAGTTCTTTTAATGTGCCAAAATAATTTTAAATGACTATAATTTAAAAGTGCAGATCTCCAACTTTTGCTCTAAAAAGTTATCTTTAACTAGCATCCAAAAGGTTGGAGATCTAGATATTTTAGGCTTGCAGATTCTCTTTACCGTTATAGCTGTTGCATCCAGTCCCGCATCAAACTATTGACTAAATCTGGACATTCATCATGGGGACAATGCCCTGCATGAATGTAATGTTCCGTAATATTGCTGTAATGCTGGCGAAACTTCTCGCCTCTCAAACGGGAATTCATCCACGGATCGCCTTCACCCCAGATCGTTAACAGAGGACAGGTCATTTTTTGTAAGAGTTGATCGACTTTTTCCCCTTGGGGCGTGGTGAAAACTGAAGCAAAAACCTGAGGCGCTCCGGCATCACAGGAAGGTCGATAAATATCTTCCACTAACTGATCGGTAACTGCGCTGTGATCCAGATAGACCTTGAGTAAGGTGGCGCGAATCCGTGACTTTTGCCGCACAAATTGGAATAGCAGTCCATTAGCCCAAGGTTGCAGCAATAGGGAACGCAAGTGGTCACGAAGGAACTTTTGCACCGGGTTAATTGGTTTAGCACCGAGGGGATTGGTATCGGTGAAAGGACCGGCACTGTTGAGTAAAATCACCCCAGCCACTGCGGCATGATAAGTAGCTGCCACACACAAAGCGCTATAGCCACCAAGGGAGTTACCCGCGATCACCGTGGGGCGCTGGATTTTCTCTTGGATAAAATCGTGGAGTTGTTCCTGCCAGAGTTGGGCGCTATATTGCCAAGGGGGTTTACCCGAGCGGCCGAAGCCCATCAGATCAATGGACCACACATCAAAATGCTGGCTTAATGCAGAAATATTTTTACGCCAATGATCCGTAGATGCGCCAAAACCATGCACCAGAAGCAATGCCGGTTGATGATTAGGGCTAGGGGCTGGGGCATGGACATAATGGATGGCTTGACCACGCCATTGCCAATAGGTAAGGTTAGTTGGGGTGGTGGCGAGGGTCATAATGTATCAGTAATTGCGAAGATCTGGCTTAAATACTAGGCTTCTAGCTTAGCGTTGGTTGTCTGAAATATCATCAGTCTTGGGGACAAAATTGGTTCATAAATATGCTTTGCCATATTACAGCAGTTTTCAAGCTAGCCTAATCCAGATATTAATGATCAAATTTTGGTGGGGCAGGTATCTTGTCTACCAATCATGTCACTTATTGAGATGTTATGCGCTGTAAAAATTTATTGAATTGACTGAATTGTGAGACAGTCGGGTTTAGCTTGCGATTAGTTTTTTTTAAACTTGCGCCGATACTCACTAGGAGTCATATTTGTCAGACGTTTAAATAATAGACGTAAAGAGGAAGAGTCTTCATAGCCAACTAGTAAACTAATATCATCAATGGAATGTGTTGTGGTCTCTAAGAGAATTTTGATTTTTTCAATCCGTAAATATTGAATATAAGCAATTGGTGTTAATCCTGTAGATTCTTTAAATCTCCGGTTGAAGGTACGCAGTGATAAACCGGCTATTTGACTGGCATAAGTGATTGGATTGACATGATCAATATGATTAGCTAGCCAGTTTTGAGTGACTTGAATTACTGCATCATCATGTTGTAAATGTTCTTGAAAACTAGCATAAGCTAGTATCTGATCATCAAAATGCCACGGGATGGAAAACACTTTGGCAATTTCACTGGCTATTTGATTTCCAGCATGACGAGCAATCAAATACAAAATAAGATCATACCAAATATATTTTCCACCTACAGTGATTAATCGCTGTCCTTTTCCTGATTGCACTAATAAACGATTTGGTACGAGAATTACTTTAGGATAACGGTTTTGTAATAGCTTAATAAAATCATTGTGAGATGTAGCTTCTACATCATCAAGTAATCCTGTTTCTGCCATGATTAATACTCCTGAACCAGAGGAACAAATGATCGCACCTTGGTCATACATCTGGCAAATCCAAGCACATATTTCTTGATACTTTATGTTTAGGATTTCTTTAGGTGATGCGACAATAATTGACGGTAAATAAATAATGTCTGTGTGCTTAATTTCGTAAATTGATTGATGTGGTACTAGATTTATGCCAGCAAAGCAAGATACATAATCCCTAGATGTACTAACGATTTCAGCTTTAAACACTCTTGCTGATTTTAGCTTTTCATCTAGCAGATTATGCCAAATGATATCAACTGCGTTAAATAGATCTAATGCATCTATAACTTGTCCAGCTAATGTATTTGGTAAAGCAATTAAACTAACATGAAACATTTCTTTTCATATTTGTGACATAAATACCACGGTATTGGCGATTATCACACTTGTATGATTGATTTACAAGCCATAAAATAACTCTTGACTTTAATATAAAGAATCGACACCTTAATTGGAATCATGCTTTGCCATTAAGAAGGATTTATTAAAGTATTTGATGGTAAATATGGAGCATTAGTTATGAACAAATTATTGTCTAAATTAGTTTTGGTCGGACTTGTATTTTCAAGTGTGACACTTCTAAACACTCAAAAAACTTTTGCTCAATCACTTAATTTATTTGGAGTCGTTGATAATGGGCCGGGCGATCTAGATCCCACTGTCGGGCGTATTTTGCTAGCTAACTTTTCTATGGGTAATGGCACATTAGGTAATGACATATTATTTTCTGGCTCTGCCACAGAGTTTGTAAGTAATACAAGAGATGTAATTGTTATCGCTCCATTTACAGTCACTAACCCAACCAACACTACTAACACTTTTAGCGGTGTGGTAACAAATAATTATCCATTTTTAGCAGGTACTGGGTATACATTTGCTTTTATTCATAATATTTCAGTGCTTGGAGGTAATGGTAATGCGAGTTTAAGTGTAATGACTACAGCTACAAGTTTCGATAATAATTCTGCTGAAGCAAGCGCTCAAGGTCCTGCCAACGCCATCTTGAATGCTTTCCAACAAAAAAATGGCAATTTCTCTGGACCAGGACAGCTAATTGTCAATTTCGCTGGAAATTTGTCCCCCGGTCAGTCATTGTCTTCTGCACATAGCAGCATTCATGTTGCCCAGGTAGTTCCAGTGCCATCTTCTCTCTATGGCACTCTGGCTGTGGCAGCTTTAGGTGCAGGTGCAATTATGCGTCGTAATCTGAGACGCAATCGCTCCCTCAAATTAGAATCTATTGGCTAGTATTTGAGATTAGTCTCTGCCAAATAAATTTAGATATTACAGAAGCAAACCCTAGAATATAGATCTGGGTTTGCTTCCGTTTGTCTAAATAGCTGTTTATTTGAACATGAGAGTCGCTAAAAAATGTTTTTGGGGCTAAAGCTTTTACTAGGATTTTTATCTAATAAAAGATTTAGTCCTAAAACCCCTAAAATTATGTATCATGTTTTGTCCCATCCAATAGTTATTGGCTATTTCATCCAGTATCAATATCCATTACCCTAACTTACCCCACCTAGCAGTCACGGTATAATTGAAGCAGCAGATTAATTAACCTTGTTTTCCCATCTCATCATTAGTAACTAAAACCGTGACCCCACCACTGGCAACCCTTACCGCAACCCAAGTCGTCGTCGGTCTCTCAGGCGGCGTAGATAGTTCTGTTGCCGCAGCCTTACTCTGCCGCGCTGGCTATGCTGTCACCGGCGTAACCCTGTGGCTGATGCGCGGTAAAGGTCAATGCTGCTCTGAGGGGATGGTCGATGCAGCCCGCATTTGTGAACAACTGGGCATTAGCCACGAGGTCATCGATACCCGCGATATTTTTGAACAACACATCATCGATTATCTTGTCGCTGGTTATAGCGATGGCATTACGCCCTTGCCCTGTTCCCGCTGCAACAAAGCCGTTAAATTTGGCCCCATGTTGGAAATTTCGCGCCGTCAGTTTGGCATTGATACCATCGCCACGGGACATTATGCCCAAGTCAGTTACAATCCTGACAGCCAACGCCATGAACTGCGCCGCGCCGTAGATCGCACCAAAGATCAGTCTTACTTTTTGTACGAAGTGCCCCAAGCCGAACTCGGTCGCTGTTTATTTCCCCTCGGTGGCCTGACCAAAGTGGAAACCCGCGCCATTGCGGCCGAACTTGGCTTAGCCACTGCCGAGAAACCCGAAAGCATGGATCTATGTCTCGTTGAAGCCAATGGCTCCATGCGTAACTTCCTTGACAAATACATTACCCCCACCAAGGGCAAAATCGTTGATACCCAAGGCAATATCCTTGGCGAACATGATGGCACGCACCATTACACCATTGGACAACGTAAAGGCTTAGGGGTGGCCGCTGCCCATCCTTTGTATGTAGTCGCCCTCGATCCGATGCGCAATCAAGTCATTGTTGGCGAACGCCACGAAGCCGAAGCCCCCGAATGCACCATCAACCAAATTAACTGGGTTTCCATCGCTCCGGCCACCAGTGCAATCCGTGCCGAAGTACAGGTGAGATACCGCACTGAACCTGCTGCCGCCACAGTTTTTCCTTTGGGTGAAGATCGGGCCCGCATCGTCTTTGATGAGCCTCAATTTAGCATTACCCCCGGCCAAGCGGCGGTCTTTTACCAAGGCGATCTGCTGCTTGGGGGCGGCTTAATCGAAAAAAATCTCCCTAACCCATCCCCCGATGCCGTTCCTTAATCCCAGATAACCCCACTTTAACCGTACTTTAAGCCGCATCAAACAAAGTGCTAAATTAGTTTCCAGCAATTGACTAATCTAGCCACAAATCTAGCCACAAAAATCAAGAGAAGTACAGCTAAAAAATACGGCTCCTAATTGCCCGTTATAAACAGTCATTATAAACATTACTGAAATATTACCGATAAATATCACTCATCAGGGACAGGTGAACTCTATGCGCTTCTATACCTTCGGCAACCAATTACCCCCATCCCCCCAACAACCTAATGACCCTTGGTCTGGGGTACGTTTTTGGTTGACATTGTTACTGATTACTTGGAGCCTGAGCGCCTTAGGATTCGGCTGGGTGATCAATTCTGTGTTTATTTTCTTGAGTTTATTGGTGATTTTGCCCATTGTCGGCATATTTGCTTTGCAATGGTGGATCAAACGCCATATCATCACCGATAGCTGCCCCACCTGTACCGCAACTTTCAGCGCCAATCGCGGTACAAAATTCCAATGCCCTAGTTGTGGCGAAATTCTCGAAGAACATAACCGCCATTTTGTGCGTCCGGCGGCTCCTGGTGTAATTGATGTGGATGTCCAAATAGTTGACTAAATCTTCCGTAATCTCACCGGTGTGTATTTGTGATTGCATATCTGCGATTATATATTTGCCATTGTGTCAGTGAATTTCCCCATGAGCTATCCGAAACATCTAGAATCTTTTTTTAATCAAGCTACTCTTTTATGTAATCTGGCTTTAGTTCCCGTTGCTAGTGGTTGTTTTTTGGCGAACCTCCAACCAACTCAAGCCCAAGGCACGCAGGCAATTCAAGTTAGAGCCGGTCAGGGAGTCACTCTAGCTAATGCCACTGGTGAAGTATTATTACGTTCCGGTTCATCGGTGCGGCGTGCTCAGCGGGGGCAAAGGATCGATAAGATTGGTGATAGTTTTACTACCGCTAGGGGAGTCACTGCCACCCTAAATATTGATACGAATATGGGAACCATTGAAATGATGGACAATACCAAAGTGCAGGTGCAGTCCTATCGCACGGCTCCCGATGGTGGCAGGTTATTACGGCTAGCCGTGAGTCAGGGACGGGTACGCTTGCAAGTGCGGAAATTCACCCATAGTACTTCTCGGCTAGAAATTCAAACTCCGGCTATGATTGGCGGCGTAAGGGGAACAGCATTTCTCGTTGCCGTTCAACCCACGGGCAAAACCGCCATTGCCACCGAAGAAGGAGCCGTTTATGCCACTTCACAAAATATCTCCTATGACATCACCCGAGGCTATCAAACCTATGCTGAGGTGGGGCAAGCTCCTGTTAAACCATTTCCCATTCAAAGCAGCGTTGATTTGAATTACAGAGTAGAACGCACCCTGGAAGGTAATCAGCGGGTCATTCGTTTGATTGGGAAAGTGGAACCGCTCAATTCTGTATTGGTTAATGGTGTGACCCAAGCAATTGATCCCCAAGGATATTTCACGGTTTCTTTACCGCCCGCCGGAACGATTAACTTGCAAATTAAGGTGTCAAATCTCTTAGGGAATGAAAAATCCTATGTGATTAATCCTCTCGAAGATTTTAGTGTACAGTCACGCTGAGAGATATTCTGTAATGCTTGTTAGAGAGCAAGGGAAGTATATTTAGCATTTTAGCATTTTCAAAACTTAGAGATTCTGAACTGGATTCTTGAATGACTGTGCATCTTGTAATACTTTGACTAATTCACTGATAATTATAGGCTTAGTAATAAAAGTATTTACCCCAGCATCTAAACATGATGTGCGATTTTCCGTCAAAATATTTGCCGTTAAAGCAATAATATAAGGCTGATAATTACTACTTTGACGAATCATCATAGTGGCAGTAATTCCATCCATTTCTGGCATTTGAATATCCATAAAAATTACGTCATATATTTTTTCATTGATCATATTTAATACTTCTAAACCATTATTCGCTAAATCAGCAGTGTAACCAATTTTTTTTAGGGCTAACATAATCACTTTCTGATTGAATTTATTATCTTCGGCAACTAAGATCTGTAGATTTTGATGATCATTAATGATTAGTTCTTGCGCATTTTCTTTAGGATTTCTTGATGATAGATCGCAAGCTAAAATCTCTAATGCAGTGAAAGTAAAGTAAAATTTCGCGCCTTGATTTCGCGGATTGAGATTATCTTGAGATTTATTTTCACCTGATTGATCATCAGCAGATGGGTTTAAAAGCCAATCTTCGGGCGGATCACCACCTAAATTATTTAGGCTTTGCACCCAAATTGTGCCTCCCATTAAGTTGACTAGTTTTTTACTAATAGCTAGCCCTAAACCTGTGCCACCATACTTACGACTAATTGAGCGATCTGCTTGACTAAAAGGTTTAAATAATTGGTCGATTTGTTCACTTTTAATGCCGATACCAGTATCACTAATTTCTACCATCACCTGATAGGTCTTAGTGTCATTATCATAAATATTGTGATGGGAAATAATCTCGCTACTGACTCTAATAGAAATACTACCTTCATCGGTAAATTTAAGAGCATTGCCAATTAAATTTAGTAATATCTGACGCAACCGTGAGGCATCACCTAATAGATTATTTTGGGGAAAGTTAGGGTCAATAGAATAATTTAAATCAATCTTTTTCGTGATTGTTTGGCTGTGGAAAAGGTTATACACAGATTTGAGAATATCAGTAAAAGAAAAAGGCTGCTCTTCTAAATGGAGATTTTCTGTTTCCATTTTAGAGAAATCAAGAATATCGTTAATAATCGTTAATAAAGTATGGCCACTATCCCGAATCGTATCTACTAAATCCCTTTGCTCTGAATTTAAATGACTCATAGCTAATAATTCGGCTATGGCAATTACGCCATTCATGGGCGTGCGAATTTCATGGCTCATATTTGCGAGAAACTGACTTTTTGCCTTAGTGGCACTTTCCGCAGCTTCTTTAGCTTCAACCAGAGCTAATTGCTGCTCTAGGGCATAACTATAATCGCGTAATATTTTCTCTCTTTCTTTTTGCTCAATTTCTTTCTGACGATCTAATTCTTGCAAGCGTAAATTTTGCTCTAACAATGCGTTATGGGCTTCATATAATTTATGTTTTGATTGTTCTTTTTCATTAAGTACACCATTTAAAACCAATGTAGTCATGCTAATACAAC
>JBAXSK010000126.1:0-11805 GCA_037130765.1 Pseudanabaena sp. ELA607
TCTTCCTTTTTTTTTCAATTATATCTTGTCCGCTTTGCTCCGAAAACTGCAATACGCTCAAAATCTTGACTTGCAGCTAACTCACAAATTCCGCCTGTAAACTTGCGATCAGGACTCTCTTGACGAATCACGCCTTCTTCCTCCAGTGCCTTTTCAAATTTGGCGATGATCTCTGTGCAGGAACCGTCCGAAATTCCGACAGTTTCTGTAGAGATTTGCACTTGATCGCTAGTATCAATTTCACTTACAAGCGCTTGTCCTGTGTAGTTCTTAGCAATAATGCGAATCTTGCCTTGGCGGTTTTGGGTGGTGATTTGCGGGAATCCGCTTGTGAGAGAAGCATTTTGACAAGCTATAGTAAGAGACTGGACTAAAACCTGTTGGTTGCTAGCTTCGAGTACCTGCGCACATTGCTGTTTGGCTGTATTCACCTGCTGAACGCTAGAAGCAGTCAATATTTGCTGGACACTCTGCATTACTTGCTGCTGATCGGTGATCGCATAGCCAGTATTAGCAAGAGTGGCGATCGCCTGAACTTGAGCAGATTCCACACTCGACAGCCCATACTGACTAATTTGCACTTGAGTTTGAGAAGCGATCGCGGATTGTTGGAGGCGTAATTCAGAATTAGCGAGTACTTTATTACAGTTGTGTTGATGATGTGATGTTGTGATCGCTTTAAATGCAGCATTAGCCGCCGCACTCAAACCCGCGATCACTACTTTTGCCAAGACTCCTGTCGCTGCCACGCCTACACTTGTTGCAGTTCCTGTGACAACGCCGACGACTTTAGAACTCGTGAGAGATGACATGGAAATTAGCTCCTTAAATCATTGATTGTGATGTAAATGTCTCAAATTACTAAACGAATGAATTCAGTTCAGCCCAGTACTATGGGACTTTTATAGCCGCATAGCACTAAGCTAAACTAAATTCAAATTTCACTTTCCGCGTCGCGGATACGGCGATCTACAGGGTTTGAGAAATATTCTTGATCCTCTACGGATTCTGGTGCGTTTGTCGGAGGTTCCGCTTCATCTAGTTGTACTTGACTAGGGGAGTTGTTAGGATTCCTTGGAACTGTTGCTAGTGGGGCTGGAGGTTCTGGTGGGGAGGAGGGAAAGGGATTATATCCATACCACTCTGTTAAAACTGCTCCTGTAGCTTTCGAGAAAGGTCCTATTGGTAAATTATATTGATTTGCAAGATTGATATACTCCTGTAATGTTGTCTCGACTCCATATAAGCGACGAGGTAGCCAAATTTGGAAGGTTTCCGCAGTAATTCTTATACTTAGCCAAACATTACGCACCAGAAAGTAAATGTACTGGATACCCAAAAATCCACCCTTACCGCCGAAGCAGATTGCTAATGTAGAAAGTAATGTGATAAAGCCAATAAGCAGAGCTATACTAAGTTTTTCTTGGCTGCTGACAACGCAAAAAAACATAATTACAATAGCTAATACGATAGAAATAACATTCCAAATTGGAAATAGTGTGATGAATCTAATAGGGTCACGAAATAACTGTCTCCAAAGACGATATGTTGAAATTTTATTGGAGGCAGTTTCTTTCTGTGGGTGTTTGTCATTACGGAACGCAGCCAAAACTAGCACGCCAGTACAAATCACTAAGGCATGAACAATAGAGGATAAGACTAGGCGAATAGAAATGATGCCACTAGTTGGTGATATCAGTAAAAGTATTACTGAAGTAAACAGAACAAATGGTGCCACACCTAAAAATAGGCTAGTGATGGGATCTTGGCTTGGCGAAGAGTTTTGATTCTGTCTCTTTTGTAAAAGCCTACGAGCAGCCATTAACTCCCTTCGTTTCATCAGATGAGGATATGCTGATGATGTCGCTTTGAGAAAGCTAGAAGATAGAGTTTTCAGATGCTGTCTACCTTTCTGTAGTGTAACTACAACTTGAGCTTTATCAAAGGCATTGCGCGCGGCTTCGGCAAAAAGTTGGTTGTCAACGTAGTCGCCTTTTCGAGCGCGTTCGGAGAAATCAGGTTTCTGTTTTTTAGAATTTGCCTTTAGAGCCTTCTCTTGTTGCTCTTTATTAAAAGCATCATGGACTGATTTATTAAATTGATAATTATCTGCGTAGTTACCTGCTCGGGCACGTTGAAAAAACTCAGGGTCACCAGAATTTCTATTAGAATCTGTCATAATTAATCCTCTCTTTGACCATAACAATCTGAAATGCTGTATGGGAACAAGGGGCTTAAGCCCCTTGTTGAATATTTTTAGATCGCTAAATCATGGCTAGGAACATCTGAACGAGAAGAATTTCGTTCTTCATTTGATGGATTGGTTTGGGCTGGAGGTTTTTCCATTTCATATAGCAAGCGATCTCGCTCATCTCTAACAGCCTCAGACCAAGACATTTGAGCTTCTTTGTTGTTGGCAAAAACTATTACTAGAGTGCAAGCACCAATGCTAGTAGCAATACTCAGACTGGCAAAAAATAGACTCATTGCAATCTTTGAGAAATCACCCTTAGACAAATTGCTAAAAAAGTTGAAAGCTGCAATTTCTATGGCTTCAGTACCAGATCTAAACTCTTCATCATTTTTAAAATGCTGAGCATAAAGGTTGGGCAACTCTTGCTTGACAAAGAGTAGATCGTTCCCAATTTCAGAACGTTTGGCTAGTTTTTTCTCCCAATCCCCACTAATAGCCTGTTCTTCAAGATCCACTCGCTTCTTAAGACGTGGAACCAATTGATCTAGAGGTAAATCTTTGTCTGAGTAAGTATCCCAGTTAACAGCAGGACCATTGTTTGGACCTCCATGCCTTTGATAATATGTCCCTGAGATTTCTAGAATAGCCCGATCTCGATTTGGATCATTTTCAGACATTTTAGACAATTCAATCTTTTTACTATTTAACACTTGTTGCTTCATTTCATATTCTGCTTTAATAGGTCGGTTGCGTGACTTTAGATTAATTGCCTCTTTCTCGATAATTTGTGCAGTTTTGATTTGTACCAACCCACTCTGATTATTGGTTAGCTCAGCTCCAATACCTGACGCAATAGAAGATATTGCACTTAAAGACACTAACGTAAAAAAACCACCCATACTGAGCAAGTGAGATCCTTCTCTTTTTCGGGCGGATAGCTCTCCTCCTTTATTTTTGAGAAACATCAAGCCGAAATTGGCAAGCAATGCCACAAAAACTCCAATCCAACCCATGCCAGCACAAGCAAAATTAAGCGTGCTTTGGCTTAAACAAAAATCTATCAGATTGGCTCCTGAAAGCACACCTGCGGTGATTTTAGCGTCATTCTTAAGTTCATCAGTCTCATAGGCGTTACCATACAAGCTTCGGTAATCTGCAATTAACAAATATTTTGCACTGACTAGTAACTTATCCATCAGGTATACCTCTATAGCAAAAATTGGTTTAACATCAAGTTACAGCAATGCTATAGAGGGATTCTGTTGTTATCTTGTGGAAATTTATAGCAGTTTAGAATTTGCCTAAGTTCATACCTGAAATCTCTTGCCCTTGAGATAATTTGGGCGTTTCCAAAGATTTTTCAACGGACTGAAATCTTGCCATATCATTTTTAGATAAGCGATCAATCTGCAAATCACGACCATCCAACTTTAGTAATACGCCTCGACCGTCATTAGTTTCTATCGTTAGGGTATTACCTTCCTTCTTGATTACATAATCTTTACCTTCAAACACACGTACACCCTCACCCTTTGCCCAACCACGATATTTCAAGACTTTTTCAGTTAGGTTACGAATTGATGCCATCTTAGGGCTTTCCATCTGCTTGCCATCCATTGGCCTTTCTAGATAGGTTTGCTCCTCTAACTGAGTTTGCATTTTGCCATTTTCAACTGTAGTCCGCACAATTTCATAGCGAATGCGATCGCCGCGTTCATAAGCTTTTAAAATTGTTCTGGCGATCGCTTTTTCTTGCTCAGATGCTTTGCCATACGGTGATCTTCCTGACAGAATATCTTCGCAAACATCTAAAGACCACTTAGGATCTTGCTGCTTTAAGCTTTTTTCCGATTCTTGTCCTTTAAACTCAACAACTACAATTTCATTAGTTTTAGGATCGCGATAAACTCCATCATGACCTTGTGAAATTCCTTTCTCATCATCTGATAGCTCAAGAGTGTATCCCAAAATATCAGATGCATAGCGATGTCCCAAAGTTTCACCCTGTTTAGCAGAGAATTGAGCCAACTTACTCTTCGTCAAAGGATCACGAAATTCCTGCATTTGCTGACTATCTTGATCGTCCCAAGTATAGATATTAAGGGGCTGCTGCTTAGTCCCACGAGGATAGTGAATTGGATCAGTCATTTTTGAACTCTATTAACTCATTAACAGTAATATTCCAAAAAATTTAGATAAAATAGAAAAGCCTAAAAATAGGTAATCTGTTTTTAGGCTTTAGCTGAAATCACAAACCAATATCTACTTGCCAAGGATCGATTTGTGCTTGTGGATTCGGAATAAATACAGCGTTTAACTTGCCATAGTCCCGTGGTTGAATACGAAACTTATGAACCTCCATGCTGTCTGCAATTACACAATATCCTTCGAGATCTGCTAAAGATTGAATTTCACTAGGTGAAACTACATCCTTCTCTTTAGGTTGCCAAGCGCGATTCACTGATTCTCTACCCATCATTGAGTAGTTAGCAGAATATGATTCTTCCCAAATATCTTGCTTGCCAATGACTTTAGCCATTCTCTCACTGTCGTCTGGATCAGGACAAGAAAAAATAAATTTTGTAAAGGTATTTTGCAAGAAAATATTTGTCCCTTCTTGTCCGTAGGTCTTTGTAATCTGAGCGAGAGATTGTGTGCCAATTAGCGCGCTGCCACCAGATTTACGTCCTTCAGACAGCAACCGCTCAAGACTGGGAATCTTTTGTAATGCTCCTAGCTCATCAATAATAATGATCGTCTTCATATTATTGTTGTCACCACGGCTAAGTATGCCTTGGATGATCAGGTCAAACGCCATGCTGTAGAGAGGCTTAAAGGTTTCCTCATTATCTGACAGCAAAGGGAAAAATAACCACTCAGGGCGATTGCTTGCACCATGCTCAAAAAAGCTAAACTGATTGCTCCCATCAATTAGCGATTCATAAAATCTACAAAATGTATTGAGGGTAAACAGTACACTAGTTGCTAATTTGGGATCTTCAAAAAATTGAGCTGCTTGCGTCCCAGCAATGCGATCGCGAATCTCAGTTAAGGGCGATCGCAAGACTTGTAAAACTTCTCGATTACTGTGAGTTGTACGCCAGATCTCAACTATCAAAATCCGAGCAGCTTCATACCAGATAGGATCATTTACTTTTTCAGGCATGGCAATTAGAGCTTTGGCTATGCTATGCGGACCAAGAAACTCTTTACGATGTAACCAACCAACAGAACGACGATCAGTGGGGTTAAACATCAAATCTTTGCTTGAGTCATAAAATGACTGCAATAGCTCACCACCCCGATCCAAAATTACAAGACGTATATCTGAACGGTTGCGAACACTATTAATAAAGCCTTTTATCGCTTGGGTCTTGCCTGAGCCAGTTCTACCAGCCACTAAAATGTTGAGACTTTTCGATTCATCTATAGCAATATTAGCCATTTGCAATGAGTGCGGAAGAAAAAGCTGGCTGTGACTTAAAGGTTGATGATCAACGACTTCACGTCCGCCTGTCACTTTGCGGCGGCGATCACCCATAGCAGTCGCGGTTACAGTACCAAAGGCAGTCCCACCTAATGCAGCATGAACTAGATATTGCGGTGCAGATATTGCTGCTATTCCTCCTCCAACAAGGGCTGAAGAGATGACAATGGCGGCAGTAGAGTGGTTTGACTGAGTAGCTTGTTTTTTAGACATGATTTCTCACAATAAATTTAAATTTTGAATTAGTTAGGGTTGCGAGCTTGGTAGCTACAGCCAAAGACAAGCGCAAAGACAATTGCCGCAAGCAACAGCAAATCAACTAAGTTCATAAATCCCGCAATCCCTGCAACGAAACCCGTCACAGGAAATACCAAAGAGCGAATCTGACTCTCATCTGCTAATACGGTTGAGTCTAAAAGGTGTGCAATGCTTGCACCAAGCATAAAAGCAATAATCGTTACGCCCGAACCATTGACCATCAAGGGACTATGAAAAATCACGTAACTACCCAAAATCCCGCATGACAATTGAAAGGGATGGCAAAGTAGCCACCATGCTGGTTTACGAATAAGCCAAGCGATCGCTTTGATGGTAAACGCCACCATTTGGATATAGAGGTTTAAAAGCAGGAAGAATAGTTGAGCCATAGGGCTGATTGACCTCTTAAAGATCTTTTTACATCAGCCTATCAATCTCAGAAAACAAACTATTGTTGAAATTGTGTTGATAATTTCTGTAGGATTTACGCAAAAGAATGAAATGTAATGACGATTCATGAATTGCCTTCTACGATGAAATGCGGGTTTCAAGTTATTTTTGCGTAAGTCCTATTCAGGCATCATTTCCCTTGTTTGGGAAACCTAAGTTCTGTTAAATTTTCAAAGCCAATTAGTATGACAGAATCAATTAAGTAATATCCTTGATTACTTTTAAAATAAAACAAGTGGTGTTTGATTGTGCTAGATTCTAGTGCAACTTCAGGAGCATTTTTGGTGTAAAAGATTTCCTTTGTCGCCCTCTCAAAACTAGGACTAACTCCATTAAATTTATATTGCAAAGATGCATCTCGATCTTGATAAGAAAGAATATCATGCTTCTCACCTATACCTTTGTGATGTTTTTTACATACCCCTAAATTGAAGTAAAAGAAAGCTCCTCTATTTCCGTCAAGAGTATCTGGTATAGAAAAAGAACTTACGCCATCACTCGACCAAAATTTAATTCTGGGTATAGCTAGAGAGTCTTGAAGCAACTCATCTACATTAGTTACTTCAAGAGTAAATGGAGGTATAAATAATGATTTAGGTGCTGCAAGTTCTAAAATAGCAGGTTGAATCGGGTTCATAGTTGCTTTTAGCTTGTCTATATCTGTTTTAACGTCCTCTTCTAAAATTGATCGCCTATATTCTAACCTCATTAATTTACAATAAGATACTGGATCGCACTTCTCTTTCAAAAATTCATACAAACTGTCACAGGAGGCTTTTATATCTGGTTGAAATCTTTTGTTTATTGGTGGAAGATGCCGCCGAGTTAAGTTAGGATAGTTAGGGAAGAGCGATTTCAGTCTATCACTTAGATCGAGAGGAGTAGCCTCTTTAGTGTTAGTCTTTCTTCTTTTGTCATACTCCCGATCATTTTCAATAGCTGTAAAAACAACTAAACCGTTACAGGATTTGAATTTAGATATATCCAAAAGAAGTGCATAGCCACTTCTACTACTCTGACCAAGATTAATATCTATAGAGATCAGGTCATACTTCTTTTTCTGTGTAACAATTTTGTCTAGAGCATCTTCAGCAGAGTAACTACAATCAATCTCGCATGAGTATAAAAATTCATTAAGAATCTTTTTGATAGTCTTGACAATTTCTTCAGAAAACCTTGCATCGTCTTCAATTACAAGAATCTTTAATTTGCGCTTTTTCTTGATCTGAGCATCTATTGCGTCATCGTTGGGAGTAGATAATGTTTGCATGGCTACTAAAACTAAAATAATTAACTAGTCAAGATCAAGATTAATCTACAGCATCTTATTTCTACTTAGGTTGTTGCTTTTTTGTTTTTTATTCAAACAACAGGGTAAATATCCTGTATCCCTTTTCTGTAAGTACATTCCAGCAAAAAATAATTGCTGCCGTAGAGCTATGTCGGTACTGAGTAGCTAAAGCGTGAATCGATATATCTGCGCTGTTCTAATTAAATTTCTTAACTGATCTAACCTAGTATCATCTGAACGCAACTCCTTTTCATTAATTAGTTCTGTAATTAAACCTCTAGCTTGTCCAGCTTTAGCATGATCTCCTAAAGTTATATCCCAATTTAAATAACTTAAATTTTGTAAATCTTTTTTACTCACATTACCAGAATCAAGAAATCTAAATGCTTCTGATTTTTTGGCCATTACTTTAAAGTCATCACTATTTAGAAGTTCTGATGGCTTATCTTTAAGTTCTTGTATTTCATAAATTATATCTCTGACAAAAGAGGGTGAGTTAACATTTAAAGCTGTGTGACCCAGAATATCTTTGAATATGTTATATCCACTCTGTCCAAATAAGCTTGTATTTTCCAATCGCTCTTTTTCTCTAAATGAATATGTTATACAAACGTATCTAACTGATAAATCTTGAAAGCCCATCCAAATATTTAATAAAAGATCTACTGTTGCATTAGTTGAATAGCCAATACTTATGATTAGGCATTCTCTATATGAAATACTCAGCAAATGTTTGATTGTATTTCTCCGTTTGTCATTACTGAGATCTAATATAGAAAATTCTTCTAGATTTTCTATATTAGATTTATTTCTTATTGAATTTAAAACCTGTACTATGCTTTTTCCCACTACTCTAGAAGTATCTTCATAGAAAACAATGATATTCATTTTATTCGTGTATAGAGCTGATTTGATATCTTAGGAATATTTAGCAAAGCGCTTACAGCAAATTGTGATCAGTTATGCCACGGCTAAAATGCTAAAATCAAGATGGGACTGCGCCCCTTTTCCTGTGGTTGGTTTGATCAAAAACTGCCGTAAGTTACTTGTGCAGCACATTTATTAGTCCTTTTCAGGCTATTATTTTACGCTATTATAAGATATCAAATCGGTTCTATAGAGAAGATTACGGGGCATTTAGCTCACATTGTTGCCGCAGATCTTGAAGCGCTCAAAAATTGTGCCTAAAAAATTGTTCGTCTTTGTGACATGACTAGTTATTTTATCAGGCTCAATTCCTGACTATCAACCTCCCAATCGGTGATAAGCATTAGGAGGTTGATTAGTTACGGCATCTAAGGTTTTACTAAGGGTTGCAGTCCAAGATAACTATCGGCTTGAATGCGATCCGTAGATTCGGAATAGGTAATCATCAGCCCACCCAAGCGCTCAATGAAAGCACTCACCGCTGGTGGCACTGTACCGGGTCCATTTTCATCAGAATTCATGAAAGTAAAGAAGAACTTAGACATACCATCAGCAACGGTTCGGGCATTGACATAGAAATAACCTAAATTGGGTTCAGGCATTTTCGCAGCGGCATCTTTAAAGAAGGAAAACTCCGCTAGATTAGACTTAGGTCCAGGGGCGAAATCATTTACCGTGGCGCTACCAGCGGTGAATAAGAGAGTTTGACTGTCCCGCCAACCATAGGCAAAAGCACTGATAAAACTACCTTCTTTTTCGGGGTCAGGGAATTCAAAACTGTTGACCGTGATGCCGCCGACAAACCGCTGGCGAATACTGATTATTCCCTTGAAGTTTTCCTCCAATTTTTTCGTGATTTTGGCTAGGGCAGCATTAGCCGCAGCGGGATTAGAAGTACGGACTAGTAAACTGGTCACTAAATCAGAACCACTGCGGATGAAAGGCGAATTCTTACTGGGATACATCACCAAAGCATATTCTCCATCCAGCCACGAAATGATTTCCTTATCAAAGTCCATCCCTAGATTTTGTTTAAAGAAGTCACGCACTGGTGTCACCAAGACTTGAATGCCCGGATAACGTTCTGCTTGATTGACAATAACTTGCCATTGCTCTTTGAAGTTGCCGCTACTTGCCGATAGATAGGCGCTGCTGGGGATGAGATAGGGGAGTACGGCGCGGCGTAATTGCGGAAATGGTTTATCTTTGATTTTGGTGTAATAGCTGTGGCTGCGGCTGCGTAAGGCGGTATGGGTAACCCAAAAGAAACCATCAAAAGTATCATAGTCAGCGGCCGTAGCTTGCAACCCAGCTAGATAATCTTTGCGGCTGGCCCCTGGGATTTCTGAGGTCTCTGGTAGTTCGCTGGCAACTTTTTCCAAGACTTTGACTATCATTCCATAATTGCCATAGGTGGTCAATAATGAATCTTCCCATTGAGGATTTTGCACCGTGCGCAGGAATTTGGGATTTTCACGGAGATTGTTGGGCACGCCATTAATCGTCGTTTTAATCAATTCCGCATTCGGTGCAATCATAATGTAATTATTCCGCAGTACCGCCACGGCAAAACCGTCTTTATAGCCTATGGCTTGGAGGATTTTCTCTGGGGAATAGTCATTGTTAGGTGACATATCTGGAGGCTCGGACTCATCTTCCATGCCGGGATTGTTACTCATCTCATCTTTATTGGGCATAGACGCAGGGGGCTGAGCCATAGCAGCGGGAGGAGTAACCCTAGATTTTGCCGGATTAGCACCGTTAGGTTGGGTACTAGCTTCAGTTTCATCGGTATCTTCCATTTTGGGAAACTTCCATTCTCTAATGGTAACTCCCTTATAGGTTGATTTGCTGTTTTCCACCTTGCTGGTAGCTTGAACGCGATCTAATAAACTTTCCACAGCACCTCGATCAGTGATGGCAATCCAAGTAACTAATATGGGGGTGGCATCAGGTTGAGCGCTAGAAGGGACAAACGCCATGGCAAGATTACCGCCGAGAATTTTAGGGCCTTGTTCGAGAATATCTTTAAATAAAGCTTTGACTTCGGGATTGCCATCTTTGCTTTCATCCAACATCGTCAACAAGCGCAGTCGATAAACCTCTAAATTTTGTAAGCCATGATGCCCCATGTGCAACCATGATTCTGATTGCAAATTCAATGCTGCTACGCCATAGGCATTACTAGGAATCATCCGCGCAATTTCGAGGGAATTGTCTGTGAAGGGAGTTTTTTTCGCTTTGCTGTCGGCGGACTGTTTAGTCTTGGCGATGATCGCGGCTTCGGTGGTTTGGCTAACTAACTGATGGATCAGGGTTTGGGACTCCGTAGGTTGTAGCGACTCAGCCCAAACACTTTTGGCACTTAGGGCGGTGATACCAGAGCCAGTAACTGTACTGACAACGGCAAGACTAGCAGCAAACCATGATTTCATTTTTTTCACAGGTGAATCCTCTTAAGGTGATGACAGGTGGTTAGATTAGTCAGTTAGTCCGGTTGATCTAGAGCCAGTAAAGTAACTATAAATGATTGGCAAATGATTAGCTAAATTTGTTAGCCAACGGACTGGCAATGAGCTTACTATGAGCTTAATTGCGTGTCATGGTTCGGGGATAGGCTAAGCGGTGTTTAGGGTTGTATTTGGATCGCTATGATTTTACGCTATTCTTCTAAGTTGTGGTTGCAGTTATAGGGATTAGGGATAGATTAAGGCATATATTATAGTATTTAAGTTAACAATAGAAACAAAAATGACAGAGCTACTTACCACTCAATCTCTTTATGACCAAGATATTTTGCTCTGGGTCGAAGATACAGTCACTAAATTGAAAGCGCGTGATTTTGCCAATTTGGATCTAGAAAATTTAATTGAAGAGGTGGAAACTTTGGGTAAAAGTCAGCGTAATGTGATCAGAAGTCTGTTAAGAAGATTGATTGAGCATTTACTGAAACGCTGTTATGTGACACTACCTGAATGTTATTTCGGTTGGCAAAAAGAGATTAGAACTTTTCGCAACGATATCAAAGATATTTTGGAAGATGCTCCGAGTTTAAAAAATCAAATCTCGGAAATTTTGCCCAAGGCGTTTGAGAATGCGCTTGCTTCCATGAAAGAAGAATATCCACAAGTAAATTTTCCTGATTCTTGGCTTGAGAATTGCGATGTGAATGACATCTTAAATCGTAATTTTTGGGAA
>JBAXSK010000127.1:0-11657 GCA_037130765.1 Pseudanabaena sp. ELA607
CCTCTTTTCTGATTTCTACATCTTAACCTCTTTCAACAACTTTGTGACATTACCGGAGAGAGTTAGGGTGAGGGTCCGCTAAATCTGCGGCGTAAACCACTTTTTTAGAATCTTTTAGATAGGCTAATCTTGGTGCGGCAAAGGTTAGCTCATGAATTTGATAAGGGGGATACACATTACAATAGCCTGCGCTTTGATTAAATTCTACAAAACAAACCCACGCCAGCGGCATTCCTAAAATGGGATCTTGACGATACTTTCCCGCCTGAAAAGTCCAAGACAGTCCATATTTTGCTGCTGCCATAGTGGTTTGAGTTTTGACCGCTAAAGGCATGGCATCAATGTAGAGATCGGCATCCCAAGATTTTTGCCTGCCGTGATATATGCCATAATCTGGTCCTTGCACTACTCTGCCTAAATTCTGGAAGCTTATGGCTACGGCTGCTTCCCCCACTTTGCTGACATAGTGATCTTGGCGGATTTTAGTCATATTAGTTTGCTGACTGTCTTGATAGCCTTGCCCATCCATGCCAATGGTAGGCGTAACTTTTTGAGCAAAAGCTTCAGCCTGTGCCAAAATTGCCGGACTAATAGGAACTCTTTGTACCCTATGGAAATAACGCATCAAAAATTAAGCATGATCGCAACTTAGATAAAACTAATTTAACCTAAAGGATCATGCCTAAGTATAACTAAAAATTGATGCGCCTCAATTAAGCCAAGGTGAGCAATTCTGCATCTTGGAACATCGGCGTACTTAGATAACGTTCGCCAAAACTAGGCTGAATCATCACCACCATTTTGCCCGCATTTTCAGGACGTTTGGCAATTTGGATCGCTGCATACAAAGCCGCGCCACTAGAAATCCCTGACAATAAACCTTCTTCTTTGGCTAAGCGCCGCCCAAAAGCCATTGCCTGATCATCGGTGACCGCAATTACTTCATCAATCAAATCTTTTTGTAACACTTCTGGCACAAAACCCGCCCCAATTCCCTGAATTTTATGGGGGCCTGGACGACCACCAGACAACACCGGACTATTGGCTGGCTCCACCGCAATCGCTTTGAACTCTGGCTTTAATTCTTTTAAAACCGTGGCAACACCAGTGATCGTGCCACCAGTACCTACACCAGAAATCAGGAAGTCCACTGCACCATCCGTATCTTCCCAAATTTCCTGCGCCGTGGTTTGGCGATGTATTTCCGGATTAGCTGGGTTATTAAACTGTTGCAACATATAAGCATCCGGAGTCCGCGCCACAATATCCCCAGCCCTGCGAATTGCGCCACCCATCCCTTCACTACCAGGGGTCAGTTCTAGCTCTGCCCCATAGGCTCGCAACATGGCCCGTCGTTCCATACTCATGGTTTCAGGCATGGCTAAAATTAACCGATAGCCCTTAGCCGCAGCCACCATCGCCAACGCAATCCCAGTATTACCAGAGGTTGGCTCTACCAAAACTGTTTTACCCGGGCTGATTAAACCTTTAGCTTCAGCATCAGCAATCATATTAGCGCCGATGCGATCTTTTACTGATGCAGCGGGATTCATACTCTCTAGCTTGACCACAATCCTCGCGACACAGCCCTCAGCCGCCGGAATCCGTTGTAATTCTACTAGAGGTGTCCGACCAATTAATTCAGTAATATTATGGGCAATCTTCATAAATGTATGATAATTTCAAGGTAAACAATGGAATTAGGTAAACTTTACGACTGTGCGTGTTATTGATCAATAGGATCTAAGAACAATATATGAAATAAATTTGATATTAGAAATTAATCCTAGATCTCAAGGATAACCAAAGTCCACGGATGACATTCTACTGCTTACATCCGGTAATCAAACTAGAATTAGTCAAATTAGTTAGTATTAGAAAAATTAGTGAAAATATGTTTTGCAGAAAATATGGCTTTGAATGTGGCGCAACCCAATATTTTATCTATTATCAACTTAGAAATAAATCCATTTAAGGAAATTTATCTAATAACTCTGGCAAACTTAAATAAACCTAATGTCAATACCGCCCATATCGTCTACACGGGATCTGCCGCAGTCATGGCCGGATGTTACAAGGGTTTACTATTGACATCTGTATTTTATCAAGATTTTATCAAGCTCAAAAGTACTGCAACGGCTTGATCAATTCAGCAGAAAAAATTTTCTTACCCAACTATGACTAAATCACAATAATTACTGCAATAAATCGCAAAAAGATTAGTAATCGCTTGCTAACAATAAACTATGAATAATTTATTGTTAGCTTGAGAGAAAGGGAGGTTATGGTGCTTACCTAATGCTTGAGAGACCTAAAAAATTTAATTCAGTCCCCTGATTGTATGTAGCTCCGAAAACATCTCCCTTAGCGATTTATCATCACTGTTGCCCATAGGGACATAACAGAGAAATAACTTCAATCAGCGAAGCCCAAAAGTTAAATCTAGGTATTTTTAATTAATTGCCAGCAATCAAATTCTCTGATGAGAAATAATTTACTTACATTAATTAATTTTCTATACTTAACTTAAAGACTGATTAACTCAAAACCTGAAAAAAGACAGTTACCCCTAACTAAAAAATTTATTAAGAGGCTAGTCTAGATCGGCTTTTTTATATTGTTGGATGATGTCTACTAACTAGCAAAAGTTGCTGCATTAGTCATTTTAAACCCCACAGAATCTGAGGAATCATCATAAACTGTCAGTTGTGCGGGCTTACAACGCTTGATCGATGCGATAACACCGGTAGCGCCTTCAGCCTCTAAATCTTCGATGTAACCAAATTTGGCCGTATCAGCCTCACTTTCATTAGCAAATGGGCCAAAGTAGTAAGTACAGCGTGGTGATTCGGTTGTAATCTCAACCCAGACTGCTAGACCAAGGGCTTCTAGCAATGACATCCAAAAGTTTTCTAACACGTTACCACCTATGTCTGAACCGTTACAAAAACTTACATTAGCTTACATTTTGTTGTAACAAATATGTATTTCGTTAATATAAGGTAAAACAGGGAACTAAGGCAAAGTGTTCAGAGTTAACGTATTCACCCAACGTTGGCGAAAAATCTCATACAGAGCCATTCCTGTCGCAACCGAAGCATTTAAACTTTCTACTTTTCCGTCTAAAGGAATAGAAACGAGGACATCACAATTTTTCTGCACCAACAGGCTTAAACCATCACCTTCACCGCCAATGACTAGGGCAATTGCCCCCGAAAACTTGACGCGATGCATGGCATCACCGCCGCTGGCCACCGTGCCGTAAATCCAGAAGCCGCTTTCTTTGAGTTGTTCAATGGCGCGGGTCAGGTTGACTACTCGGGCAATGGGCACATCATCAAGGGTTCCTGCGGCAACTTTCGCCACCGTAGCGGTGATGCCTACGGCGCGGCGCTGAGGAATAATGATGCCCTGGGCCCCTAAACCGGCGGCACTGCGTACAATGGCTCCTAAGTTTTGGGGATCGGTAATCCCATCAATTACCAAGATGACGGGCTGAGGGGTTTTGGTTTTAGCTTGCTCGATCATTTCCCCCAGTTCCATATATTCATGGGCTGAGACCTGCACCGCAACCCCTTGGTGACGGGCATTATTCGTCAGGTGATCTAGCCGTTTATTTTCCACTTCGGCAATCACAGCTCCCGACGCTTTAGCCTCATCAATTAAGGGCAAGAAATCAGCGGAATAGCGCAACTGAGGCGTGATCCAGACGCGGTTAATCGTGCGATCACTAGCCAAAACTGCTTGGGCTGGATGACGACCATAAATTAAACCTTCATTGTCGGGATCAGTATCTCCTTGGGGTGCTTCATAGCGAGGGGTACTAAATTCTTGACTGCGGGGATCGCGCTCCTGTCTTGGTTTATAGCTGCCTGCATAGACATTGCCCCGGCTGCCATCGCCTTGGGGAGCATCGCCATAGCGCGGTTTACTGAATTTATCTTTGTCAAACTTGCCTTTGTCAAATTTGCCCTTCTCAAATCTACCGCTGGATCGAGAGCCTTCGCGGAATTCCTCCCGCCTATTGCTCCGATCACCTTCCCATTTGCCTTCGCGACGGGGCTGGTCATATTTAGCCGCACCATAGCTAGAAGATCCATTAGAGGAACTAGGGCGATCTTTTCTCACTACGTCCCGCTGTAGTTTAGGGGCTTCGTGGCGCTGCCGTTGCGAATCCCTTGGCGTGCCACCGTCAAACTCATCATCCCAGCTTTCATAACTGCTAAAACTATCGTCAGAGCTAGCTTCATCGGATTGCCAATCATCACGACGAGGAGTAAACTTTTTGCCCCCCCCAGACGTACCGCCGCCACCATCTCTCAAGCGGGGCGCATCACTTCTATCGCGATACCCACCTTGGTAATCGTCGCGCCGCTCATCTCTGCCACCAGATCTCGCTTCGGGATTACCGAATTTAGGACGGTCACCAAATTTAGGCTTCTCGAATTTACCTTTCTCGAATTTGGGCTTCTCAAACCCGCCCTTATCAAACTTTTTCTCAAACTTGGGTTTCTCAAATTTAGGCTTATCGAAGTTAGGTTTATCAAACTTAGCCGCTCCCGGACGATCCCGCCGATCATACTGCTCCCGAGGCACAAAATCATCGCGGCGATCCCGATCAGGCTTTGCCCCACCATAGCCTCGGTTTTCATCCCGACTGCGTGGCGACCGATCCCGATCATAACGGCTGTCACCACGCCCCTCACTGCGACCTTCACTACGGCCATCACTGCGCTTACCGCCTTTGCCGCCGCCACTTTTACCACGATATACTTTCATGAAAAATTATTCTCCGATAGAGTCTGAGGGGCTTGGATTCACCAGTTGCCCCAATAGTTGATGCAAAATTTGTGCCAGTCGTTCAGAATTGCTTAAATACAAATAACCAATCAGCGCTTCTAAACCCGTCGCCCTCTGATAAATTTCTGGCGCAAGACGACGGGAAGGTGGTCCAGCAGCATTACGGCCGCGACGCACAATATCTTGTTCGTCAGCAGTCAAATCAAGGGTATCGAGAAACGCAGCTTGTTGTTCAGCCCGCACTTGGGCCGTAACTGCCTGATGGTAACCTTTAGGGGTTTTGGGGGGCATCAGGTAGTGCAGCCTTACATAAAGCTCATAAACCGCATCCCCCAAGTAAGCTAAAGCCGAGGTGGGTACTTCAGCGATTTGCTGCATGGTCATTGGCTGATGCAGACAGGGAGGATAGATAATATCCAAAGAACTTACGAAATCATCTCCCCCGTCTGTCATGTGTTGTAATGCTGTTTGATGTGACGCTTGAGTAATGTGGCATGATCCTAAGTTAAGTCACTATAGGGTGACACAAGGATGGGGCGGCAATAATGGCGGCAATAATTATTGTTACAGGATGCTATTACAGGGTAGTTGTGCCAGAAGGGGGGTAGCTTGGTGTCATAAAACACTATAGCTAAATGATAAAGAAAACTAATGATCTAACAGGATCAAATTAATTATGATTAAATCATCATTAAAAATTGCTTATATTAAAGGTTTAAGGATTTACCGTTAAGGCGTTCTCGTAGAGGATGTTATGAAAATATTTGTCAAGTATTTAATAAGTATTTAGTAATTATTTAATAAATATTTACCAACTACGTGCTAAGCATTTCACCTATTGGATTGATCAAGCTTTCTAGGGAATTTTTAGCCAAGCCCGATGTCTTTTGCCAATTTCTGCGAGCAATATTCATCCCAAATCTTAACTGCAACAGGCTAGAGTTATTGCAGCGATTGACTTAAAATACCGATCTAAATCATTTCACAACCTGTCTGATTGCTTAAGTTTAGTGAGGTTGCAATGCGGTTCAAAAAGTTACTTGAATCAAGTTACTTAATCAATTCAACAATTAGCTGCCAGTAATTAGTTGCCAGTAAGGCGAAGATCAGAATGACAAACTACAATAAGTAAAATCTCAGGAAATAAATCTCCTAGAAATTGCTCTTGTAGTTAATTTATTGATCAGTTTAAGTTGGGTCTTTAAGTGTACCTTAAAAAACAACCTAAATTTTATGATTTTAAGCTGATTGAACTTAAAAAAACAGAATATCAACCAAAAACCATGTTTGATTGATATTAAAACCTGATTATTGCAGATATTGTGATTACGTTAGGGACTGCAAAATGAAGGCTTTCACCCTATGATTTTCAGCCCGTATGTAGCTTAGATCAAAGCACAAAGCCTTTAGCCCCAAAGAACTATCTAACAAAAGACTTACTTTTTACTAGCTTCTTCTTCTAGGCGATTTAATGCCGACTCAAGAGATGGTTGTAAGGACAGAAATTGCTCTAAACGCACTAGCTTGACTGTTTGAGTCACGCGAGCGTTAGTAATGATTTGCAACACACCTTCTCTGGTTGAGGTTTTCTTTGCCATTTGCACTAAAATCCCCAAGCCTGAACTATCAATAAAATCAATAGTTGATAAGTCTAAGATAACATTTGCGGGGCCTTCTTCAATGCACTTACTAACCACCTTACGAAAAGCTGGCTCTGAGAAGGCATCTAAAAGTCCTGTGAGGCGAAGAATTTGGTAATTCTCTTTAATCTCGCGGCTACCTCGCAGGCTTACTGTGAGGGTTAGTGGTTCAGGAATAGTGACCTCCTAGGGCTGCAAACCGATCAGTGATACTTTTTAGTTTAATGCAATGGATAATTTGCCGGTATATTATATGGGTTTTTGATGAGCTTGTCTAGACGGTAAGGGGCAGAATTTGCGGATTGAGGCTCTATCATAGGTGATTTTGCGACTAATTTTGAGTTTTATGTCTCAAAATTTGGTGACGGCCTCTGATTTGGCTAAGTTAATTCTACCGGTTTATTTAGGTAAAGCAATTTTTTGTTATGGGGGAAGCGGTTTGAGTTAGTTGCGCCAACCTTCGTATAAAATTGCCATGCTGAGGGTCAGCAGCAAAATACCTCCGAGGCGTAACAGGGGCAGTAGCAACGGTAGGATCAGTGATTGCAATGGGGAGATAATCCCGAATAGGATCAGAGTTAAGCCGCCTAATCCTATAGCAAACCAGATCCACAAATAGGTGAAGCAAGCGGTCAAGATATGTCTCAGAAACGGACTGTAACGCATGTTTTGCCTCCTCTTGCATGCATTTCTCTTCAAGACAGACCTACGCTATAAAAGTTTCATTAACTGAATTTACGCGCTTTTTGAGGCACTTTCGTGGTCATTGCCATTAGATTGGCTCAAGGAGGAGCCATGTAACAGGTAATTGTGCATCATAATTGGTGGTCTAATTCTGGTAATTTTATTTTGTTGGTTTAATTTTGTTGATTTCATTTGATTTGCCAATATTGATTTACTCACTGTAAATTCATCTCAAGATTAATAATGATTTTGACTAGTCGCAGATACGCCTAATTTATGAAATATTTGTTAGACAATTGGCTATGGAATTAGTATTAATCACCGATGATTTAGTCTGGCAAATGGGTTTGCAATCTTTCTTGTCCCAAGAGTCTCTCAATGTGGTGGCAACGACTAGCATTGCCGATTTAGATCTAGTTTTGCGTCAATATATGGCAGGGAATTCTGGTAAGAGTTCTTTGTCGGCAGAGGATACTGCTCTAATTGGTCGTCGGTTTGATCGTGATTTTAAGGCTGATCAAATATCAGATCGTAAATTAAGAAGAAATCGTGCTGGCCAGCCTTTATTTGAGCCGTTATTATTAGAGCAATTAATTTTATTACTAGATCTTGATTGGGGCATGGGACGAGGTGGGGAAGTATTGACTTATGTCCGCCATCATTACCCTTGGTTAAAAGTTTTGGTGGTTGGGGCGAGGGCTGGAAAAACTAATGTTAACCAGTTGCAGGGCATGGGGGTGATGGGTTGTTGTCTGAAAGCGAATATTAGTGATGAGTTGTGGTCAGCTTTGGGGTGTCTGAGGGCGGGGGAAAATTATTTCAGTATTTATTGGCAAAATGATCTGGGTAGTGCGATCAATACAGCCACAAGTGACGCGAAATTATCGGGATGGCATTTGTGGCGTGAGCGCTGGGCGGTACAAAGTCAACAACGCTTAGCCCAAAATTTGGCGGCGGTGGAGGCTAATTTGCAGCAATTGCCGCCGGGGATCATGCGGATGGTATTGACAGGGCAACGCCGCGAACTAGCCGCAGTGCAGTGGTTGGCTCAACGATTCCTATCACCGCTGCCAAGGGATCGCCAGCCGCCTCAGTTCCCTAAAGCAAAACCTGAGCCATCCCGTGATTATGGTAGTAGTCAAGATTGGTCAGAGCCTGTGTCTATGGATGATGGGATTAATCCCCACCAAGGCGTAATTACTGAGAATTTACTTTTAGAACAGGTGTTGCAAAAGTTAAATAGTCCTTTGCGTAATTTGAATATTTTGCCCCTAGAGATTGACATTTTACAGGAGAGTAAAAAGCGTGAATTACTTTATCTAATTACTAAAGCATCGGCTGATCAATTAAAAGAATTACGCCATCATACTAATAATATTGATCAACTCAAAAACCAAATTTCAATTTTTTTAACGACGATCTGGCGCGAAGCTATAACTAATTTTTTAGGGAAATATACCGTAGTTTCGCAATTTGATGATCAAGATCAAGCATCAAATCCATACTTAGCTTCAGGGACGACGATTTTAAGTGTTGTTTTAGCTGATCAAGCTTTAATCCAAGCTGAGTTTTTAACTAAAATTCCCGATGTGTATGAGTTATTAGCTCACCTGTTTTTTGAACATGATTTAGTTATTGATAATGCCAGTTATCCTGTGGGAGCGACGGAAGCTTTACGCCGCTGTCAAATTCTGTTAGAAAATCTGATTATTACCATTGCTAATGGTGTGATGCAACCGATTTTAAATCACTTAGGTAATCTCGAAGAAATTAAAGGCAAACTCTATGATCGTCGCTTGATGCCCACCCGTCAAGTGGAACATTTTCGCAATGAATTAACTTGGAAATATCGCCGCACCAAGTATTTTGATGAGCCTCAAGCTATTTTTGAAAGTCGTTATACTGTCTATACTCTAACGGAGTTTGGTATTCGCACCATAGAAATTTATGCACCACGTAAAGCCGAATTACAAGAATTAAAAGGAGCGCGGTTTATGGTTACCTTAGCCTTAGAATTGCAAGATGCTATAACCCCAAGATTAAAGGCGATTTTCTCTTTTGTGGGTAGCGGTTTAGTTTATGTACTAACTAATATCGTGGGGCGTGGTTTGGGACTGATCGGACGCGGTATTTTGCAAGGGATTGGTAGTGCGTTGCAGGATAAAAGATTTCGCTAAATTGGCAATACTATAAAATTATTAGTATCATAAAAATACTGTCATTTTTAATAAATTATAGCAAAATCAAAGATTAATATTTGTTTTTCATCACATTGAAAATGGCTGTAAATTATGGCTCTAAATTATTTACCTGAAACTAGAGCCACCAATAACTTAAACCCGCTATCACTAAAGGCACTAATAAATTATCTAAACCACCTGGGGATACCGCCTCTAAAATCGCTGCGATTATGGCCACGGCGGCCGCTTTAGTCATGATTGCCCCACCCAAAATGCTGAATAAATTAGTAGTACTAGGTACTACAGCCAACAATGCCAAAATACATAAATAACTCACCCCTGCCATAGCCAGCGAACCTTCCCAACTGCGGCGTTTACCCATCACCACATAGCCATGTCGCCCAAACCTTTGCCCCACTAGAGCCGCCATGCCATCGCCCCAAGTCATTACCATCACACCAATCGCGGCATACACTGGCTGCCCGATCCCCCAAAATATCGTGACTAAAATCGTAATGCTCAGGGCATAGTAAAACACGCCGTGGGTTTTGCGCTTGACATTATCCAGCATGGGCAAAATCGGCATTACCTGCGCCACCAGAGCCAACAAAGTAAAAATTAGCCCCGCCCCAGTACAAAGCCACCCGGGTAATTGCAACCACCACGCCAAAGGAACCACATTACCCACCCCAATGTGAACCACCTTCCGCACTAGCTCCCCATCCCAACGCCACAGATGGGCCAACGCTGCCCCACCAAACACTAAACCCAACCAAGCACCGACTATGCCCACTTGAAATGCCGTCAGGGCCAAGGGATCGTTAAATAGGCTCGCTAAAACATGGGTCCAGTGCATAGAATTTAAGGGAATTGTTAAGGAATAGCGCTAATCTAAAAATCTGTTGTTAAGCATCTATTCTCTCAGCTAAAGCCTAAATTAGTTCTAAATTAGTCATAAATTTAGTTTTAACAATGTTGGTAACTGCGGCATATTTCTCTTATAGAGCATGGTTTTTCGCCATACAGCACGTAAATTATTTCAGCAACGCTTGTTAAGCAGGAATTAGCCGCTATCAATCCAAATCATTGGTGTAATGCAATTAGTTGCCCATGAATCATAGAGAGAATATTGGGATTTCCTTCAGAAAATTACAGAATCAAGGGGAAATAAACAGAGTAGGATATTGTTGGAGCTTCCAGTTAAAAAACTCTAATCACTGCGTTCAGTAATACTTATATGTCAGACTTTAATCGCGGCATCATGAAGTTCAACGATGCTGACAGTCCTGTAGTAATTTTTATTTCTAGTCTGTTGATCCTCAGTTCTATTGCGGCTCTAGTGTGGTGGGGCTTCCAAAGCGCTTACGTCTAAGCGTGGCGATGACCAGACGACAAAATCATCTCATCCCCAAATCACCTGATATATTTTGTAGCTGTTTTGGTTTGCAGCTATTTCTAAAGCATTATTACCTGTGCTAGAGCATGGTTTCTGGGCAATGCTTTGGTGAATATTCTGGTAAATCTGTGATGTAAATGTTCTGGGGCAATGGCGAAATTGCACAATTATGATCAAAATAAATTCTGAGAAGTCCTACTTCTACAGTCATGTCTTTATGCATATTTTATGATCAGCAGCAATTTTAGCTCAGAAGTCCTATGCTAAATAGATAGCGAATTCAGCATCTATTAACTAGTATATGGACTCGCCTCCGATTTTTATCAGATTTATTAGTCTATTTCTATTCCATCACCATGACCTCTAGTACTTCATCTACCATCGAAAATCCCCTTAATGAATCGTTAGGCGAGGCTCTTGGAGCTATTCCTAGCGGTTTATTTATTGTCTTGGTGCAACAGGACGGTAAAACTAGCACCATGTTGGCTTCGTGGGTGCAACAAGCTGGGTTTGAGCCACCATCAGTTACCCTAGTTACTGGCAAAGGACGCGCTATTGCTGAATCTCTCACCATTGGCGCAAAATTTACGATCAGTATTTTAGAGAAAGGTCAAGGTAAGCTGATTGGTCATTTTGCCAAAGGGTTTGCACCGGAAGTTGATCCCCTCGCTGGCATTGACATTGCCTTCGGTCATAATGGGCAGCCTTATCTGATTGAAGCTATAGCCTATCTCGAAGCTACGGTGACGCGCATGATGGACGCAGATGATCACAATGTGTTGCTGGCGATGGTCACTGATGGTAATCGCTTCAGGGATGGGGAAGTAGCAGTACATACCCGTAAGAATGGGTTCCGCTATTAGATCGAGCTTGAGTGGCAGTTGATTAGCGGATCAACATCTGTGACGACTCCCAGCCCTAACTCGCGGACGAGTATAGGGTGGGCTTCTCAGCTAA
>JBAXSK010000128.1:0-11590 GCA_037130765.1 Pseudanabaena sp. ELA607
ATCCCAGCTAGCATAACCACGATCCATTATTGCCACGCTGTTATCAGGGATCATTATCATTACTTCATCTAGAGATTTAGCATCATGCTCTTGACCAAATCTAATTAAGCATTCACTCGTATATCCCTGCTCAACATTAATACCATTAATCAGTTTAACCTGCTGATAATTCTTTCCCGAAAATAATTCGATGAAATAAATCTCTCATGCTGGTTAAACTACTGTCTAATACAAAGTTTAACCAGATTTCAAAAAATAATCGACTATTCAATACTGGGTAATCATTTGTTGGTAATTCCTTTAATATTGACTTGACGATGTTAGAAAATGAAGCTATCATAATTAATTATTTTTATGTTTTATGAGAGTAAAATAACATTTTTTGCTCCTTTTTTTGTCCCTCTTTCTATCTGTCAACACTTTTGGACTTTACCATCTTTTTGCGAAAATCTACGGAATAGCGTGTCATTGGCTCTTTGATTGCTCCTTTCTCTCTCCTATTATACCGTACTGACTCTTTCAGGGAAAGGCTGTAACTCTCATCGTAAAGCGATGCTCCAAGATTTCCCAAATATTGACTATAGGATTCTTGGTAGTATCTATAGAGAAAATATTTCCAACAAAATTCCATCACTAATATTTAAACAAGATGTGCTAGTTAGAAGAGTATATAAACAAAATATTCCAACAAGAAAGCAGCAATAATACCTAAACTAGGAATGCTAAATTGAATTTAGAGAAGAGATAGCAACTGCTTTACAGATTGCTTTTCAAGACTTTCTCAGCTTATGTCATCTTGCGATTTTTGTTCATAGATGTTGATAAGTACTAATCCAACTTCATTCTATTCTTGGAGAAAAGAACTATCATGGTTACTGTTAAAACTACTAATGAATTGCGCGTTGATCGTTTTACTAAAGCCTTTAAAACCTTTGTGTTAAGTGCTGTAGCGGCTGGGAGTGTATCTTCTCTTGCTTCTATTGGCGAAGCTTCCGCTAACCCAAAATTACCTTTTGCAGGCTCTGCCAGAGTTTCTCAATCAGCACATGGCGATGGGTATGGATTGAGAGCTATTGACCTTGCTCTACCAGCAGGTACTCCTGTTCTGGCTCCTGCCGATGCTAAGGTTGTGGGTACCTGTAACGCTGGGAATAACCATCGTGCTATCAAGTTGCAATCTGGCTCAACCTTCTTTTCCCTTATTCATGTAAATACTCCTGATGTCTTTATTGGGAAAACCTATCGTCAAGGACAACAGATTGGAACTGTAGCGGCGGATCGTCCTAACAATGCTTGCGCTCGTTCTACTGGTGTACATCTCCACTTTGGTGTTAGCTCTAATGCTCCTGTTGTTGATGGAATTAACTTGTTGAATGTCCGTTACAATACGACGATTCGTTCTTCTAATGTCCGTCGCTAAGTAGCATAAAAGCTATGAATGACCTAGCGATCGCCCTTTTTCGCCTCCGCAAATAGCGATCGCTTTTTTACTCGCAATATCCGAGTAATGCCACATGAAATCCTTGTACAAAAAGTTTAAATGACTGTTCTATTTGTAATTATTTAACTGGAATTAAATTCGATGCATCGCGCAGATCGATGTATTGAAAATAGAGTTAGATGGGGAAGAGATTATCAATGAATATCAACACTCATAAATTTGAATATCACTATTTACTGAAAAAATTGGGTTCTAGTCATTCAGTTGGTCAATGGCTAAGAAATTATATAGATGTGCATGGCTTTCTAATTTTGCAAGACTTGAAATCAGAGATTTCTGATCTAAACTTCGCCAAAAATTTTCTTGCAGATTTATCTTCCTCGATTGGAACTCTTGTATCTCACAATCCTAACAAACAGGATTATATTTGGGAAATCAAGGCTCAAGTATCTAATTCTGAGATTAAAACTTTTTCTGAAGACAATCAAGTAGCACCTTTGCATACAGATTCACAATACCGAATCTGTCCAGAGCGATATATGGCTTTAATGGTTATTAGGCAAGCATCCTGCGGTGGTGGTGCAACTTTATTGCTTGACTTTAAAAATGTCTTAGAAGAAATCAGTAGTCACGCATCGGGTAAAGAACTTATTGAATTCGCAAAGAAACAAAAATTTCCAATTGCTGTACCTTCAATATTTCAAACATCAAGTGAGCAGAAATATATTTACTCATCCCTCATTTCTGATTCGCCACTAATTCGTTACAGATATGACACGTTGAAAACTGGAGTTGCTTTGGTGAATGGCGATCGCGCTGGTGAGTCTCTCGATCATCTTGAAACTCTAAATACCTACATTCAGTCAAGCTCTCATCAATGCACTTTCAACTTAGCTGAAGGCGAAATTATTTTTGTTGATAATCATCGATTTTTACATGGTCGGACTCCTTTTGCTGATCCTCAGAGATTGCTTCTTAGAAGTCGATTTAATTGATTAAGCGCAAAATTTCAAAAATACGTTTAGGAAATCTACTGAAATCAATATGGAAAAATATTTAGACAAATACGTGAAAGTTGGGCAAGGCGCATGGGCGGCTAAAGCTCTATATGATGAAGTTGTAACTGCTCTCCTTACCCAACAGTTTAGTGAAGTTAAAGGCTTTACAGAAGTCTTTGATGCGATCTGTGGAGACTTTGGTGGTGAAGCAGCATACATCAAGCTTCAAAAAGCCGCTAATCTTCTAGCGAAGAACTCCGATCAAGATGAACTGGCAAGAAAAATCTTGACTATTTCTAACGAGGTTAGAGGTAAGTCTGTAGTCCCTAGCTGTACTGATTTGTCAGAAATTGAACATCAGTATGATTCCAGAGAGATTATTTTATTTAGAATAGGGCAAATTTGCTCTTTTTTAAGTTGCGATCGCCAAGACTTAGAAATCACTCTCAAGGCAGAAATTGAATCAGATACTATTCCAACTGACTGGGATTTGCAAATTCCTAATCTTTATTCTAGAGCTTACAAAGAATGGTTTACGGAAGTTGCTGATAAATATCTAAATGATTTTCTGCCTGTCAGAGAATCCGCTTTCTCTTGTCCAGAAATTAGAATTGCTGGTTGGAGTTCTGAAGTTTGGCGTTGTTGGCGACTGTTAGATCGTCCGACCTTAGTCGATCCAGCTATATTTAGACCTGCTCAGGTTTTCGTATGGCACATTATTCATGACTCGGTGCATATTTGGCAAATGCAAGCCTATAACAGCAAGTGGTCAAATGTTTTGTCACCCAATGAGTATTTGTTTCTTGAAGCTCAAGCTATGTGTGTAGAGAGAATCTGTCTGCATCTTTTACAGAACTCATTGGTTGAAGTACCGAGTTGGTATCCTTCTTCGCAAAAAGCAATTATTCTGAGATTGCTAATTGGGTTACTTGAGAGAGAAATCCGACTGGATCTAGATTTGCAAGTCCATCTGCATGGGCAAAATTTTACGGATTGGTTGCAAGATATCTGCACAATCACAAATTTATCTCCAGCATATTTTCAGGGGCTTACGGCTGAACTCTTGGGTATGCCTGGTTTTTGTGCTGCTTATACGGTGGCAACAGACAATTTTCAAAATATGACGAACTCTCATCGTAAAGCGATGCTCCAAGATTTTCCGAATATTGACTATAGGATTCTTGGTAGTATCTATAGAGAAAATATTCCAACAAAGTTCCATCACAAATACTTAAACAAGGTGTGCTAGTTAGACGTGTATATAAAGAAAATATTCCAACAAGAAAACAGCAATAATACCTAAACTAGAAATGTTAAATTAATTTTATTGAGAGAGAAGAGATGGCATCTGCTTCACAGTTTGCTTTTCAAGACTTTCTCAGCTTATGACATCTTGTGAACTTTGTCTATAGATGTTGATAAGTACTAATCTAACTTCATTCTATTCTTGGAGAAAAAGACTATCATGGTTTCTGTTAAAACTACTAATGAATTGCGCGTTGATCGTTTTACTAAAGTCTTTAAAGCCATTGTTTTAAGTGCTGTAGCGGCTGGAAGTGTCTCTGCTTCTCTTCCGTCTCCTAGCGAAGCGCAAACTTCTTGCCAATGCACTCAGTATGTGGCGAATCGCTTTGCTTTGCGTGGATTCCCTAATGCAGGTGATTGGGATAATGGCTTTTTACAACGTAATGGCTTCCGTCAAGTGCCTCCTAGAGTGGGTAGCGTGGTTGTTATGGAACGTAACTTCCCTGGTTCTAACACCTCGTTCGGTCATGTGGGGATTGTTGAATCTATTGACAGTCGTGGTCGCATTACGGTGCGCGGTGCTAATCAATATGTTGGTACTCCCCCTGTCCGTGAAGCTGGTTGCAGTAATGTCCGTTCTACCCAGTTTGGAACTTCGGTTAATGGCCGCAGTGATATTTCCTTCTGGGTGCGTTAGTTTTTCAAAAGTCTAGACACACAGCGATCGCTTTGAATCTTTTTCTTGGCGATCGCTTTTTTCCTTTGCAATAATTACGATGGGGTACTTATGCAATATCGTTTTCTCACTTCGATTTCAGTTGCTTTGTTGTGTTTTTTGGTAAGGGCGGATCTGGCTTGGTCGGGTGGAGGTGAGACAACTCAGCAAGTGGTTACTACGCCTACCACTTCATCAACTCAAAACTCTACCGAACAAGCTACGGTTACTGTCCCTGTCAGCCAGAGTGCTTCGGCGTTGTCTTTACAGCAAAATGGAGTGAATAACTTTGCGAATATTGGGACTACAACAGTTCCTAATTGTGGTGGTGTTTGTGTATATACAAATGTCAGAAATATTTCTGGTAACGGGGGAGGATTGAGTAATTCGCAAACGGAGCTTTCGGCGGGTTTGGTATGGCAAATTTCTTCTCCCGATCAGACGAATGTCGATACCCAGAGACGTTTGGCTGATGCTCAGATTGGGAAGTCTGAGGATGAGTTAAAGTTTTCTTGGATGAAGGAGTTAACCGCAGCGATTAGGGTGGGGAATATGGCGGATGCTAATGGCATTGCGATTTTATTGGCTCCAAAGTTAGGCAAGACTCCGCAGCAGTTGCTCAATGAGGTTATGAGAATGAAGTTGTGAAGTCTGTTTTATACGCTCCCTTTCTAGCAATTTTCCAGCATGATTGAGATATCTTGGCAGTTTATAGTTCTCATATCAGCCGACAAAGTATCTTTGGTTAGGAGGTTTGAGACTATGCGACAAGTGGAATTGCTGGTTACAAGTGTGATGTTAACAGCAGTATTGATATTTGCAGGATACTATAAAGGAAGTAAGGCTATGTCTTTCCTGAATCTTAGTATTAGTCAGAGCCAACATGGACGACTATGAAATTACATCGTTGGGTCTACTAGAATGATCTTCATATTGAGCAATTACCTTATAACCTTGACCATGTATGGTTTTAACCAAATAGGTTGCAATATAATTTTTATCAAAACCAGTTGTTTCCCCCAGATCATCCTTAATCCTACCGACTTCTGTCTGTGCGCTATCCGTAGATTTCGAGATGTTGTTGGTGACAAGCTCATTTAAATTAATAGTACAATTTTCATTAATGCAAGTAAAATACAAAAATAGACGTGTTTTTCTTTTGTCTATGGGAAATTCTCTATTCTTCGTTGAAGAGTATAAATAAATGATAGGCAACCCTTTTGAATCCATCCCCTTATAAATTACGGTAAAAGGATATGATTCTAAAAGAAGGTACAACATATTTGGTAATGCAGTTAAACCGACTCGCTTCTCTTTTTTTAGATAACTAGCTAGTCTGTCAGATGCGGAGAATGTACCGATGCCTTTATGTAAACATTTAAACCTGTCAATGGGAAGAAATTCCTTCAGATAATCTTCCCCTAAATCACTATTGACTTCATCGGTAATGTCGCTACCTGAGCTAGAGATAACAGGATCTCGACCTGAAGATAAGCAAATAACTGTTTTAGGTTTTTTCCCTTCAGAATCTGCAAACTCAACAAGCAATAAACCATTATCTTGTCGTACAGTTCTTTCAGGTGACTTGACTGCTGTTAACTTTACACTAATATCTAAAATAAATAGATCAAATGCCTCCTTCTGCATCTTAATTAGACGCTTTGCTCCTTCAGTCGTATTTGCTTCCTCAATCACAAGCTTTGTATATTGTCTGGCTAGAGGATGCACACGAATATCTGACCATACATTCTTAATAGTTTCAATAAAGCTTTTTCTGTAGTCATCCTCATCTTCTACAATTAGCAATCTTAGTTCAGTCATTTGGAATACCTCCACGAGTATGAGATAGAATTAATTCAATCTTCATGAAAGCATCTTCTGATTTTGAATTGATTTTACATAAATTTAAGAGATTGTTTATTTCTTGAATCACAAAATCAATCTTGTCATGGAAAACGCAAAGATCCCACTGTATTCTGGAAAAAATCGATAATTCAGTCAATATTTCTGTAAGTTTCCTTACAAAATCCTCGCTACCTATTAATTCACTATTTTGGACGAGAGATCTATATAAACTCCTTAGTTTCCCAATCGTAGTTTGGCTTAGAAATGATTCAAAGTTCTTGTCTGATATAGCATCTAAATCATTAACTAGTTGCCAAAAATTCACAAAGAAATCTTTTCTGTATATGTTAATAACTCCATGACCGTTTTCTTTGGAGTTACCATAAGTAAGTTCTCCTTGAATTCCTACAAAACTAGTTGAGCCTATAATTGCTTCTTTTGAAGAACCTTGAGCTAGTATTGCCAGCGCTCCCCAGAGCTTATGTTTGCAGTAGAGAGAATGGCTAGTTTGGGTAGCCTTGGTGGGAGTATCAATCTCTGTTGCGACTACTATACAGGGACGAGTAGTCTTAGGCATTTCATCCAGAGACGAAACAGTAGCAGTTTTCTCAGCAATTCCCAAATCTATGACTTGCTTTAAGGCTTTGGCTACAGGACTTTTGCCTAGGATAATTGCTGAATCAACAGGAATTTTCATTGTAAATCACACACATCTGATGACCTACACACAATATATAGCTGGCAACGTCGATCAGTACACAACTAGACAAAATAATTTTTGTTCTAACACTTTTCCAACAAGGCTCTGATAAGTTTTAAAAATTCCAACAAAATTCCAACATAACCTGAAACGTCTTATCCTGTAGGCTAGTTCATGACCTAAACCTTGCCGCTATGCAAATACTTGTCAATGGCTTGATTACAGGAGCTATAGTCGCAGTGATGGCACTTGCTTTTACTGTTGTCTATCTGCCAACCCGCATTTTTTATATCGCCTTGGGTGGTATTTATGCCCTTGCGCCGTTCTTGGTTTGGACGGGATTGCAATGGGGTTGGGCTTGGTATGTGGCTGTGGCTGCTGCTCTAGTGATCGCTATTTCCCTCTCCCTAAGCTGTGAGTTACTCAATCATGCATGGCTAGAGAAAAAACGAGCCGCAGGTGGAACCCATTTGATTGCATCGTTGGGTACTTATATTGTGCTAGTGCAGACGATCGCCATTATTTGGGGTAACGAAACTAAGGTATTGCGTCAGGGTGTCGATGGTGTATTCAACTTGTCAGGAGTGACGCTGACACAGGCTCAGGTGGGCGGCGCGGCGATCGCCTTGTTAACCATGGCAGGTTTTTATATCTGGTTGCAATTTAGTCAGTTGGGTTTGCAGTTTCGGGCAATGGCGGATAACTCAATGGAGCTTGCTTTGCGTGGTTATAGCATTCGTAATTTGCGGTTAGTTGCCTTTGGAATTGCGGGACTGCTTAGCGCGATCGCCTCTTTGTTAGTGGCTTGGGATGTGGGCTTTGACCCGCAGGGCGGTTTGGCCGCGCTGTTATTGGCGGTGGTTGCTTCGATTATTGGTGGGCATCAGTCCTTTTTTGGGGCGGTGCTAGGTGGAATTTTGCTTGGTGTAATGCGATCGCAGGTGGTTTGGTTTTTATCAGCCCAATGGCAGGAAGCGGTAACTTTTATGATTCTTGCTATATTCTTGCTATTCAGACCGCAGGGTTTAATTGGACAGAAGCGCAGATTGGAGGCGGAAGCATGAACTACATTCTGCATTTGAGTATCTATGGCGGTATCTATACAATCGTGGCGATGAGCTTGAATTTGGTTGTGGGTTACTGCGGTTTGCTGAGCTTGGCTCATGCGGGATATTTTGCGATTGGGGCTTATACCTATGCACTGGTGAGTGTGAAGCTAGGTTGGGGCTTTTTGCCTGCGGCGGGTTTAGGGATGTCGATCGCGGCGATCGCTAGTTTGGCGGTGTCGATGGCGGCTTGGCGGTTTAAGGGTGACTTTTTTGTGATGTTATCTTTAGCGGTGCAGTCGTTGTTATTTAGTTTGTTCTATAACTGGTTTAAGGCGGATGCGGATTTTGGGACTTGGGTAAATCTGACCAATGGACCTTTTGGGATTGCGGGGATTCCGAAGCCAAATATATTCGGGTTGCAATTTCAAACTATTGGTAGCATGACGCTTTTATCTACGGTGGCGGCGATCGCCTGTGCGGGTATTTGCTGGTTGTTAGTGGCTTCTCCTTGGGGCAGATTACTCAAGGCGATGCGCGATGATGAACTGGTGGCGCGGGGCTTGGGTAAAAATACGCGCTGGGTGAAGGTGCAAGTATTGGCGATCGCCTGTGCGATGGTGTCTCTGGCTGGGGCAATTTATGCTGCCTATGTGAGCTATATCGATCCTTCGGCGGCAACCTTGGACGAAAGTATTTTATTCGTTTGTATGATTTTAGTGGGGGGTATAGGCAATTTCAAAGGTCCTTTGGTGGGGGCTTTGTTGCTAATTGCTTTGCCTGAAGCCTTGCGATTTGTGGCGATTCCTGATGCGATCGCGGCGAATGTGCGGTTGGGTATTTACGGGCTTTGTTTAGTGGCGATCGCGCATTTTCGGCAGCAGGGTATCGCTGGCGAATATAGGATAGAGTAGGTGACGATTATGAAGACTATTGAGAGTCCAGCAATGGAGGCAAACGTTAAGCAAAATATTGGGCAGTCTGAGAGTTTGACTGTCTTGGAATTTCGTGATTTAGTTCTGTCCTATGGCGCTCAGAAGGTTTTGAATGGCGCTTCGGGTGAGCTATGTCAGGGTGACTTTATTTGTTTGATTGGTCCCAATGGTTCGGGTAAGACGAGTTTATTAAATGCGATCGCGGCTTATTTGGAGCCGAATGCTGGCTGCATTGTGCTGTATGACAATGCTGGTAGTGGTGCTGGTCATCCTAGAAAATTTGATTTTCCGCGATCGCTTTGGCAGAGGCTAAATATATTTGATGGGTTTACGCCTGAAGGGTTTGCCCAGATGGGAATTGTGAAGACTTGGCAAGGTGGTAGATCCTTTGCCACGCTGAGTTTACGGGACAATATTGCGGTGGCTAAGCCAGATCAGCTTGGGGAAAATCCTTTATGGTCAATTTTGCGTCCTGATTTGGTGCGTAAGCAGGAAATTAAGCAGGGTCGGGCGGTGGTGACGGCTTTGGCAGATATTGGTTTGGAAGGGCGCGAAAATTCTTCGGGGGATATGGTTTCGCTGGGGCAAGGTATGCGGGTGGCGATCCTACGGGCGTTGGCGACTGGGGCAAGGGTGTTGCTGTTGGATGAGCCACTGGCGGGGCTAGATGCTGAGGGCAAGGCGGCGGTGATGGCTTTGTTGCAAGAGTTGCGGAATCGGGGTGTGACGATTGTGGTCGTGGAGCATGTGTTTAATCTGCCCCATGTGTTGAGTTTGGCTACGGCGGTTTGGAAGTTGGAGAGTGGCAAGCTGCTGGTGGAAGATGCGGCGATGGTGAAAGCCGATCTAGAGGCATCTCTAGGCAATAGCGATCGCGCTTGGTTGGAGTCGTTGGTGGGCGATCGCGGCAGTATTCAGGATATTCCGCTTGAGGGTGGTGCGGTGCTGTCGATTGTGACTAGGGACGCTGGCGAGTTGGGGCAGCCAATTTTTGAGGTGCAGGATTTTGCTGTTTGGCGTGGTAAGCGACAGATTTTGTGTAATATTTCTTTTACGCTGTATGCAGGACAGGTTGCGGTGCTGTTTGCGGCTAATGGCTATGGAAAAACTTCGTTATTGGATGGATTTGCGGGTTTGATACCTTGTTCTGGTAGAGTGTTGCTGCATGGCAAGCCGATCCATCGTTTACCTGCGTGGGAACGTGTGAAGCGTGGGTTGCGTCTGTTACGCGCAAGAGACAATATTTTCCCTAATCTCAGAGTGAGTGAGATGTTGCGGTTGAGTGGAGTTTCTGACCCTCCTGAGAATGTGCAGCCATTTTTAGAGAAGCGGGTTTCGGCTTTGAGTGGCGGTGAGAGGCAGAGGGTGGTTTTAGCTTGTACTCTGGCCTGTACGGATCGGCGATCGGCGGTTTTGCAGATGATGGATGAGCCTTTTGGGGCTTTGGATGCATCAGGTTTAGAAACTTTTTTACAATTATTATCACCGACAATGAATCAAGCCTTTCTTATAGCTGTACCTAGTAACCTATTGGAGAAATCTTTATGAAACGTGATTTATTTTTAAAACTGTTTATTTCAACAACTTTGACTACGACTGTTGGATTTGTTACCTCTTCTTGTACTCTCTTTCAAGGTAATGAGCCAACAAATGCTCCTCAAACAATTAACGTAGGTACGATTTTGGGTTTGTCAGGAGAAGGTGCTGTATATGGCGAAAAGATGAAACGAGGATTTGAATTTGCAATTGAAACAAATAATAATTTGCCGTCAACAACTGCTAAAAACAAAAAATTCAAACTAGTTATAGAAGATTCTCAATTCAGTCCTGCGAAAGCCGTGTCCTCTTATCAGAAACTAACAGGAGTACAAGGAATCAAGGTTTTGGTTGGTGTTACAGGTAGTAAGAATGCATTACAGGTTTGTTCAATCGCCAAGGCTGATAATGTTGTAATTATAGATGCTTTGAGTACTGCGCCAAAAATTTCATCCGAATGTGGTTCAAACTATTTCAGAGTTATTGCTTCCGATGCTTTAGCAGGTAAATACAATGTTGATTGGGCATTAGAAAGTGGGATGAAAAAACCAGTCATTGTTTATATCGAAGATGACTGGGGAACAAGCTATCGTGATAGTACCTTAAAATACTTGACTCAGAAGGGTTTCACCAATATTCCCGTTTATGGGATTAAAGAAGGAGATAGGGATTTTAGAACACAGATTGAAAAGATAAAAGGTGTTTCTCCTGACACAGTTTTTCTTTTAATCTATGCCAAATCTGGTTCTGGGTTTATGCAGCAACTGCGTCAAGCTGATGTAAAGGCTACTGCTTATGGAAGCGATAATTTGAGTTCGCCTGAATTTGCTGCTGCTGGTAGTGAAGTCGTAGAAGGAGTTAAGGTAGCTTTACCTGCCCCATCTCAAGGTGCAAGTCTTGATGATTTCACGAAGCAATACAAAGCAAAGTATGGAGAAGAACCAGATGCAGTTTTAATCAAGTCTTATGATGCTATGGGAGTAACAATTACTGCTATTGATAAAGTAGGTAATGATGCAGTGAAAATTAGGGACTATCTGAAATCACCTGACTTTCAATATCAGGGTATATCTGGTGTGATTAAATTTGATGAGAAGGGAGATTTAGTGAGTCAGCAATATTCAAGACA
>JBAXSK010000129.1:0-11560 GCA_037130765.1 Pseudanabaena sp. ELA607
AAAACTTACTATTTCCTCGCTGCTAGCCAACGTTTTTTGTGTGAAGAAGAGGGCGAGCCCCTGAGTGAAACCCTCAAAGAACGTCAGCGCAACTATGCCGCCCGTAACAAAGAAATTGATTTTTGGTTTATCAAAGATCCCGCTTTTCTCGAAACCCCTGAATTAGCTACGGTGCGTAAACAGATCCCTGGTGCAGCAGCGGCAATTATTTCTACCGATCACCAGTCGATTTTGTGGCTCAAATTACGGCTTGAGTTTGTGGTGACCGGTGAATTTGTCTCCCCCAGTGCTTCAATTCCTAATCCCTTGGCTTCTCTAGTAGCAGCTTGAACTACAGCCTAAATAAAGCATTGTTCCCTTGGAGTACCTGAGCCTAAATCAAGGCTAAGGTTAGGTGAAATTTCCTTAACGCGGTGCTTCAGGGCGAGCATTAGGCGATTTTAGGGTGGGGATTGGTCGCGTTTGGAGCGTCGTAAAAAAGCTTTCCATTGCCTTAAACCCCACAAAAGCCGTCACCCCCATCACCGCCAAAAATACAAATACCCCCAGAAACGTTTCTACATCTTCGGGAATGCCGTAATAAGTGCGATAGGGATCAACCTTGCTGAGGTGATCTCTTTCGCGGGCTGTTACAGGGCGACGAAACCGCAGGCGGCGATCATCGAGTTTTTCGAGCAAAATCCAGCCCGTATTAGCTTCTTGGGCACAAACTTTTTGTAACACGCGCCGATCCCGAAAACCACCGCTGTGGGTACGCACAATTTTAAACTCCCAGCCCTTGGGTTGATCAGGACTGGTATGGGACTCATAACGGGTTAAATTTTCTTCTTCCACTTCTTCCTCTGGCTTGTGGCGTTGTCTGGCACGAAACATCCGATCCACAATCAACCACTGTATGCCTGCATCGACTAATAAAGCCCCGGCAATAAAAGCATTGATCGTGATCATAGTTTCTTGAGTTGCCTAGATGATTGGTAGCATTGAAGTTTGCAGAGTAGATCCAAACCTCTATAATTTTGGGCGTAGCATAGCATATAGCTTCGCTGCGAGTTTATGGTAATTGTGGTAATAATTTATACCGGGTTTACACCTGAATTATTTCTTGTTATGGGGATTTTTGATTTATGAATTCAATTGTGTTGATGGCGGAAATCCTCACTGATCCCGAAAAGCGCCTGACTGCTGATGGTCAGTATACCGTGGCATCATTCATGGCTCAATTTCCTAACCCACGACAGGATGATGCACCGTTTCGGGTGCGGGTCACGGGGTGGAATCGCCTTGCCGATGAAATTATGGAGAAATATCATCGCGGTGATCAAGTGATTGTAGAAGGGCGGTTGCGCATGGAAATGCTTGATCGCGGCGCTTATAAAGAGAAAGTCGCCGAAATCACGGCTCAGCGGGTTTATCCGATGGGTGCTGGCATGGTAGCTACCACAAGTCATAACGATAGTTATGGTAGCAGTCCTAGCAGCACATCTTGGAGTGATCACAACTATCAAAGTAGCGGGGCTGGGGCATCTGTTCCCAAGGCTGCTGTGCCTATGGCTAATCAGTCCCCTGTGGGTAGCAGCCCATCGAGTGCGCCGTACACTGGAGGTTTCAACCAAAATCCTAGCACTGCCCCTAGCTATGACTCAGGGGTTGGTGATGATGATATTCCCTTCTAAAAATGTCAGCATATAAATTTCTGATATTAGTTTGATATGGGGCTGATTAATTCTGGCTTTGACCATCCTTGGTTTACAGCACTTGAGATTTACAGCAGATTTACAAAATATGGGTAAAGGTGGGTGGTCTTGCAAGGATTGAGCTTCGGTATGGAATGGATGTGGTTAAACCTGAATTTATTAGATATAAGTTTGTTAGATCTAAATTTATTGGTTGTGGTTAATCAAGCTAATTTAGGAACCAATGATCTAACTAATAGCTTTGGGATTAACTTGCTGGTGATTTTGCTATTGCTGTGGCAAGTACCAAGTTTGTTGATTTTATTGCGACGGCTAAGCACTGCGCCCCAGCGAATTTTGCCCCTTGTGCCGTTAAGTCCTGAAGCTGAGCAAGCCGCCCGCCAAAATCCCCAAGTATCGGTGATTATCCCGACCCTCAACGAAATTGAGCGCTTGCCTAGTTGCTTAGAGGGGTTGCGGGATCAGGCAGTGCGGGAAATTATTGTGATTGACAGCCGCTCTCAAGACGGTACGCCGGAATATGTGCAAAAAATTCAGCCAGATTTTCCGATTCCATTGCGATTGATTACCGATGATCCATTGCCTGCGGGGTGGGTGGGGCGACCTTGGGCTTTACATACGGGATTTACCCACGTTGATCCAGCTAGTGAATGGGTTTTGGGTTTAGATGCTGATACTGTGCCCCAGTCAGGGCTAGCGGCAAGTTTAGCCCAAAAAGCCAGTACCGATGGCTATGATATTTTGTCCCTATCGCCGCGATTTATTCTCAAAACAGCGGGGGAGCAATGGTTACAACCTTCATTGCTCATAACTTTGGTGTATCGCTTTGGTGCAACCGGTGACCCGACCCAATTCACGGATCAGCGCGTCATGGCTAATGGGCAATGTTTTCTATCGCGGCGGCAAAAACTAGCCGCTTTAGGAGACTATACCTTAGCCAAATCTTCCTTTTGTGACGATGTGACCTTAGCCAGAGCCGTTGCCCAAACTGGGGCAAAAGTTGGTTTTCTTGATGGAGCCAATTTGATTCAGGTGCGGATGTACACCTCAATGGCAGAAACATGGCGGGAATGGGGACGCTCCCTTGATCTCAAAGATGCCGCTCCGAGATCCCAGACTTGGGGGGATTGCGTGTTTTTAGTGGCGGTGCAAGGTTTGCCCCATTTACTGCTGGCACTATTAACCTATGGCTTAACCGTGGGGATCAAATTTAATCCGCTACTGTGGAGCCTGCTGGGGATCAACAGCTTTTTGGTGTTGATCCGCTGGTTATTGCAGTTAGGGGTGCGTAATAGTTACACAGAAGTAGGCTTTTGGTTTTGGCTCGCCCCGTTGTCTGATCCTTTAGCTGCTCTTAGGATTTGCCTCTCGGCGTTGCGGCAACCCAAACAATGGCGAGGACGCACCTATGAGATTTGAGCCATGAGATTTACCCCTAAAATTTTGATCGTCACTCGACTCTAGCTAGCCCGATCTAAAGCTCTTTCACCTCCCCAGTGGGCCACAATTTCATCATCATAACGATCTGCTGTTGCCAGCACATTAGAAACCGTATTTTGTAATTCCTCGCGATCGCAGGTAGAACCGACCAGCGTGGAATGAAACCGAATATCGCCATCATCATCGACGCTCAACACGCCAAAGGGTAAACGATCATTAGCTTTAAGCAAAAACTTGAGCAAATCCTTAGTCATTTCTGCCCCAGTCACCACATAAGACCAAGTGGAAATAATTGCCTCCGACTCACCCCAAGGTAAAATTTCTACCATGGCTGTGGCTGATCCCATAGGCAAAATAAACACTGGCATATCATAGGGAGGCACATACACCTCAGTATAAAGTTCCTGTAGCCAGAGCTTGATCCGTTGATAGCATTCCTGCTGAATGGTGGTGGCAAATTTCGTGGCACTCATAGATGATTACTCGGAATTATTTAATAACTAAAAAAATATTAGCAAACTAATATTTGAAGACAAAGACAAGTTAATGAGCAAATGGTTTGGTGTAACTAAATTAATCAATGTATTTAGAGGAATTATCTGATAAATAACAATATAAGAGCCGATAAATTCAAGCAAATAAATTACAATTAGTTATCTATCATAAATAAGATTATTGTGGTTCTATGGCAAACTAAATTGATTTAGCTTACAAAAATTGTTATTAAGCAATGGCTTCATAGTGTAAATGTCAGCCTTGGCAATAGTAAATTTTTGTAACAATAAATCTAATTTAAAATAACTCTAAACTACGTCTAGAATTAATCGAAAATGAGCAAAATAGTCATAGAAGCCGTCATTGATGATTTTATTTGCCTTAAATCTAACCAATCATTTGCTAAACTAACTTAAGATATATTCCTATGATGGCGCAGTATTAACAGTAACCCTGAAAACATAACGGCTTAAACTTGAAAATTTAATATAAGATCCGTAATCGAAGCATCGCCATCAATTTGTTTGGTTATGGACTATGGACTTAAGAAAATAACCTCCTAAACCAACTTGCTATCCACTACTTGCTTTTAGTGAATGATAGATTAGGTCTATGGAATTATATGTTGCTAAAGTGTGGCTCAAGAAAATAGTTATAATTCCTCAACCTTGGCTACTGGCTCAGCCTTAGCCGTACTCATCACTATTGCTCATTTGGAGTGTTCATCATGGCTAAGGCATCATCTAAATATCTCACCTCTGAACAATATCGCCAAATGCTAGTCCGTGACGGTGAAAAGCGTTTTAGTGATTGGCATAGCAGCTTTTTGAACTATCAAAAGAATTTCCTCGCCGCGATGTCACAGAAGCGTTAGCCAGCAAATCATCAGCTATGGATTTCTGGCATTGGTATCAGACCGCCCAAAACCAAGCCCAAGCACATCATATCCCCAGCCATGAACTTGATTGGCTGGTTTTTTCATGCACCGACTTAGATAAATTAGCTTTACGCCTCAGACACCGCTTACCCACTGATTGGCAGCACTTACCCGCCCTGTGGCAATTGCGCCTTGACCAACGCCAGCCGGTGCAATATCTCGCCGGTCAAACCATCTGGCGTGACTTACAGCTAAATGTTGCCCCAGGGGTGCTGATTCCCCGCCCTGAAACTGAGCTCATCATTGACGTGGCCATCAGTCGCATTGCCGAACTAGCGCCGCAAAACCCTAAAGTTAATTATGCCGCTGGCGATTGGGCAGATTTAGGCACAGGAAGCGGCGCGATTGCCATTGCCCTAGCCCGCCAATTGCCCCAATCCCAAATCCATGCCGTAGATTGTTCTGATCAGGCTTTGGCTATAGCTCAGTTAAATGCAAATCATAATTCTGTACCGAATGTTCGGTTTTATCAAGGTCATTGGTTTGAGCCGTTATCTTTATTTCAGCAAACAGGTTTAGGAACCGAGCCAAGAGCTACCAATTCAAGAGCTTTAGTGGCGATGATTGCCAATCCACCTTATATCCCCACCGCAGAGGTCATGACCCTAGAACCAGAGGTGCGCGACCATGAACCCCACCTCGCCCTAGACGGTGGTACGGATGGCTTGCGGGACATCAGGCATTTGATCGCCACTGCACCGGAATATTTAGCAACAGGGGCGTTGTGGTTAGTGGAACATCGGTCAGAACAGGGGGCAGCCATTGCCATGATGTTAGAGCAAAGCGGGGTTTATGAGCAGGTGATGATCCACCATGACCTAAGCGGCTGGGATCGGTTTGTGTCAGCGGTTTATGTTGGTAATCTAAGTCGTTTTCTCTGAGTCTGTGCCCTATGGAATAATCTTGCCGATCCCCAAATAATCCCAAACATCTTGATCGATTAGTTTTTACCAATGCACAGCCCTTATTTTTGTCAATACCTTAGTAATAGTTTTTAGCAACTCTAAGGTTGATGATGGGAAGACGTGACCATTAGGTGATATGTTGAGAATTGGTTAAATTTTTAATTGCTTTTACGGCAATGTGCGGTTTTCTGCGTTTCACTCTGCACCAAGGTAGAGCCGTAGGGACAGCATGATCAAATAGCAACAAAAACTTAGTGTAAACAGGCTGGAGTAAGCAGCAAGCATGGTAACAACCGCAGAGAAAACCAATGGCCGCGTTACGAAGATCATCGGCCCTGTAGTCGATGTCGAATTTCCTAGCGGCAAACTGCCCCAAATTTACAATGCCATCGTCATTTTCGGGAAGAATTCTGCTGGTCAGGATATTCGCGTAACCTGTGAAGTACAGCAATTATTAGGTGACAACCAAGTACGTGCTGTAGCAATGAGCACGACCGATGGTGTGGTGCGTGGTATGGAAACCTCCGATACGGGTGGCCCCATCAGCGTACCTGTAGGCCCTGGTATTTTGGGTCGCATTTTCAACGTATTGGGGGAACCAATCGATGAACTAGGTGACGTAGATAGCCAAGAACGTTTTCCAATTCACCGTGCTGCCCCTGCATTTATTGAATTAGAAACTAAGCCCACCACCTTTGAAACTGGGATTAAGGTAATTGACTTATTAGCTCCCTATCGTCGGGGCGGTAAGATCGGCTTGTTCGGTGGTGCTGGTGTAGGCAAAACCGTATTGATCCAAGAGTTGATCAATAACATTGCTAAAAAGCACTCTGGGGTATCAGTCTTCGGTGGTGTGGGCGAACGCACCCGCGAAGGTAATGACCTTTACAATGAAATGAAAGAGTCGGGCGTATTGAAGTATCTGGCTTTGGTATATGGTCAGATGAACGAGCCGCCTGGAGCACGGATGCGCGTTGGTCTGTCGGCTTTGACCATGGCGGAATATTTCCGTGATGTATCTAAGCAAGACGTATTGCTCTTTATTGACAATATTTTCCGCTTTACCCAAGCTGGTTCTGAAGTATCGGCGCTGTTGGGTCGGATGCCTTCTGCGGTGGGTTACCAGCCTACTCTTGGTACGGAAATGGGCGAACTGCAAGAGCGGATTACTTCCACCTTGTCTGGTTCGATCACTTCTGTACAAGCCGTATATGTGCCTGCGGATGACTTGACTGACCCCGCACCTGCTACCACCTTTGCTCACTTGGATGCCACCACGGTGTTGTCCCGTAGTTTGGCTTCTAAGGGGATTTATCCGGCGGTAGATCCTTTGAACTCCACTTCTACCATGTTGCAGCCTGGTGTGGTCAGTGATGATCATTACCGTGTGGCTCGGTCGGTACAAAAGACCCTGCAACGTTACAAGGAATTGCAAGACATCATCGCCATTTTGGGTCTTGATGAATTGTCTGAAGAAGATAAGTTGACCGTAAACCGTGCCCGTAAGATCGAGCGTTTCTTGTCTCAGCCCTTCTTTGTGGCAGAAGTATTTACCGGTTCTCCTGGTAAGTATGTCACCCTCGAAGAAAGCATCAACGGTTTTGAACGGATCTTGAGCGGCAGCTTGGATCATTTGCCTGAGCAAGCTTTCTATTTGGTGGGCAACATCGAAGAAGCCATTGCTAAGGGTGAAAAGCTGTTAGCTAGCTAAATCTAGGCTGAGTCTAGCCCTAGCCATGCTTTGTCTTGTGGGGCTGGATTTGGAGTAATCAATTTATTTAATGGGTAAACTATCGGCGAATGGCTGATGCTAGGGATAGCTGATGCACTCTAAGCCGATAGTTTTTCCCTAAACCAACTTTGAACTTGCACAATTGACATGACACTAACGGTAAAAGTAATTTCTCCAGACCAAATTGTGTTGAACTCCACCGCTGATGAGGTGATTTTACCGAGTTCCACAGGTCAGTTGGGTGTTTTAACAGATCACGCGCCTTTGATCACGGCTTTAGATGCTGGGGTGATTCGGTTTCGGCGTGATCGGGAATGGGCTACTGTAGCCGTGAGTAATGGTTTTGCCGAAATTGAAGCCAATGAAGTAGCAGTTTTAGTTCGTCGCGCGGAGCTTGGTGCGGATATTGACGCTGAAGCGGCTCGCACCGAATTAACCGCCGCCGAAGAGCGCTTAGCTGGCATTAAAGAAGATGACAAACAAGGCAAAATCTTAGCAGAACAAGATTTACGCTTAGCGCGGGCCCGTTTGCAGGCGACTACTAACGTCTAATTTTAGTCCTTCTCATCCAAGCCTAAAATCTTCATAAGTACTTCTAACTTTTGATCCCCGAATTTTTGAAAGATATTCTTGTTGAAAGATATTGAAAAATCGGGGATTTCACTTTTGAAACGCTTACGATTAAATTCCAGTTTAGATTAAACCAGTTCATATTCGAGAGCAAGATAAATTTTATGCAAGTGCGGCGTTGTGGTGTGGCGGTTAACTCGGCAATTAGTTCAGTAGCAGATCAAGCGCCACTGAAAGCAAAGGGTTATGAGATTGCGCCGCCCGATGCCGCACCAGCAAATATTTTAGAAAAAATCGTTTGGCATAAGCAGTCTGAGGTGGCGGCAATGCAACTTGCTGTATCTGAAGATCGAGTGCAGCAGCAATTAGCCGATTTAGAAAGTGATAGGCAGCCCAAGGATTTTTATGGCACGTTGGCCCAATATCGCGAGCAGCCCACTTTAATTGCCGAAGTTAAGAAAGCTTCACCCAGTAAAGGAATTTTGCGAGCAGATTTTGATCCGGTGCAAATTGCCCAAGCTTATGAATTAGGGGGCGCAAATTGTCTTTCAGTTTTAACTGATCAGGAGTTTTTTCAAGGGGGATTTGCGAATTTAGCGAAGATTCGCGCTGTGGTAAATTTGCCTTTATTGTGTAAGGAATTTATTATTGATCCCTATCAAATTCTTTGGGCACGGTTACATGGAGCCGATGCAGTATTGCTAATCGCGGCGATTTTGACCGATGGAGATTTGCAGAAATTTGCGGATTTGATTGCCCAATTGGGAATGACTGCCTTGGTGGAAGTGCATACGGCAGCGGAATTAGAGCGAGTACTGAAGTTAGATAATGTGCATTTGATTGGGATTAATAATCGTAATTTAGAGAATTTTGAGGTAACTTTAGCCCAAACGGAAGCTCTGTTAGCGAATCTGTCACAGGCGCAACGGGAATCTTATCTATGGGTGAGTGAATCGGGAATTTACACAAGGCAGGATTTAGATTTTGTCCAAGCCTGTGGTGCGGCGGCGGTTTTGGTGGGCGAGTCTTTGGTAAAACAGCCTGATATTACAGCGGGTGTGCAGCAATTATTACTGGGGTAAGATTACTGGCGGGCAGTAAAATTAGATAAAATTAGAAGTTATTCAACGTCAGCGCTTGGCGTTCGTAACTAGTGCGCCATAGTTGGTCTAAGTGTGCCGCCGGAATCGTTAAATAAAGCACATCTCCGGCATTCAAACGAGCATGGAGTAAGTCCCAGCCGTGAATCGTTTGCGCGGCAGTCTCTACATAGAGGGGCACGAAATCTTACTCCATGGCGGCATCCTGCACCAATTGTCCACAAAATGGATGATTAGGAGTGATCGTCGTCGCGATCTCCACCCATAACTTATCAGCAATAATGCCATTACCTAAAATGCAGTCCCCTAAAGCCGAAGTGGCAAAAGCAGGGGCGGCAATTTCCGAAGGACTCAGCCCTGGCGTTACAAGTATTTTTCACGGCTTGGGAATCAACAATTATTAGGGTGGTCCATTTGGTTTTTTTACTTGTACTCTGACTTGACTATGTAATGCATTCAACAAGGTGTCTAATACCCCTGCTTCTCGCCATTGTTTGTAGTACCAATATACTGTTGAGATTGGTGGCAGATCTTTTGGTGAATCTGCCCAATTACATCCTTGCTTCAGTTAGTAGAATATGCCGTTTAATATTTCGCGCTTTGTCCATAACGCTGGTCTTGTCTTTTTCTTCTGCGGTAATAGAGGGTTCGATAATCTCCCACTCCTTCTCGCTTAAGTCACTTGTGTAGCACATTTCTTAGTTCTTTTTAGGCTATTATAAGATATCAAATCGGTTCTATACTTTCTTTAGGTATTAGCTCTAATCAAATCCACCTAGACAAACCTGAATTGCGCTAAAACACAAATGTGGTGCGCAGCATTGCCACCCAAATTGATTGATTATTGTTATTATGTTCAGGATTAGTAATGAGATAGATATTAGGGGTAATGCTGAAATTGCGATTAATTGGGAAAGTATAAAAAACTTCCCAATGCATACTGGTGTCTTTGTCTAAACGCGGTACACCATTAACCAAAAAACTATTACTGGTTACCTTTGGGGGAATTCCCACCACTAAACCTGCTAAATCTCCTTCTCGAAATAAGTCAGGGAACGCCACATTTAAAGAAGTCGTAATCATAGAAGCAGAATTAGACACCCTAGCACTAGCCTGTTGCGCACTAGTATAACCAAACCATCCCCCCACTGCTACTTTTGGATTAATGCGCCAATGGAATTGGAAGCCCAAATTATCGGCAATGGTGGCATTTTGACCAAAGGGAGTCAAGGCATTGGTACTACCAACATTCCCATATAAGTTAACTGTTCCAGACGCAAAATATTTCCGTGCATAAGCTAAACCAAGGGAAACTTCCGGCTGAGGGGTAAAGGTGAGTTGAGCCAGAAGATTATTACTACTATTGAATAAGCCATTGGGGCCAGAATTCCCTAAACTGGCTTGGTTGCTGCTGACCACATAACCAGCATGAATTTGCCATTGTGGACTAAAACGATGGGCGGCAATGATGCCTGTACCAGCGAATCCTGCACGATATACGGCGGGGTTATACCATGCGAATCGCGATATAGGACCATTAACGGAAGCAATTAACGGATTCAATACAGGTAGATATTCAAAGGGTTGCATTCCAGTTAAACCTAACCAGATGGTGGTTTGGGGCCCAGCGGCAAATTGATAATTAATCCGATCTGGCTGCAAAGAAGATAATGGCAACGGATCTAGCACCGTATTCGTCATGGTTGTGCCTGTGACGCTAGACAATAGCGGTAAATTAGTGGCGGCTAAGCGAATTCGCAGCATATCATTCCCACTAAAAGTCGTATTTAGCCCTAGTAAAGTGTAGTAACCTAAGAAGGCTTCGCTATTGTTGCTGGTGCGATTCACTTGATTCCCTAAAGTGCCTCCGGCTAAAAATACGACAATGCCGCGTAACTTGGCTGTGGGAGAGAATGTGTGATTGGCAATTTGGGTAACCCGTGGCTCGGTGTCAATGGTGCGACGACGTACAGCAGCTAATTCACTGCCAAATTTTTGCTGAAGTTGTGTTAATGTTTTAATATCGGATTCTGATACGGATTCACGTCTGCGGGATGGGTTCTGAATTGTTTCTAGGCAACGATTTAAGCCGACAGCAAATTCATAACGATTGATTGATGGTTGATTAATAGAAGAATTTATCGCTGCATTATTAGCCGTAGAATTGTCGGATTGAACTAAGTCGCCACATTGATACCGTTGCTGCATGGCAGTTAAGGCTTGAAAAGATTGATCCGTTGGCTTAACATCGCTTAAGTCAATTACCGCAGTGAATGTTTGGCTAGGTAATAAATTAGTGTTCTCTAAATTAGGATTGGCAGTGAGGTAGGGTTTTGGAGATGGCGGCACAACATCATTAATGGAATTGGGTGCAGTGCCATCGTAAGGATTAAAGTCGATTTCCCTAGCAATTGATTCAATGGTTTGGGAATCAGTTTGAGGTATTGGTGCGGCAACGGTATTATTTACGTTGATTGCTTCGGCTTTGACTGCTGGCATATAGCTTAAAACCAAACCAGACAAACATAAACTAGCTCCCCAACAAGTTCTTATGGCCAATTTAGCTGCATCAATGCACTGTAATTCACCTTTTTTAGAGGCTATTGGTTGAGAAGCTCTAAATTTAGAAATCATTGGCTTAGAAGTCATAATCAATTGCCCAACTGATGAAACTTGAGGAAGTTTAG
>JBAXSK010000013.1:0-36076 GCA_037130765.1 Pseudanabaena sp. ELA607
GGTTCAATTAATACTTCTGCTGCTGATATTTGTGATGTAGGCAAAACCTTGCGCTGGGGCATACCACCACTCAACATTGGTAAACGCAACTGAATTTCGTCAGGTAAATCTAGATCCAAATCCCCCGCCGCTTCATGAAATACCGCCACCAAACGATTGGCACTGCGCCCCAAAGTGTACAGCCAATCATGATGTTGATAGGATAAATCCTCATGCATGAGCAACTGTGTCATATCCAAGACTTGCCGTAGGGGCCCACGCACAGCATAGCTCAATAGCAAAATAAACTGCTGCTTTTCTTCCTCAAGGGAATCTAAAAAATGTTCAATTTCTGCTTGATGTTGTTCCTCTAATTGCTGCTTTTGCTGCTGCAACAAAAATTCTGCCATTTCTTGTTGGGCAGCTAACATCGCTTGCAACTGCTCATAGGCAAGGCGATCACGGCATAGAAAACGCAGTTGGTCTGAAAGGCGCTGATCTGTCATGGTGTTGGCGATGCTTGGCTCAATAGGAGTCAATCTTAGTTAAAAACTAACTGCCACCGCCACGTACAAATGTGTGAACTTTTAGCCTAAATGCTGGCGATATATACGATAAATCCCTGAATATTCCTAATAAAACCAAGATCTAAACTCGTATCATATTTAAATATCATTATTTTCCAACTAATCTTTTATATAGCTTAAGAAGTTCGCCACAGCCTTTAGTCAAAAAATTGCATTCTAAGTATTCCCTAGACTGAATTTAACCCAACTTTAAACAAGTCCTACCTATGGTAAACTGCACAAGTTATTGAGCCGTTTTCTCTTAGTTTTATATGCCCCATTCTCAGTTACCGCTTAATTTTCGCGCCATTTTTAATCGCAATACTTCCATGACCGGCGAAGTAATTTTACCCTGCCTGCCTTCCCAATTAGATGACTATGTAATTCGGTTTACTACTTTATTTGATTGCATGGGCAAAACCTTCAGCGAAGCAGAAGCAGAACATCTGGGTAAACTGATTAAACTGCACCTTGATGAGGGTTTCAAAGCTTCTCCGGTAGCCAAATTGATTGTCAAATACGAGCCTTCCACTAATCCCCCCAACGGCATTACCTACACCGTGTCCGCCGTTGCGCCTAACATGGCAGAGCAATTCACGAACTGGGCTAGTTCCAAAGAGAAGCCCCTATTTGGAACCCATGTCGATGCTCGCATTTTGGCGGCAGCCAAACAGTTTGCCGAACCAGCGAAAACTAAGATTCTCGATATTGGCGCAGGTACAGGACGTAATACGATTCCCTTGGCTAAACTAGGTTATCAAGTTGATGCCGTAGAAGTAACCCCTGTCTTTACCGAACAAATTACTGCCGATGCTGCCAAAGAAGGGGTTTCCGTCAAGGTAATTACTGGAGACATTCTTGATCCTTTGGTTCGTTTACGCGCCCTAGACTATAACTTGGTCATTTCCGCTGAAGTTGTTTCCCATTTCCGCGATGTGAATCAAATGCGGCTATTATTTGCGAAAATTTGCGACTATCTCAAACCCAACGGCATTCTAGTATTCAGTATGTTTTTGCCCAACGAGGGCTTTAACCCCGATCAATTGACTAAAGAAGTTTCGGAATTGGTGTGGGCCAGTCTGTTTACCGAAGCGGAACTACAAGAAGCCATTGATGGACTGCCCCTAGAGATTATTGCCAGAGATCCTGTGTGTGAATATGAGCGGGCTAACCTGCCGGAAGAAGCTTGGCCGCCTACAGGTTGGTTTGAAAATTGGTCTACAGGGAAAGATTTATTTGCTGCCGAAGATTCCCAAATGACCATGCAATGGATTACTTGCAAACGTCTTTAATATAATACATATAAATACTAAATCTCCGGCTTTTCGGATGCTTGTGGAAGATGATTCATTGCTGATCAAGGAAAAGTCGGAGATCTCAACTGAGGTTAATTATTAACTTGACTCAATTAGGTTGAGACATCACAAAATGCTGACGGATCAAATCCCATTTTGTGCAATGCCAATAATCCACATGGGAACAAATTTTTTCCTGAATACCGGCTGTTTTTTCCATTTCATTAACCTGATTCGTGACAGTTAACTCACTCCAACCCGTGACTGAAACCCTTGGCTGCCAAGGTAATGGCGCATTCCAACTCATAGTCCAACGAGTAGTAACTACTTCTGATTGACGTTCAATGCTATGTAATTCTAGTTTGAGGTTCTTAAACCAATAGGTAATAAACCCAATCATTTTTTGATATTGTGCTAACCCGCGAAATTGATACACTGGATCACGAAAATACACATCATGGCAGTAGATTTCATAGGTTTGTGATTCAGGAAATTTAGCATAATCTTTAGTGATTGTAGTTATAATGTCATCCATAATACTCAAGATAAATAATGAACGTGATCGTGTTAGAATTCGTCATCAGAACATCTCATATAATTCACTGCCTATCATCTACTGCTCAAAGCCAATATATTTAGAGAACTGATTCACCCGTGCCACAAATACGAGAATATTTGCCTTGAAGTTATCCTCAGTAATTCCCCCAACTAATGTGATGGAAGACTCAAGGGCAGCATCATTATCCTTGTCTATATAAGCTGTCGAGCCATATCTAGTCCGATTCCATTCATTGATCACCGACAAACTAGGTTGATATTTGAAAAAAGTCCCTAACACAACCGCCCGACACTGGTTACCCGTATTGCCTTCACAAGACTCAAGAGACGCAAACATTTTGTAACTACCGGCATCAAAACGAATAATTCGCTCTGATTCTTTGCGATATACAAATCCCGTACTTTTGATAATAGCTTCGAGTTCGTCTACACTAACTGTGCTGTACATCTGTGGTGCAGATTTTTGCGCTATAATCACTGAACTTGACTGGGCATAAACTGCTGTAGAACCAAGGCTTCCTATGCCATAAGCCATGCCACATAAAGCGGCGCTGATTCCTAATTGCTGGCTCAAGTTTCTCATATTCCCAAAATTTAGCATAGTTACCTGTGGTACTCAGTTTTGCGGTTATCAGTCTGATAATTTGAGAATATACATCAACTGAGCTTATGGATTATTATTAAACTAAAATTCTTAATATGATCATCAAAAATTAACATAAAAAAAAGCAGGCGCAATGCCTACTTTTTGCAATACAAATCAAATATCTTATAGGTGAGATTTGGCCCATAGCCTCTCTGCCAATATAACTGATTTACTTAGATGCCTTAGCTAGTTCTACTACCTGAGTAAAAGCAGCCGGATCTAATACAGCCAATTGAGCCAACATCTTGCGATTTAATTCCACATGGGATTTTTTGAGCAGCCCAGCGAATTGGCTATAGGTCAAGCCCTGTTGCCGAGAAGCCGCATTAATCCGGGTAATCCACAAACGACGGAAGTCCCGCTTCTTTTTGCGACGATCACGATAGGCATTGCGTAAAGCCTTCATCACCTGCTGGTTAGCAGTACGAAATATCTTGGAATGAGAGCCACGGAAACCCTTGGCTAACTTGAGGATCTTTTTGCGGCGCTTTCTGGCAACATTGCCGCGTTTTACTCTGGTCATGGCGGTGATACTGATCCGTAATCAGGATGGTGAACGTTCTTTTTTGATAAGACAGACAACAGCAACTGCTGCTGACTAGCGCCGCTGTTTTTATCAAGCTGTCTTTAATTTAGTAATCTAGTTAGTGGGATCTAGAATTTTAGTAATCTAGGCGTAGGGCATCATGGCTCTGACGTTATCGGCATCTCTTTCACTAACAACGGCAATTTTAGACAGACGGCTCTTGCGAGCAGTGGACTTATGCTCTAGTAAGTGATTGCGAGAAGCGTGACGGCGCACGATTTTGCCGCTACCAGTGAGTCTGAATCTTTTAGCAGCAGATTTACGAGTCTTGAGCTTAGGCACGGTGGTTTAGCCCCGAAAATTTGACCTTTTCTAGTGTACCAAATTCTTGGCAAATATCAATGGCTGCCGAAGTAAAAAAATTGATCTTGGGTGATGATCATCAATATGCCGCAAGTCTGACCCCATTAATTAGCTTGATTAGCTTTGAATTCCCGCATCTGATAAGCGTTGCATGAATTGTTGATAGGTGGCTTCCAGTTGTTTGCCGTTGGTATCTTGGGGATTAGCCCAACCTTGCAGCCAAATTGGTGCTGGTAAATGCCCCGCCGGAGCTTTACCGCTATAGTCTGGGCTGGGGGTGACCCATTTTTGTCCATTATGCCAGCCCACCTGTTGCCCAAACTTTTGCCAATGGGAAAGAGGCGCTGCACTGGGACGAGAAGGATTGATGCCGCTAATAATGGAGTCAAAACCGTCCCCTTGGGAAGATGACGAAGGCATCAAGCGCTTCAAATCATCGGAAACTCGAATATTTTGCCATTGCCCTGCCACCACTAAATCTTGGGACACCTTAATTTCTTTGATGACGGCTGGGGCTAAAACCCGAAATTGATTATTGGCACTGGTGACGACGGAATCCACCGCCCGCACCATATCTGACCACGGGGTTAAGCCAAATCGATCACCCAGTTCAATCAGTTTTTGACAAATATTATGTAAGCTTTGGCGGTTTTTGGGACTATCGGGCTGTTTAAAGCAGGTGAGCATATCCCGTAAATGCAAGGTGACATCTTGCTGAAAAGCGTTAATGATTTCTTTTTGTTTATTAGCGGTACTCTTACCACTGCCAGCTTTTTGAGGCGTTTCCCCGTTTTGGATCGCTTGAATATAATTTTTAATTTCTTCAAAGAGTGGCTCAGCTTCGGCAAGGACGGCATCGGCTGTGGCTTTGGTTAAACCATCAGGACTTTGCAAATGATCTACTAAGTCCTTGAGTTTGTCGTATCCCTGTAAAAAAAGGGTCTGTAAATCCTGATCAATGGGAAATTTAGGATTGTCGCGCAAAACCTTAAAATGATCTTCAAAGGAGTGGGCTAAATGCTGAATACTCTGAAAGCCCAACATCGCCGCACCACCTTTAATGGAATGAGCTGCGCGGAAAACTTCATTAATATTCTCTGGATCACTCATCATCTCCTCAATTCCTAGCAAGCTAGATTCGATGGTATGGAGGTGTTCCTTGGCTTCTTCAATGAAGTAACCGATAATTTGCTTCTGTTTATCGTCCATGCTTGGCTCCCATTGTGATCAGTGATTGCGAGTTTGACCTATCCATGCAAGTAACTATCTAAATCTTGCTGACCCAGTTCAGCTTAATTTATTCATAGCCAGAAAAGTGGGCTGTTGAGCCATAGTTTAGCGATTACTGGTAGCAGTATAAATCTGTTTTTGAGCCGAAAAACCATATTTACCTTGACTATGGGCTTGCCATAGGCGATCAATTTCTTGAAATACCTGGGCTGGGATGCGCTGTAAATCTTCAGCCGTAAGCTGGCTGCGCGGTGGTTTTTGGGCCGCTTGACAGAGTTGATCCCAAGTTTCTAGATTAGCTTGCTCCCATTGCCCCACTGCTAGCAGGTTAGCTAGTTTATTGGCTGTAACCGTGGCTGTAGTTGCCGTAACCCCTGATTTACCCCCTGATTGATCTGCCGCTACCGTAGCCCCGTTACTACGGCGAAAATGCAATGTTAATGCCCCAGAGCCTTGACCATCCCCCAATAAAATTACTTCGCCATTTTCATTAATTTTAACGGCAATACTGACTTCATCGAGTTCTAAACCTTGACCACTGTTGACTTGGGCTAGTTGTTGTACCCAATGCGCCAGTTTACTGATATTAGCTTGGATGGCATCGGCAGATACTTGGCGTAATGCCGCAGTTGTGTTACCGTTACCCACCCCATTGGTGGCAAACTCAATCAGCAAGGATTCATTAGTCATGGTGGTTGCTCTGGATCTAAAGAAATCAATAAAGTTTTACGCCTGTGATACCCCAAATTAAGGCAATGTTAGGGCTATTTAAGATTAATCGTTGAGATTAAACCTTGGTAGATTAGTTTGCCGTACCGCACAAAAGCTTAGCTTAAGTTGCCCATCAAGCCGTCATATTGCCCCATAGTAGTTCCTGAATTTGCCAATAAATTTATAAAAGTGATTGACTCTGGCGTAATCCGTCGGCGGTGTCATGGCATGGCTTGCGTCAACTATGGGGATCAATCATTTCAGTCATTGTGTTCTGTCAATGGCATCCCCAACATAATCTGAGGTTAAATTGTGCCCATAGGCTGTGGTTCCGTTGCCCATAATTGATGGTGAATTTACCACAAACTTAATTAACTGCTCTACATAATGTTCTAAATAATGTTCTAAAAATGCTCTAAATATAATGCTCTAAATTCAATATCTAAATTTAAGCCCCATCAGTCACGGCTTAATTACGGATAATTTCAGGTTCCTCACTACTAGTTACCATAGTTGCGATAGGGATCGGACTACTACTAACACTGGCTGGGTTAGGGCTACTAGTACTACTGACCACATTATTACTTGGACTAGGGTTGGCAGAAATATTAGCGGAATTAGTCCCAGAAATGTTATTGATCTGGGTCATATTCAAATTATTAGGCGCAGTATTATTAGGCGCAATGTTATTAGTTAGGTTGGGCGAATTCAGGTTAGTCTCGGATTCGACTGCATTGATCGGAGCAGGGGTAACTGGAGCAGCAGGCAGCACAACCACTAATTTTTGCGCCGCCATTCTATCAGTAATTGCTTGTCTAGTTAGGGCTGTGTTGTAGGCAGTGGTGATCACTTGGCGGTCAATCAAACCGATCACCCGTTTCGGCAGATGGCGATCAACTACGGGTAATTGTCGTAAATCCCGAGTTGCCATGCGCTTCAGGGCTTCAGCTAAGGATTCATCAGCAAAAGTATACAAAACATCAGGGGTGCAAACCTTGCCCACGGTTAGGGTGTCGGGATCGGTTTGGGGTTGGGTTAAAATCCGTTTAATGTCTTGGGTGGTTAAAATGCCTTGGAGATGATTGGCTTCGTCTAAAACAATGGCGCTGTGATAATAACCACTAGTAATAAACTGAGCCGCCTGTAACAGAGGCATCGTACTACGCACCGATGGCGGATTCAAAGACATGACCTCAGCAATTTTGATCGTAGCAAGCACGGCAATATTTTCCGGTGGCTCTGACCATTGCATACTCGGGCGAAATGGTTTAGTGGCCATAATCTGATCCATCAGCCAGACGCATAACCCCACCGCTGCCATCAACGGTAAAACGATGCGATAGTCCCGCGTCATTTCAAACAGCAGCAGTACCGAGGTTAACGGAGCGCGGACAATTCCGGCCAAGACCGCTGCCATACCCACTAGAGCATAGGCAGGCGGTGCGGCAATGGGAATTGTTGGCAATAAAATCCCCATGCTTTGGCCATACAAACTGCCTAAGACCGCGCCTAAAAAAATCGATGGCGCAAAGATGCCGCCAAAAAAGCCACTGGCTACACTAATCGAAGTCAAACATACTTTGAGGATCAGCAATGTGGCCAGTAAAGATAACCGAAATGGCGAATCCTGCAACAGCGATTCTACGGTTTCGTAACCAATGCTAATTACCTCAGGAAAAGTCAGCGCCGCTAGCCCAACACAAAAGCCCCCAATGATTAGCTTTAAAGGAACTGCCCACCACCCTAAATTAGCTAGACCTAACCACCGGACTTGACGAATTTCGCCAGCAAATAATTGTTGGGCCAACTTGAGACTGCGACTAAATGTGACGGCAACGACGCTAGCCAAGCCCCCCAACAGCATATATAGAGGTAATTCCCAATAACTACGCACCTCATACACCGGCAAGCTAAAAGCAGGCTGTTCCCCCAAACCCAATTGCGCCACCAATGCCGACACCACCGCCGCAATTACCACCACACTAATATCACTATTAGGGGCAGACTCCCCAGTCCGATAGGCATTGCGCAAAAGTACTTCCAAGGCAAAAAACACCCCCGCAATAGGGGCATTAAATCCGGCAGATAATCCGGCGGCTCCACCAGCAGCAATTAAGAGCCGATTCCGTTCGCTAGAGAATTGCAACAATTGCCCCAGTAATGCCCCCACATTACTACCTAACTCTACGCTAGGACCTTCAGGCCCCAAAGATGCGCCTGCCCCCAAAGACAAAGCCGCCGCCGCTGTTTTTAAGGGGACTTGGGCATAGGGTAACTGCCCCACTTCTTTGGCCACGGCTTGACTATTTTTATTTTCCGGACGACCGGCTTGCAATTGATCTAGTTTGAGCCGTAACCCACTAACGACTAATGCCCCCAAAATTGGTACTAGAACTACTGTCCAAGGATGCCAATTATTTAACCGTAGGGATAAATCATGCCAATAAAACTGCTGGGAGAGGATAATTAATTTGCGAAATAACATTACCCCCGTCCCACTAATTAAGCCCACAGCAATTGCCGATACCAGCATGACGGCCTCGGCTGATGGCTGAAAGCGATTCAGAATAGCAACCAGTGAGCGAGCGCGAAACATATATATTCCCGGGGGGGGCTGAGGGCAAAAATAGAAACCGTGGGCAATCGGAAAACTAATCTCTAAGGGAAATTTCGACCATAGCTGACGCAACGGGGCCCAATCACAGCATCACTGACATGGCATACATCATGGGCAGGATGAGCAATTCCCAAGATTTTGAGATCAACATCTGTGCCCCATCACATCGACAATCACGGGAATTATGGACAAAAGCCTCAATCAATTAGCTCAAATAAATATGCAACTAAAATATGCAACTAACCAGACAACATAATTGCTTTAAGCCATCACTCAAACATTACCCCACACTCGGTAAACAGGGAAAAATCAGATTTAACTTACATTAGACTGACTCAGTTAAAGCTGATTAATCAGGGTTAAAGCCTAAACCAGTCTAATTAAAAACCGCTTAAATCTTTAGCCCTGATTTGTGTCCATCACGGAGTAAGTCTCTTCAGTTTAGTCCTCTAAGGTCTCTGACTGCGCTAATTGCAAATCTTCAGTTTCCTCGCCCACCAACTCTGGTGATGACAAAGGCATCTGATCGGCAATTACCCCATCACCATCAACACTGACCACAGCCACTAAATCGATTTGTTGGCGATAGTAGTCTACTCCTTTGATTTGTACTTCAACCCGATCACCTAGACAATATTGCCGCCCACTACGCCGCCCTACCAATAGAGTTGATGCCCGCGCCCGTCCTTTGCCGCCAGTTTGAGGAAACTCATACCAATCATCTTTCAATGAACTGACATGAACCAAACCTTCTACCAGCAAATTCTCAATTTCGACAAAGAAACCATAGGTTTGCACACTGGTAATGATGCCATGAAAATTATGCCCCGTATGGGAACGCATAAATTCTGATTTACGCAATCCTTCCAAGTCAGACACTGCCCGATGACATAGGGCATCCTGTTGGGTCAACTTAGCCATGACGAAGTTTAAAGCATCCTTCAGGTTCTCTTCATCTTCAGGGGGTAAAACATTCCAGTTAATCTGACCGTGGCAATGGGAACTCCGCAAGTTTACGGCATCCTTGGCGCGACTGGTGCGGCGATCCCGCCCTTGCTCTAGTACGGTATGTAAAATCCTTTGCACCAATAAATCACTATAGTGGTGTTGCGGACAAACCCCGTGGGTATAAGGAGAATTTGCGTCTAAGCCTAGACCAAAGTGGGCCCCAGGCGTAAAACTAAATTCATGGGGCTGAAACATGGAGGTTAACAGATAGAGCAAAATCTCTTTGGTGGTAGTTTGCTCTAAAACATTGATCTGCTGCAACAGTTGATTAATTTCATGGATCGATACTTGCGTCGGATCATTAATTGGCGTACTAATGCCCAAACTATCGAGCAATTTGAGCCAATCTTCTAACTTATTTTGATCCGGGATGGCGTGCTGCAAATATGGGGCAGGTACAGCCAAGGCATGGAGATGGGACGCGATCAACTGATTAGCCAAAATCATGATTTCCGCCACCATGCCGTAAATCGGTTGCCCAAAAGGAACTAAGGGCACACCCAAGAAACCTTCATCAGGGGCAAAATGGGTCACCAAAGAGGCTTGGGGTAAAGTGATGTGCAACCCTTGCCGATACTGATACAGCCGCTTACCCAATATCCCGATCTGCCGCACTAGATCAACCACTTCTTGGCTAATTTCTTGGGAAGGGGCATCTTCATCCACTGCCTGCTCGATTCCTTCCCAAATTTGTTCCGCCCGTTGGGTACTCAGGTTAGCCCGCACCGCGATCGCCGAAGGTTGAATCTCAAAACTTTGCACCTGTCCTTGGGGATCTAGTTTGACTAAAACCGAAATTGTCAGATACTCCGGCTGGTTAAACACATTCATCTCTGGCAACATTGGTAGCACCACATCCCCCAAAAAGAAGGAGCGTAACCGCTGCCGCGCTTCGATATCCATGGGGGAATTTTCGGTTACATAGGTGGCTACATCAGGAATATGCACCCCTAAATCCCAACCGGTGGCTGTTTCCGCTAAAGAAATTGCCGCTGCATTGCTGATCCTCACCGTCAGGTTTTTGCGCAAATCAAGGCGATGTTTGAGATCAGCTTTACGCACCCCCCGAGGTAAACTAGCTGCCGCTGTCATGGCTCTAGCACTAAACCGGCGCGGCAAATTGTGTTTACAGCAGACTAGATCGATATCATTAGTTCCTTCCGCATCATCCCCTAAGATCTGCAAAATCTGCCCCTTGGGTAAATGATGCCCCAAGGGATAGCGCAAAATCTCCAAATGCACCAACTTATCCACCGCTAAGGCTAAATCGGGCACATCCTCACTCGGCTCTAGTTCCACCTCAAACAAAAGCCGATCATCCAAAGGAATCCCATAATAACTATTCTCTTTACTACGCACCGTTGAAAGTAAAGTGGGGTTAGAACGCTCTAAAATCAGTCGCACTTCCCCTTCTGGCGAGCGCCGCCGCATCCCATCTTTGGTCACCCGCACCAAAACCCGATCCCCATTCCAAGCATGACTAAGACGACTTTCACGAATATATACATCTTCGGATTCTTCGGCATCTTGGATGGCAAAACAAAAGCCTTTACTAGAGCAACGCAAGCGGCCCTCTACCACCCCATCTTCATGGACGCGACGATAACGCCCTTTGTCTTGCACTAAAACGCCAATTTTCTCCAAAGCATCAAGGGTAACTTGCAGGCGTTGCATACTATCGGCATCATCAGCAATACCGAGCTTTTTTTCTAAGATTTTCGGCGGTACTAGCTTGTCATCAGCGAAATTATCAAGGAGTTGAGTAATGGAAAAATTCATGGGGCGAACGCTTTCTAGATAAATTTTGTAACGTAGGTTGTTTGGGGATAGCTATGGCAGCAATTAATCACCAACAAGTCCCATCAAATCCCCCGATGCACTCTTGCCAATACAACAAAACATCTCGACGAAAAATATTCCACCTAAACCAACCCCTTATGGGCCGTGAAAATCCCTAAAACTATGGGGCGAGACTATAAACCCAAATAACCCCTCATAGCAGTTTTACCATTCCCCCAAGCCCCCTATGGACTTACTACTTAAAACCTATATCACCCCTACCATAGACCTTAAACCATTACAGTAAAGCTAGGTAACTGTAAAAGCAAAAATTAAGGTAGCTCGGTAGCCGCCGTGGGCTTAGGTTTGACTTAGATTTTATGGTTAGGTTTGATGGTAACGACTAGCCATGATATGAAGAGATCGTTATTTGTTTAGAGCCAGAGCCGTCAGTAATGCCAAAGCTATCTGTAGTGCTAGTGATGAGGATTCTGTACTTATGGCTGAAAAGATGGTGATTTAGTGAATCGTAATTTTGCCCAGTGTATTTTGTGCAGTATTTTGCTGAATCAACGGAATCTGAGGTAATTTGCTTGTTGCTATATATATTAGCTCCTATTCGTCCTTTACTGCCACTGCTGCAATCATTAAATCAGCCAAATGTACATCCCCGATCACCGCAAATGAAATTTAGACGCAATTCAACCCGTGACTTAACATTACAGACCCTTGCACCTGTGGCGCATATCCCATGAGCGGGCTAAATTCGTTATCTATGGCTGTGTGCAATGGCTGCGTATAAAAACGTAATTTGTAATTTATATTTGTGCCCCATCAAAACAAAAACGACTCTAATGAGTTAATGCGATTTTTGCATCACTAACTACAGAATTTTATATCAAGGGGTGATCACAAAAGGACAGTTCCTATGGCACAATTAATTCGGTTAACACAAAACCAAAACTTAACCCTTAAAGCAAGCATAGGATACGAAAATAAATCTGATAAAAAGCTAACAATTTATTGTTGACTCAGCTAAATATCTGATTTTTGGCGCATTGCTAAGGCAAATAAGCAAATAAATAAAAATATCTGTCTTCAATGTGTCTAGTACTACTTACGCGAGGGAAAGAAATCTGGTTAAAATGCTAATGTGTTGTATAAACATGTGATTGTGTGAGGAAAACTTTTTATGTCTAAGTCTTTTAAGGGCGCAAAGATCTCAGCCCTAACTGCATTAGTAGCAGCTTCTGGCTTGATTGCCCAAGGCGCTTCGGCTCAAAACAACGAGTCAGCCTTAATTCAGTCTGTGACCACTGATCCCGTAGCTGAGCAGTCCGCTCGCATGGCCCAAAACCAAATCGGTGTTAGCTCGGTATCTCAGTTAACCGACGTTAAACCCACCGACTGGGCTTATAGCGCTTTACAAAATTTGACCGATAAGTATCAGTGCGTTAGCGGCTATCCCGACAATACCTTCCGTGGTCGTAATACCTTGACCCGCTTTGAGTTTGCCGCTGCTTTGAGCAAGTGCTTAGACACCTTCAGCGCTCAAATCGCTGGTGGTCAAGGGGATAGAATCAGCAAGGCTGATTTAGCCACCATCCAAAAGTTGCAAGATGACTTCGCCGCTGAATTGAAGAACCTGACGGCTCGGGTTGACTCCATCGAGAAAAAAGTCAACACCATTGAAGCTCAGCAGTTCTCCACCACCACCAAACTAGAAGGTGAAGCAATCCTCAGCGTTGCTGGTGGTAATGATACCAACACCTCTACCAACACCGTAGCTAACGACAGAACCAACACCCAGTTTGGTTACCGCGCTCGCTTGAACTTGCGCACTAGCTTCACCGGCAATGACTTGTTGTTGACTCGTTTGCAGTCCAGCAATCTTGCCAGCGGTGCAACCGGGATTGATGGCGCTTTAGCATCTGGCAACAGCACCCGCCTTGCCTACGATGGTATTGGTACTGGTGGTACGGTTAACGCTTTTGATGTCAACCGCTTGTACTACCGTTTCCCCATTGGTGATGCCAGAGTCTATTTAGCCGCCGTTGGTGCTACTGATGACATCATCGATCCTTTGAATCCCCTCTCTAGCGATTCTCAAGCGACGATTTCTCGTTTTGGTCGCTTCAATCCTTTATTGCGCATTGGTACTGGTGGCGCTCAGCAAAGTTTAGCTGGTATTGACTTCAAATTGCCCCAAGGTAATTTCCAAGTAGCCTATAGCGCCAACAACGCTGCTGCTGCTAATACTAATCCTGGTGGCGCTGGTGGTTTGTTTGGCGGTAGCACCTTGATTGCGGCACAGTTGATCTGGAAGCCAAGTACTGACTTCAACTTGGGCTTTGGTTATGGTAATAGCTATCACCAAACCAACTTGCTCAACTCTGGTTTAAACCAAGAAACCATCCTGTTGGCTAATGGTAATCCTGCTAACGCACCAGTCCGTGCTAATACCTTGGTGGGTAGTTTGGTGTGGAACTTGAACAAGAGCGTAACCTTCAGCACTTGGGGTTCTTACGTGTTTGCTGAATCTGTGCCTACTGCTGGTGGCAGCAATTTTGCAGGTACAACCACATTTACTAGCTGGATGGCAGCTTTGTCCTTCCCCAACTTGTTTGCTGAAGGCAACTTAGGCGGTTTGATGTTCGGTCAGCCTCTGTATCGCAACAGTGTCGGTGGTGGTGCTGGTACTACCCAAGCTACTGCTGCTAATACCTTGCCTGTAACCCTCGCGACTCCTTACCACTTGGAAGCTTTCTACCGCTGGCGCGTTTCCAAGAACATCAGCATCACCCCTGGTGTCTACTTTGTGTTTAATCCAGACAGCAACTCTGCCAATGGCACTGCCACTGTGGGCGTAGTTCGTACTACCTTCTCCTTCTAGGATTGATGCACCGGTTTGATGTAGTTTGATTTAGGCTCAGCCTCAAGATCAAGCTGCACTTTAACCCTTAACACTAACCTCATAAAATAAAGCCAAGGTGTAGCAACTCATGATGTAGCTATACCTTGGCTTTTAGGTTGGGATAGATTAAGTTTGGGATAGATTAAGTGACCTTTGTGCTACAAATTGCTGTAATTTGTGTTTGATGCTATACCAATCGGCTCAAATCCAGTTAGAATAAGCATCTGCGATCAAGGTGCTAGCATGGATGTAATTCCAGCGATTGATATTTTAGATGGACGCTGTGTCAGACTTTACCAAGGAGATTATGCACAGTCAGAGGTATTTGGTGAAGATCCGGTGGCGATGGCGCAGCATTGGTATAGCCAAGGGGCCAAATACCTGCATGTGGTAGATCTCGATGGCGCTAAGGAAGGTAAGCCCAAAAATTTAAAAGTAATTGAAGCGATTGCCCGTTCCATCCCCATTCGCGTGCAGGTTGGCGGGGGGATGCGCGATGAAGCTACGGTACGCACCGTATTAAATGCTGGGGTCAGTCGTGTCATTCTAGGGACTGCGGCTGTGGAGCATTCCCAATTAGTGGCTGACCTGTGCGCTGATTTTCCAGAGCAGATTCTGGTGGGGATTGATGCGCGGGATGGCAAAGTGGCGACCCGTGGCTGGTTGACTACGGCGGAAGTATTGGCTATTGATTTAGCGCGGCGTATTGCCGCAGTGGGTGTGGCTGGGATTATTTATACCGATATTAGTCGCGATGGCACGATGCAAGGGCCCAATATCGAGGCGCTGCGCCATCTGGCAGAACAAATTGATGTGCCGCTGATTGCTTCTGGGGGCATTAGTTCGGTAAGTGACTTGCTGAGTTTGCTGAGTTTAGAACCCCTTGGTGTGACTGGGGCCATTGTGGGCAAGGCGATTTACACAGGTAAAATCGTCCTAAAAGAAGCGATTCGGGCAGTGGGTCACGGTCGTTGGCAAGATGTCCCCCCTGAGGATAATTCGGCTCTGGTCTAGGACGGGGGCTTAATCTTGGCCTGCACCGTAGCGCCAAGCCTCAAAGCGCATCTTTTCCTGAAAACTCCCAGTTATAGGGCTAACACAGGAATTAAGCAAACTGTACAGTAGTAAAGCAATATAGTGTTTGCTCCAGTCAGCTAGGGAAATAATACCTAGTTGCTTGACTAGACGTGCCACTAAGATCGGATCGCGCCAACTCATGGCCAGCATGGTTTGGGATAGTCCACTAAATTGCACCACATCTTGCAGAAAAGGTCGTAATACGGGTTCGCCGAGGTTTTGCATAGCGCTAAAGGTAGTGCAGAGTAGTCGGTTAATCTGTCGGGGATCATAGGCTTGTCCTACGGGAATAGTCATGGCTTTTTGGAATAACCAAGTAACCGATAGATTAGGCTGGTAGGGTTGGAGGGTGGCAAGATCTGCGGTACTAAGATAGTTACCGGCTAGGGCTTGATTTAACCCTCCGATTAAACGGGGCAAGTGGCGTACCATTGCGCCAAAACCACCAAAACTTAAGGGAGATTGCATCCCGCTACTATCACCGATGGGCAAAATCCGTGACCAAGGAAACGTCAACGGTGCTTGGCGGTAGGCAGGAAAAAAGCCATAAAGAAGCCGCTTAAATGAGAGATTTGCTATGGGTGTGCCTTGATAGACAGGTAACTCAGTGAGATATTGGGCGAAAAATTCCGCAAAACTAGGACGGCGCGGATCAGCATCAAGGTAAGCAAAACGGTAGGTCGTGCGTCCGTCATGGGCAGGAAAAGCTTCCCAAAAGGGCTGGTAATAGTTGGCACTAGGTTGAAAGCTATACATCAAGTCGGCCACATCTGGCGATTGGAATCCTGAAGCGCAGCTACCTACAACCATACACACTCCATCGGGTCGCAGGCTTTGGGATTGGCTATAACGGGCTTGGCGGGCGATAGGCGAAAAATGTCCCATTGCATCTAGTAACAGCCGTGCTGAGAGATTGCTGGTAATTGCGATATTGGTTGCGACATTTGCTCTGGTTATGGCAACATCAACACCATCGGGATGGACGGTGGCCTGTTGGAATGCGGTATATTCTAATAATGTGCCACCGTAGGTGAGAAATTTTGCTTTAAAAGTGGCTAATAAATAAACTGGATTAATGCCTAAATTGAGAATATCCCGCACGAATAATGCTAAATCTGGTTTTGATTGATTACCAAATCCGATACGCACTGGATTAAATTCGCTGATAATTGCTGCCTCTAATTCCGACGGAGTGAGTAATTCCAATGACACTAACCGCTCCAATTCGTGGCGAGAGATATTCCATTCTTGATCCCGTCCCCGTAATTGTCCTTGTTCAATTATAGCGACGCGCCATCCTTTCTGTTGTAAGGCGCAACCAACCATAATGCCTAAAGTGCCGCCGATGACAATCACGTCGTATGCCACATCACCTAAAGCATCGGAACTATGATCAACCCGTAATTGTAGAGACTTTTCTAATTGATTATTCTGCTGACAGTTTTGCCGGAATTGATCCCAAGTTCGATCCACGCGATAGAGTTGTTCTAGGGTTCCAAGGGGTAAATTCGGCAAATGCTTCGTGATGATTGGGATTAAATTAGCAGCGTATTCATCAATATTGGTGGCAAAAGAGTCAGTCATAGAATTACTCCAATTAACTGCTATGTTCCGAATTCCAAATCCAGAATACAGGAATTAGGGCGCAAAAGCTAACTTAACTTGGCGATAATATGGCGGCTGATGTTCATAAAATATGCAGAAGCTACGGCAATCAGATCCTATTCAAGCTATAACTTCTGTTGCAGAAATCCTACCAGATTTTGTAAAAATGCTTGACTGACAACATTTTTATCTGGACTTTTTGCAGGCATAGGGGCTGAATTAGGATTATTTGGCTCTGTCTGATTTAAGTCAGCAATACTAATATCTGCTGCCTCAGAAACAAAATTGCCGTTGAAGTTGTTATTAAAATTGCTATCAAAAGTGGGTACTTCTTCCACTAAACCAACTACGATTAAACGAAACGCAATCTGCCTGATTTTCTCAATGGGTTGGTTTAATTCCTTTGCTATGGCATTTAGAGTCAGCAAACCATCGGCAAACTGTTTGACGGATAATTCTGCCCTGTCTAGACGTAAATTTGTGGAACTATTTCCTATGGTAAATAAAATTGAGCTTGCTTCTGGTAATTTACTCTCTAACATATCCCAATTTTTGAGGGTACGCAATCCCATTAGGGTTGTCTCTGTTGCCGGTAAACTTAAACCAGTCATCTCTGATTTGGGTAGTTGGGCTTTAGGTTCAAAATGGAATAAGCCATCTTCCATTTGAAATAAAGCACATACCTGCCGCAGCACTTGGACACTAAATAAGAACTTCAATTGCTCTGGATCTAAAAAACCTTGAGTTTTGAGATTAACTCCTAAAGGAATGTTTTGCTCTAATAACTTGTTGATCTGTGATTGCATCTCTGCCGCAAGCCACCCTCGCTGCTCAATCAATTGTAATAAACCTTTACCATCCATGCGGGTTCCTGCCGCCACGACTCGCCCCTGATGGAACCAAATATAGCGCGTTGGTTGTCGCTCCCCAATAGCTCCTTGGGGATTACGAATTGTCATTTGCCCAGTTTTTTGTCCTCGATCTAGAAACTGAAAAATTTCCGGCAACGAATATTCCTGTAAAGAACCAGTAATAGCCATAGATAATTTCCTTAATCCATTAAATACCCGTAATTTGCTTAAACTTGACCATGCCTTTTGATCATGCCTTAAACCTCATCTACATCGGCATATCTTGGGAACTCTTTATATAATGTTGAACCAAGGCAATGGTGGCCATGACTACGGATTCGCGATCATTAGCATTAAGGTCAACTACCGGCGGGGCGCTGCTTTCATCCACAAAACCTAGAGCTAATAGGATATTCTCTCGCACCCAAGCATTTTCGCAATCTAGATGGGTCAGACCAATAATATAGGGTACTTTAACACGCCGATTCATAAAACTCATGATCCGTCGCGCATAACGAAATTCACTGGGACGATTGGCGGCGATTAACAAGATATAGGCATGGGCTTTGCGAATTAAAATATCCCACATAAAATCAAATCGCGATTGACCGGGGGTTCCATAAAGATGTAAAGCCATGTTTTCTCCAAAACTCAGTCGCCCAAAATCCATCGCTACAGTGGTTTTCTTTTTGAGTTGTGCCGTTTCATCGGTGGCGCGGCGATCCGTATCTACCACTTCAATTTCACTCGCAGCGCGAATAAAAGTAGATTTACCAGCCCCAACCGTACCAGTAACGACTAAGCGCATGATTTCCACGGTTTTTCTCTCTCCCTATTGATATGATCCCACCGAAATTCCATCAGTTACTGGCGTTATTTAGCTGGATGTATTCTATCGCTGACTCTAAATCTCAGGCATTAATTAAGTTCATTAATAATTAAGTTCATTAATTAAATTCATCTGCTCAAATGCTGCGATTTGGATTACAGCCCATTGCCTCAGATCGAAAACTGCTGTAAGCCAATAAATTCAGCCCAAAGTCAAATTTGGGCTTACTCAACCAACTTGCTCCAACCAACTTGTGCATCACTATGTCATAGGAATAACCAAGCCTAGATCAGCAAAGGCTTTAGCTCGCTTACCATGCGCTTAATTTCTAACATCAATACACCCTGTTTGGCAGACTTGCTAGCCAAAACCAACAATACTGCATCTTCACCACAGCTAACGAGTACGCCATAGCCTTTGTCTCCTTCCACATACAAACGTTCGATCCCGCCCCGCACTAGTTCGTTGCCAATGCGTTCGCCTAGAGACAACATAGCTGCGGACATGGCTGAAACCCGTTCTTCGTCCATGCCGCTGGGTAAAGTAGCCGCTAGAGGTAAACCATCGGGAGAGACTAAAGCCGCCCCTTGCACATCACTAACGCTGGTGACAAAGTTCTGTAAAAGAGATTCTAGTTTTGCGGTGTTAATTGCCATAATATTTCCTTGCGATTACTTCTAATTGAATTGCTGCTAATTGAACAGATAATTGCGAATCTTAGCGGAGTAATTAATCCTCCAATCACCAATCATGACATAGACTTTGCACCGCTCGCAATGAGGCGCTTAAATAAACCCGCAGTCCAACCAGTTTCCCGTAATACCGCTGCCGATGAGACTTCCACATAAGCCTGTTCAATGAAGGATAGATCAATCGTGCAAATATGAGTCAGTGCCTCTTCCAATGCTTCACTTTTACCCTCAGCCCGTAGCTGTTTGCCGATATGTTGAATTACCACCGCCATTGCGGGTACTACGTGCTGCGGCCCAATGCCAATTTGCACATGAATTAAACCAATGCGCCACCGACGATCAGCATAGGCTTGTCCCCAATCATCCATGCCGGTAAACATTTCCGCAAACCATGCCACAAAAGTTTCGTGCAGCCGATGCATTCTGCCTTCCTTTTCATTGAGAATCGCTGTCATTTCGGCATCACGACCCAGATAAGCATAGAAAATGTCTGCCATCTGTGGCGCAATTGCCCGCCCCCAATCACTATTCGCTTTTAAGATGGCTTTATCAGCATCGGAGAAGCTAGTGCGACTTGCAATTTTTTCCATAAAAGCCAACGTTTCAAGAGCCACAATATTCTCCTTAAAATTTTTTCTCTACTCTATGTAATGAGTCTAATTGCTGAAGATGAATTGCAACTAAATATTAATCATTTATTTTTATTTTGGTGAAATCAACACAATTACTCACTAATAATCACAAAATGCTTAAGGGGAAATTAGTCAAAAATTAATTGCAATTCAAACTGGGCAATTTAAACTAGAATTTACCTATAATTTGATTGTAATTAATTTAATTGTAATTTAAACTGGAATGCAAAATAAGCAACCCAAGATTTTTGCTATGTTAAGGGGACATTGTTAAAGGGAAATTTTTTAGCAACTCTTGCCAGATAAATTATTATAAAATCAATCTGTATTTGACATGAGCCATAATACCATGGGTAAAGGCATTAATTTAGGAATTCAAACTAGGCAACAAGCTAGTAATGCCGTAGTAAATTTAGCTGCGATTTGTAGTCATTTAATAGGGACGGTATCAGAAGCTAATCCACTAGATGCTAATTCTAAATTAACAATTCAGCGAGCTGCTCAGAGTTATGTTAAAAGCTTTTTAGAACTGTGTGGCACAGTAGGATTTATGGGCAGTAACATCAAAGCTGATTTGCTAGCAGCCTATGTACCCATGAGTTTTCGATTGCATCAATCGGTACGAACTTTTGACTCAATTGATGCTATGGAATTAGCTTTTGTGCGCGATCAACAAAGGGGTAATTATGGTAAACATGGCAATAATTTAAGGGGCATTGAGTTGGCTAATGCAGAACAACATTTAATGATTTTGGGTGAAGCTGGCACAGGTAAATCTACTTTTCTTAAATTTATTGGCATGGAAGCTTTATTCCATGAGCGAGGACAATATTTACCAGATTGTATTCCTATTTATCTTGATATTGGTGCATTTTATCATCATAAAAATCAATTTGATAATCCCCAAAGAGACTTATTAGATCTGATCGTGCGGATCTTTGCCAGTCATGGTTTCCCATCAGCAGAGCAGTTAGTCAGATCTGGATTAAAAGCCGGTAAATTCCTATTATTAATTAATGATTTGCATATCATTCCCGACGGGAAGCGTGATTTTGCCCATCAATTGGGGACATTTACCGAAAACTATGCTAATAATCGGTTTATTGCCTCTTGTCGCACTGCTTCCTATCGCCATAGTTGGGGTTTATTTCTAGAAGTTGCCGTAGAACCTTGGACTTCTCTTTATGTGCAAGAATTCATTTATAAATGGCATTTAGCGAAGTCAGCAATAGAATTTAACCATGATCCCGACCAAGCCGCATCATGGGCTTCAGAAAAGGCCCAGCAATGTTGGGCTTTAGTGCAACACAATCTCTATCCCTATTATTTGAATAAAACTGCCATAGGTTGCAGCGCCTTATGTTTAGCGTTTAATTTGCAGCATCCTTTACCCCATCACCCAGCCAGTTTATATCAAACTATTTGGCGTTCTTTAATTAATAACTATATTTGGCAATGGCAACGGGAATATCCCACTACCCCTAGTAAGGACAACTTTAGGAATGAGTCGCGCCATGATGATACTTCCTTAACTCCATTCCCCAGTAATCCTAGTCAAATTAATCTGACTCATTATGGAATTATGCCCCCAGCCTTGATGGAAATGGCTTTGGCTGAAATGAGTTATGCTATTTTTGAACAAGGGGAATTATTTTTTACCCTCCAGCAAGCCCATCGGCACATGGAGCAGTTTTTAGCTGCACGAGTTTCCGCTGAAGTCAGTGGTTTATATGCTAAGGAGACAATTAATTTCGCTAGGAAAAAATATTTATGGCTCAGCGATGGGGAGCATTGGTATTTTGCCCAACCGATGCTCCATGAATTTTTTGTGGCTCGTTATGTCTTGTCAAATTTTGCCATTGATCGCTTAGTCAAATTATATTTACGGGATCGCCGTTGGCATGATGTGTTTTTAGGGGTAGCGGCTTTGATGCCTGATACAGCGGATCATTTATTGCTGAGCATTGAACGTCAGACGGCCATGTATTTACAAGCACCGAAACTCCGGCTCATTTTAGAATGGTGTGATCGCATTGCCCATAGTGCCGACTCAGCCCACACCCAGACCACAAAACGCATTGCCGCAATTTTCCTGACCCGCACCCACGAATTAGGTTTAGCCCCAGCCCTCACCTTGAGCCGGGCCCATTTACTCGCCGCCGCTTTACTAAAAGATTTGGGCTTAAGCTTATCCTTAGAAGAACCTTTCGGAATCCAACTTTCGTTAATATTAGCGCGGATTTTAGAATTTGATAGCAGTACGGAATTACAACTAACCCGTAATTTAGCCACTGCTTTTGAGCGCACCCTAAAACCCCTAGGATTTGCCAATGAGACTGTGCCTTTTAGTTTGTTAAGCGATCAACTAGCTGCCTTGGAGTTAAATATCCCTAATTATGAGGAAAACTATGAAATCCGGCATAATTTTAGTCAACAAATAGGCTATGTTTGGTTTGATACCCTTGATATTGATCGTAGCTTGATGACCCTCAATGTGAATGAGGTACAGTCATTAGAAGACTATTTCTACGCCCATTTACTATTGCGCAAGTGTGCCCATGCTGCTATTGCGGTTTCCCATCGCACCATGACCAATATAGAGGCGCGACTTTTTAGTAATTATAGTGGTTATTAGCTAGTTGATTAGCTATTAGAATATTCAGCAACGTCGCTAAAGAGTTTGAGGAACTATGCAGCTAAATATCAACCGAAATAGAACTTTGCCGGGGATTAGAAATACCCGCATCTGTGATATTCAGTCTATAGAATTAGTCGGGCAACCGCAGATTTTCGATGCCGCAAAAGTTGAGCAATTAGCTAGTTTATTGCTAGAGTCCGGTAATTTAGCGACCCCTTTGTTATTACGACGCAAAAATGCTTGGGGCTATATCCTAGTTGCGGGGGAACTAGAATATCAAGCAGCATTACGGGCGCGGGAAATCGAGCCAAATTTTAAGGATGTAGCCGCCTATGTTTTAGATGGTGACATGGAGCAGAATATGCAGCAACAGCGCCAAATTAGTGGCTATGGCGCAACGCAGCACAGCCCCATTGCAGCAGAAATTCCGTCAGTTGCACACCCAGCCCCCAGACAACTAGCCGCCCAACGGGCCACCTATACGGTTGCTCCAGCAAATCCCCCAGCAGAGACTAAAAATTTGGTGGGTCATGATTTGACGGATTCTCATACGGTCACCAAAGTAGATTTGTCAGAGGTACTTGACGCAATCAATGGGTTAAAAATTTATTTGGCAGGGGATCTCAGTTCCCAATTAGCTAATGATTTAGGGGCACAGCTTACTAGCTTGGTGCAAGATTTAGCGCAAAATTTAATTGAGCCAAAGCTAGCAGCAACAGCAGCAGTTCCCGTGGCCCAAGAACATTCGCCATCTGATGCAGTGCATGGCAGTAGCGTTAAGAGTCACCCAACTCAAGCAACGGTACAAAATGCGCCCGCTCCTAAACCCCCCACTGTCCCCGCAAAAATCTCTAAGCCGCCAGTTAAATCATCCCCCGCAGCCTTGGGGTCAGATTTAGAGGCAGAAATTGTGGACTATTTCAACGCCCAGCCCATTACGAAAATTTTCTTGCAGTCCTTAACCGTCGGCGAAAAAGCGTCTCGTAAAATTCAGGCATCTGTACCAGAGCAACGCCAAATCAAACTGTTTACCGATGGGGCAGACTTGCAACAACGCATTCCCGAAATCGGCCCCGTCATTTGGGAGAAAATTCAGCACCACTGGCATGATGTGGTACCGGCATCTCTGACTGCTACGGCTAATCCAGCGCTCACTAGTCAAGGGTCAGCTTACAGTGCAGCAAGCCTTGATGCTGATGATCATGATGCATCCGATGATGAAGAGCTTGCCGAAACCATCACCGAAACGATTACGGAAATTCTTACCGAGTCAATCATCGAGCCAGAGCCACCACAAATCACCGTCGAGATTCCCGCTGAGTCAGTGATTGAAGATATTCCCCATCATTTACAGCGGTTTAACCAATTACTCACTACTGGGGAAGGGTTATATCAACTGCTGATGGAACTAAAGAATATTGGCTTTACCCATAAAATTGCCCAAAAATTTATTGAGGCAGCCCAACCCCATGCCCCATTTAGCAGTTTTGCTGAACTGGAGCGAGTGGCGGGACTTAATGCCACCAACTGGCGGTATCTGGTCACGGCATGGTCTTAGCCCAATTGCGGCGCAGATAATACCGTTACCCAATGAATTGCCAGCCACAATTGGGGCAGTGGGTCACCTTGAGACAATTAGCTGATGCCGCTCCCTAGCAAACTGTCTATGCTAGATCAGATGGGGGGAAGTCTATCTATGACTTAGTTATTAGCTCAGGGAGAGCGCAGAACGCCAGATCTCCATACTTTGGGACGATCTCGCCGTTGATCCCAATTGCTAGATCACCGCAACACCGCACCATAATCACTGCCCTATGTTTGCCTCATTGCCTATGGGATTTCGGACTTTGAATAAGTTACGCCAAGCGCCTGCTGGTCATACTTATAAGCCACTGTATAAAACGCCATCCCGTGGGCAATCTCCCCCCCCAAATCCAGCCTATGGCTATCGGGTCATTGGTTGGCAATCGGAAAAACAGGGCAATCGTCCTGAAGAATGCGAAGATGTGTGGCTGCACGAACAGGGGGTAATTGCTTTAGCTGACGGTGCGACCGAAGCTTCCTTTGCCCAAGAATGGGCTGAGCATTTAGTTAAGTCTTTGGCCCATGATCCGTGGGCTGGGGGAATGGGGATTGCTGAAAAAATGCCCGATTGGCAGCGCTATTGGCATCAATGGCTGGCTGCGCAGGAATTGTCTTGGTTTGCTAGACGCAAGGCACAACAGGGGGCAGCGGCGACAATTTTAGCGATGCGTTTTGATCACACGGGATTTTGGCAAGCGGTGGCCGTGGGCGACTCTTGTTTATTTGGGGTGCGCTGGGACCCGGTAACCAATGCGGACTATTGTTTTTTGCAGTTACCTAAATTAAATGAGACGGAATTTACCACCCGTCCGCCTTTAGTGCATAGCCATTATCCTTTATCGCCCATGCAGCTACAGTATGCCAAAGGTCATGGCCAAGCAGGGGATCGTTTTTATTTAATGACCGATGCCCTGGCCCTGTGGTGGATTCAGCAGATGGCATTGGGGCAAAAGCCTTGGCAAACCTTCGACCAGATGAATAGTAATGCCGAATTTCGCCTCTGGGTGGAACATCAGCGCCAAGGGCCTAACCCTGAATTATGTCAAGGGCATGATCATCCTTGGCATCTGTCGCCACAGCATAGCCCACCGCCAATTTATTTGCACAATGATGATACAACTCTGGTACAAATCCAAATGTTAGGCCAAGATAGTTTCAGCTAGATTGATAGTCCATAGGTTGATCGGCAATGGCAAATGAATTAGGACATTTCAATGCTGTAGTAAGGTCTTCAGCCCTATTGCATCCATAGTGAACCATGAAAAACCTGCAAAATTATCCTCTTAATATTGACTTTACCGCTGCGGTGCAGAATCCTCAGGTGTGTTTTGCTGATCCATCCTTGCGGGCGGCTCAAGCAGCTAAAAATAAAGCACGGCGCGTTTTGCTGTGGTCGGGTAATTTTGCCACGGTTTATAAGTTATTGCAGGGGACTCAGGCTTGGGCGGTGCGCTGTTTTACCCGTCCGCCCCAAAGCGATATTAAACAGCGTTATGCCGCCATTAGTGCCCATTTAGCCCAGCATAAATTACCTTACCTGGTGGGGTTTGAGTTTTTAGAGCGGGGTATTTTGGTTAATGGCACATGGCAACCGATTTTGAAAATGGCTTGGGTAGAAGGGGTCGATCTTGATGTTTATATTGGCAAAAATCTTAATGATCCGAAGCAATTGCTGCACCTAGAGCGTCAATTACACCATCTGCGCCAAGATTTGCATAAAGCTCAGATAGCCCACGGTGATTTGCAGCACGGTAATGTCATGGTCACCACCACCGGAGAACTGAAATTAGTAGACTATGACGGAATGTATGTGCCAGCGTTAGAGGGTATGCCGCCCAATGAAATGGGCCATCCTAATTATCAATCACCGTGGCGTGGGGAAGCGGATTTTCATAGTGCCCTCGATGACTTTGCCTTTGATGTGATGGCGTTATCTTTGCGGGCCTTAGCTTTAGCTCCTGACCTGTGGCAACAGTTCCATGAAGATAATAAAAATCTTCTGTTCCGCCAAAAGGATTTTCAAGAACCAGCAGTTTCGCCTGTCTTCCAAGCGATCGCCGAGTTAAAAGATCGGGAATTACAGAATTTATATCAGCAAGTTTGGCGACATTGCCTGAAGCAAACGGAACCAAGCTTTAAACTTCCAATCAACTCAATTAATTGGTTATGGCTCACCGCTGGCGGCATAGGTTTAACCATTGTCGGAGCGTTATTTTTTACTCTCTCTCTTTGGTCGGGTAAATCTACTGCGCCTAATTCTATTCCTAAAGATATTGCCAAAGATATTCCGAAAGAAAGCGCTCCTAGAAACGATAACAATGGTAAACCAGCTACCACCGCTCTCAAGCTCAATCGCATGACTTTAGTGGAACAATATCGCGCTGGCAAGCGGAATTTTGGAGCCGTCAATTTAAATGGCGAAGATTTAAGTAATCTGCAATTAAATGGGATTGAATTACCCGGGGCGCAAATGGAACGAGTCAACCTCCAGCGCACTAATCTCAATCAAAGTAATCTCACGGCGGCTAATCTGCGCCAAAGTAATTTAGATAAAGCAGACTTAACTGGTGCAACCATCACTGACGCTGTGATTACCGAATCGAGCCTAGACAACACACAACTAACCCAAGTCATCGCTTTACGCACTAATTTTAGTCAAAGCAAACTAAATCAAACTAATCTGCAACAGAGTGATTGCACTGGCGCAATTTTTACCGGCGCTGACCTGCAAGGGGCCAATCTGAGTCAAGGTAATTTCACCTTAACTAATTTTCGGAAAAGTAAATTAATCCGAACTAATATGGTGGGCAGTATTCTAGCAGGAGCAGAAATTGTTGATGGAAACCTGAATTATGCAGATTTAAGTGAAGCTAATTTGCGCTCCATCAATTTGACAAATACTAATCTTAGTAGTGCTAATTTAACCAATGCTAATTTAACTGGAGCCAGTTTAATCTTAGTAGAATTAGCCGGAGCCAATTTCACAAAAGCGAATCTTCGACAAATAATTGTGCAAAATATTGGCAGTATTGAGTCGGCAAATTTCAGTGAAGCACAATTTCTTGCCCCTAAAACCCGTCAGATTTTATGCACTTTAGCCTCTGGGAGCATCCCTGAGACGGGCGTTAGTACTCAGGCTAGTTTGGGTTGTCCTTAGAGTTTGCGCCTAATTCCAGTCAATTAAAACTGTTACTTTTGCCGAAATTACTAATTGTCGGCGCGTTAAATTTGGTGCGTTAAAATAAAGATACCCATATCATAGATTTGGCGTAATCTTTAGTGTATTTCAGAAAATAATCTTGATGTTACGGTTAAGATCACGACCCCTCATAGAAGTTTAATTATGTCTACCGTAAAATAGCTGAAACTATAAATGGATCAATCTTGAATATTTGAGGCATACTAAATTCAAGCCTTGGTTTATTTAGGCTATAAGTAGTCTGGAAATAGTTCATGGTTTGCTACAACATAAACCAACAACTATGCCATTGTAATTACTTCCGCCAAAAGTCGGTATATCCCCAATATCCCTCCATGAGAACCTAAATAATAACAGGACTCAATTATTAACCCCATTGATAATTGTACCAATACACAACCTCAATTGAAGTAAGGCATGGGTTAACCGTGAGTCAGTCACACACTTTGGCGAATAACCTAACCATTAATGATCTTGGGCTTTCGTTTTATGCACCGATAATGGAGTACGTTGCTTATGTCTGAGGCATCCGCATTATCTAATCAAAACCATGATAGTCCTAGTGTGGCATTGTTCTTGGCACAAGGTCAGCCTGTAGTGCGTGTTGGTGTTTTAAATTCTCTCAGCGGTCATTTAGCAGCCTATGAAAGCTTAAATCACCAAGCTACTTTAATGGCGATCAGCGAAATTAACCAGATGGGTGGCGTGATGGGTTACCAGATCCAACCCATTGTGATGGATGGCGGTTCAAAACCCAGTCAATTTGCAGATCGCAGTTTATATCTGTTCACAAAAGAGAAGATTCAGACTATTTTTGGCGGTTGGGCTTCTTCAGACCGTAAAGCTATGGCTGCCACAGCCGAAAGTGCCCAAGGTCAAATCTGGTATCCCATGCATTACGAAGGCTTAGAATGCTTGCCTAATGTATTCTATACCGGAGCCTGTGCCAACCAATATCTCCAGCCCGCTTTAAGTTGGTTTATGCAGTTTAAGGGTTCCCGTTTATATTTGCTCAGCGCTGATGGCATTTGTTCGCGTACCTTAAGTAAACTAGCCCGAGCACAAATTCGGCAACAGGGCTGTGTGTTTTTGGGCGAAAAAATCTTACAGGAGCCAAAAGAATTTAGCGAGGTTTTACCGAATATTCTCCAAAGTAAAGCTGATGGCATTATTTGTTTACTCTACAACTCGCAAGTTGTTGAAGTTCTGCGGATCTTGGCTCAGCAAGGCATCACCGCCAAAGACTTACCCATGATGACCTTCCGCCTAACGGAAAAGGAATTGCAAGAATTACCCAATGGTGAAGCCGTCGGGCATTTTAGCTGTGGCAATTACTTCCAATCTTTGCCACTGCCGCAAAATCAAGCCTTTGTGCAGCGTTGGCGGAAGTATAGCGAACATTTAGGCGCTATTCCCGCCACGGCTCCGATTCAATCTGCTTATACCCAAGTTTATTTATGGAAGCAATTAGTTGAAACCGCCCATTCTTTCGATTTACGAGTGATGCAGCGTGTTATCGGTGGTCAATCCTATAATGCAGCTAATGGCAGAGTTACCCTGAAGCCAAATCAGCATTTACAATCAAATATCTATATTGGTGAAGCGAATGCCAATGGTCAATTTTCGTTGCGTTATCAATTTGATCAAGTGGAACCCCTACCTTGGCTTGGGGTAGAAAAGCTCCATTTTGGTGCAGCGACCCTTGTGGTTGATATGTTAGGTGAAATTACGAATGCTATTCAACAAAATTGGCAGTTAGAAAGGGAAGCGCAGGAACTAGAAGCGACAATTAACCAATTGATTAGTGTGGGCAATCTTAAAGGGCGGAATCAACTAGCACCCGAAATTACCCGCGCCGCCATGTCAAAACTAGTCAAAGCAAACCAAAGATTGCAGAATACCCAATTAGAACTGATTAAAACCCAGACTGCGTTACAAGATGCCAACCAAGAGCTAGAAAATCGCGTCGAACAAAGAACGCAGCAGTTACAGCAGATGATTCGTCGGTTACAAGTGGAAGTTTCGGAACGGCAGCAAATTGAACGCCGCTTACGGGAGAGTCGCCAACGTTTTGAAGCGATTGCCGCTAATGTGCCGGGGGTAGTCTATCGTGCCATGTTGCACCCCGATGGTCGGCTATCGATGCCCTATATTAGCCCCCGTATCTACGATATTTTTGGCTTAAAACCAGAGGAATTTCTGGAGCATTTAGAGTGGGTATTTGACATGGCTCATCCTGAAGATCGCCATACCTTGAATGATTTAGCTTACAATTCTGCTGTTACCCTCGCTCCTTTTGAACATGAATATCGCGTCTCACCACTATTTCCGAAGGTGAAATGGGTGCGCATTATCTGTCAACCCCAACGTTTAGAAGGCGGTGAAGTGGTTTGGGATGGCGTAATTGTTGATATTACGACGCAAAAAGCCACTGAAGATTCATTACGCCAAGCTGAACAAACCTTACAAGCGGAACAAGAACGTTCCGAAAAATTGTTACAGAATATGCTGCCAGAAACCATTGTGGCTCAGCTTAAATCTGCGCCTAATTCAGTAATTGCCACCCGTTTTGAACAGGTTTCGGTTCTATTTGCTGATATTGTCAATTTCTCGGAACTGTCTTCCAGTGTTTCGCCTAATGAGTTAGTCGGTTTATTGAATGAAATCTTCTCTTGTTTTGATATGCTGGCCGCCCAATTAGGCTTAGAGAAAATTAAAACCATTGGTGATGCTTATATGGTTGTGGGCGGTTTGCCCAACTATCAGCCCAATCATGCAAAAGCTATTGCAGAAATGGCGCTGGCAATGCAACGGGAAATCCGCAATTTTAGCCGTCATGATGGACAAAAGTTTTCCCTGCGGATTGGCATTAATACTGGTGCTGTAGTTGCCGGTGTGATTGGCATTAAGAAATTTACTTACGATCTGTGGGGTGATGCCGTAAATATCGCCAGTCGCATGGAATCCCAAGGTGTAATTGATAAAATTCAAGTCACAGAAGAGACCTATCAATTATTAGCTGATCAGTATGAATTTGAGCAACGTCCACCAGTTTATATTAAAGGCAAAGGTGATATGACCACTTATTTTCTTTTAGGTAATAAAAACCATGATTTAGCGGCAAATGTAGCAAATAATGGCCAATTATTGATGACATCATCCTCGCATAATAGTGCCGCAAATCATGGCGATAATTATTTTCTTTTAGCGAAGAATTACTAAAAGAAAACTCACGGCTATTTCTCGGTATTAGCTAATCAATTAATCTGTCACATCGCCAAAATAACGCTGCTTAAACCAAAATGACAGACGCACTAAACTAATTAAGACTGGCACTTCCACTAACGGTCCGACCACTGCCACCAAAGCCGCCCCAGATTTAATCCCAAATACACCTACAGCCACTGCAATTGCTAGCTCAAAATTGTTTCCAGCCGCAGTAAATGCCACGCTAGCCGCTTTATCATAATCAGCTTTGATCAGCCAAGCCATATAAAAACTGATCACAAACATGATGAGAAAATAAATCAACATGGGAATTGCAATCCTAATGACATCCCAAGGTAATTGCAGAATTAAACTACCTTTCAGGCTAAACATGACCACAATCGTAAACAGTAAAGCTAGCAAAGTAATCGGACTAATTTTGGGGATAAATACGGTGTGATACCAATTTTTACCCTTCAGTTTGACTAAAATCAAGCGCGTTAAAAAACCAGCTAAAAAGGGAATTCCTAAATAGATCAAAACACTCTGCCCAATCTCTCCAATTGTCACATTTACCACACTATTTTGTAACCCAAACCAAGGCGGTAAAACAGTAATAAAGAGCCACGCATAAAAACTATAAAAAATCACCTGAAAAATACTATTAAATGCCACCAAACCGGCAGTATATTCAGTATTGCCCTTAGCTAAATCACTCCATACCACCACCATAGCAATACATCGCGCTAAACCAATTAAAATCAGTCCCACCATGTACTGAGGCGCGTCTCGTAAAAAAATGATGGCTAAGCCAAACATCAAAACTGGACCAATCAGCCAATTTTGCACCAGAGACAACAATAAAATTTTGCCATTTTTGAATACATCACCAAGTTCCTCATAACGCACCTTGGCCAATGGCGGATACATCATCAAAATTAAGCCAATGGCAATGGGAATGTTAGTCGTTCCCACTTGAAACTGATTCATCATGCCGTCAATGGCTGGGAAAAAATGCCCGATGGCAACCCCACCGGCCATAGCTAAAAAAATCCATAGAGTCAAAAAGCGATCTAAAAAACTAAGCTGGCGGATTGGTTTTGTCCTTGTCATGGCTGGAATCTCATAATATCGATTTACATCTATATTGATATTAATCGATATTTAGCCAATAAAACACAAGGCAGGAGTTGCCGATTTGACAAGATGCAGACATGAATCACAAAACTCTTGGAAGGTGATTATCTGGTCTGCTAGTGGTGTATCAGATGTCCCGATAAATTACTTACCCACTTTACGCAGAAGTGAAGTTGCATAGAACCCTCTGCCCTAGACGCTCTAGGAATGACGGCATCTCTTCGCTCTGCATAAGGTGAGTTACCTAGATTTTAAGGTGAGATGCTCTTCTGTTGTCTCCCTTTCCTTCCTACTATTTGGAAATCTGTTCCAAAAGATATCTGACAAAGATCCTGAACCCATCCAAATCTATATCCCCTGAAGGGTCTAAATGAATGCCAAGGAGTGTTAACTTATCCGCAATCTCTTTCTCTGTCGGAGGTTTTACTCCCATGCCCGCAGCAATTTCATTCATTATTAGAGTCATTTCGTCCTTACTAATCCCACCACTTCCATTTGTGTCCGCTGAATCGAACGCAGCTTTTGAAACCTCGCCAAACTTTGCCGTGTCGTCTAGCACAGCTTTAATTTGTAAAGCTTCATCACTATCCATTTTGCACCACTCTTTGTAATTTACCTTATCATACAAAAGGTTTATGTCCTAGATCCCCGATTTAATCTTTAATTTGTAATTTAATTTGCAAAGTGTTTGGAATTTTTCTAATCCACCAAATTAGCTGTGTCTATCCACTACTAAACTGATCTACAGGGATCAACTGAATGCAAAACTTCAAGAGCTAGGTAAACCACCAATGAAGTAATTTTATTTCTCTCCATCTGCCCAACACGTCACGGTAGCGGACAGACGGAAACTGATGGTGAAAGCCTTTTCAAAATCGCCTCAATTTTCTGCACAGTATAAAGATCTTCAGCAACAACTTCCATGTGAATCACCCGAAAAACATACCACAAACATCTTACAAGAAATTTAGCTAACTCAGTTTAACTGTCACTGTCAACTTTAGCCCCAAACTATCCAACCACGCCGTCAACTCATACACCGCTTGACTCTTATCACTTGCACCAAAATCTTTCACCCATTGGCGATCGCCCTCACCACCCAAAGCCGCAGCCACATCATCAAGCGCCGAAGCCAACAACTCAGGCTCAGGATCGGACTCCTCCAAAATTGCCGTAATATAGCCAGCCGCCCTTTTAGGATCTTTGAGCGAATCAACTAAATACTCTTGATAATCTCTACTAGTCGGAACCTTCACGCTTTGCATAATCTCTCCAATACTCCTTAGCTAACTTAATATCTCGATCCTGCGTACTCTTATCACCACCACACAGCAACAGCACCACCACAGAGCCAACTTGCCCAAAATAAACCCGATAACCCCCACCATAATCGATCTTGAGTTCGCATACACCCTCACCAACAGATCTGTAATTGCCTAAATTTCCCAGCATTACTCTTTTAAGTCTAGCTGCTATTTTAGCCTGTGCCACCCGATCACGTAAACCATCAAGCCATTGAGCAAAAGGACTTGATCCATCAGATCTTGTATATTCACGAATTTTCTTGGGTTGTGACTCCATAAAATAAGTGATTGAGTAGGGACAGATACAGCCCTTGCCTGATTTACTCAGTACACAGCTAGACTTCAAGCTTTCGGTCTTTCTGGTGCAAAATCATACTTAATGATTGAGGAATAGGCTGTAACGAAATTTAAGACAGATATTATCTTCCCTCAAATGTCATTCACTTCAAGATTATGTCGAGTGCATCCCCCCCAACGCACCCAAATGCACCCGACTCCAACCGATGCTTTTAAGTCGTATACTCAGCATTAATTTTGACGTAATCGTAACTTAAGTCACAGCCCCAAGCCGTACCACTACCATTACCATCACCAACTTTTACCGTAATCGTCACCGTCTCTTCCTTGAGATAATCACTAGCCGCCTGACGATCATAGGTTTGGGGTGTGCCAGAGGTCATCATCACAAACTCACCGAGATGAATATCTAACTTAGTTTGATCGAAATCTACACCCGCTCGCCCTGCTGCTGCGGCAATGCGTCCCCAGTTCGGATCGCGCCCAAACACCGCCGACTTGACCAACGACGAACCCACAATAGTTTTGGCAATGCGCCGCGCTTCACTACCATCGGTCGCGCCAGTCACTGTTACCGCAATTAAACAGGTAGCTCCTTCTCCATCCCGCGCCATAGCTTTGGCTAAATGCATACAAACTTCCTGCACCATCGCCTCAATTTGTACTGCTGCGGCGGCACTGGAATCGCTCACCAAAGGCAAACCGGAAGCCCCATTACACAAAGCCAATAACATATCATTAGTGCTGGTGTCACCGTCCACCGTGACTTGGTTAAAACTATTGTCGGCAGCACGCTTGATCATGGCTTGCCATAAAGTCGGCTCCACTACAGCATCACAGGTCACAAAAGATAACATTGTCGCCATATTAGGATGAATCATCCCCGATCCCTTGGCAATACCACCCACATTTACTGTATGACCGTCAATGGTCGTGGTCAAAGCAATACTTTTAGGCACAGTGTCGGTAGTCATAATCGCCCGCGCCGCTACATCACCGCCCTCTGGTGAAACCTCGGTAGCAATTTTGTCAATACCGGCAAGCATCTTATCCATGAGTAACTGTTTGCCGATTACCCCCGTCGAAGCCACCAAAACCTGATCCGTAATGCCCAAAGCCTGTTGCACCCGCTCCGCACAAGCCACCGCATTGCGCCAACCTTCATCCCCAGTACAGGCGTTAGCTTGACCCGCATTACACAAAATCGCCCGCACCGACTCACCACCGGCTAACACACTGCGGTTAAAGTCCACACAAGCCGCCCGCACACAGGAAGTAGTCAAAACCCCTGCCGCTGTAGCTGGGGTATCCGAGACAATCAAAGCCATGTCCGGCGTACCAGAAGCCTTTAGACCAGCGGTGATACCTGTCGCACGAAATCCCTTTGCGGCGGTGACTCCCCCCGCGATTACTTGCCATGATGTCATAGGTTTAAATGGTTAATGGAAATGAATTAGGTTACTGGATATGAGTATTAACTGAGGGTCTGAGCCAACTAGCTGATCCTGAAGCGCTTTGTCCCACTGACTTGTAACTTCAGATACAATTTTTATTTTAAGTAAACTATGCATACTAATTAGCATCTAGAAAGTTTCGGTATTTGTAGAATCCTTGGCACTTAATTTAGTTACAACTTAAATAATAAAAACACCCTATAAATCATCAGAGAAAATAGTCTGCAAACTAAAATAAGGGATAGTCAGTGTGGGCGTGTCACGGTTAAATTTGGGTTTAATTTGTGGGGCAAGCAATTAGCAGGAGCCAAACTAAGCCAAATTAAGCAACATCTTGATTTGCAATCCCCACACGGTCTACCCTTGCCTGTTAATAAATGTGATCTGAAACTCTGTGCTTTCGTGCTGATAATCACGCCTATAATCTTGTAATTGCGCTTGTAATTATCATTTGTTTTGCCATTCTTAAGTTTGCCTTTTTATGCCTGCGGTCGTTCAATCTTAGCCTAGTCTAGATTCATTACACAAAACATCCCCTCTACCATTGCGAGAAAAATATGACTAATGCATTGTTATTCTCAGAGTTATTCTCAGAAGAACTAAGCAAAAAATTAGCCCTAATCAACTGCCATTATCTGAGTCATGGTATTAGCCAGCAAGTGATGCACCAGCAAGTAATGGGTCATAGTCGGGAAAATGTGACTGAGAATCATGGCATAGTTACGGCGGCTATGGCTCAAACTAAACAAACTTTGCAGCATTTTGCCCAAGATCCGGCACGATTTGCGACGGTGATGGCTGAGGTTTTCGGGGGGAGTGCTGATCTCGTTAAACAAGAGCGTCTCAGGCAACAATGGCAAGGCGGGGCATGGCATCAGGGGGAATTTGCTCTGCCTCGGGTGCGCGTCCTCAGCAGTAGCGCGATGGGTTTGCAAGTGGCGGGGGCATATAGCAAAGATACCGCCACGATTTATCTGTCAGAAGCACTGCTGGAAACCCAAGACTTATATTTAATCCGTCGGGTTTTGCTTGAAGAAATCGGTCACGCCATTGATGCACAGTTAAATGTCATTGAAACCCCCGGCGATGAAGGGGATTTATTTGCGGCGTTGGTTTTAGGTGAATCTCTGACCCCAGAAAAAATTGCCGCGATCCGCAGTGAAGATGATCACGGCTGGGTATGGGTCGATGGTACTCAGGTTGCCGTTGAACAAGCCGGTGGGGTATTACTGCGAACTAATGTATTTGGGGATAAAGCCTCTAATCCGGCCAACTTGACGGTGATTGGTACAACTATGTACTTCACCGCTGATGATGGCGTTAATGGAGTTGAACTCTGGAAAACCGATGGCACAGCATCAGGTACGGCATTAGTTGC